>JAILBR010000001.1 GCA_024680795.1 Bacilli bacterium | reverse complement strand
GGATGATAGTTACGAGTTGCATCGCATGTCGCCAACAAGGATGGGACTTCCGTGTCGCTTTCGCTTTGCACAATTATTATATGAAATATTTAAAAAAATAGTCAAATAAAAAATGTATTATTTCTTTAGAAATAAGAATATGAATATCTAGCTAAATAACTAATTGTAGTAAAATGTAGTAAAATGTAGTAAACAGGAGGAATGAAAGGTGGTAAAGGGATCTAGTGACATACTCCCACCACTTAAAGAAGTGGGGGCTTCTTGCTCGATGACTCTAGCGAGCCAAGCATAAACAAGCTATCCGGATGTGTCCCATCCTTTGTAAGTATTTCTATTCCCTTACTTAGAATATTATTTGCAGCGTTTATATCCCTATCATGAATAGATCCACATTTAGGACAAGTCCATTTCCTAATAGATAGATTCTTAGTGATAGAGTTTTTATATCCACATGATGAACAGAGTTGACTACTAGCATAGTGAGGCGGAACTTTAACTATTGTCCTACCATACCAAGATGCCTTATATGCAAGCATAGTAAGTAACCTTGACATAGAAGCATCCATCATAGATTTGTTATAGTCATTATCCTTGGTCATTTTATTCACCTTAAGATCTTCGACACATATCACTTGGTTTTCGTTGATGATGTGTTTAGATAACTTATGGAGATAATCATTTCTTTGATTATTTATCTTTCTATATATCCTAGCAATCTTTATTCTCTGTTTGTTTCTATTAGAAGAGCCTACTAGCATATGAGAGAGTTTTCTTTGTTCTTTAGCAAGTTTATTTTGCGATTTGGTTAGATACTTATGGTTTTTATATTTCTTACCATTACTATCAATAATCAAATCCTTAATTCCCAAATCTAATCCAATTGCCTTATCTACCGGTATTAATGCTTTAATATCAGTTTCCGTAAGTAAAGAAATATAATATTTTTCATCACATGTTTTAGAAATGGTTACTGATTTAATTATTCCGATAAAGTCTCGATGTTTTTTAATTCTTATCCTCTTACATTTAGGGATAGAGATATATCGATTATTAGAAGAGAATTTAACAGAACCTTTTTGATTGTTAGTTGTATAAGATTGATCGTTTCTTTTAGATTTATATTTAGGAAAACTATTTTGATGTCTAAAAAATGCCTTAAAAGCAGCGTTTCTATTAAGTTGAGCATTACTTAAAGCCAACGAATCAACCTCTTTTAAAAATGGATAATCTTCTTTATAAGATGCAGGGGTGATGTTTTTAAATTCTTGTCTTTCCTTAAATATATCGTTCATATCAGAAAGAGACTTATTATAAAAGAAACGAACACAGCCAAAACATTTAGCAAAGAAGATCTTTTGCTCAGTATTTGGATAGATACGATACTTATAAGCTTTTCTAATCATAGATTTTAGATAAATAAAGGGATATAAAAATGGTTTTTTAGCCATTTCCATATCCCAATTTCCTATTATTAGTATATCAATTTATTGATATATTCTCAACAAATATTTGCTGTTTATATAGAAATTTACTTGTTTTTATAAACGTTTATAATTAGCAATTCATCCCACCTATAGAGGTAGTCATCAAATTGATGTGGGGGACTTCTTGCTGAAATATGTTAAATAATCAAAATATAATACTTTATTAGAAAGACAAATAATTATAATAAAAAAAGGAGAAAGTCTTAATTATGAAATTAGAAAACGCACGCAAAGGTGTAGCCAAACTATTTTATGCTGAAGTATTAGTTGTTTTATCCGCAATTTTAGTCTTTACTGGTGCACTTTTAGTTTATCTTGGCATGCCCGCTATCGGAGGCATTCTTGTCCTCGTTGGTGGTATTTTACTCATTATCGGTGCTATTTTACAATTCGTTGGTTTGTATCAAAGTGGTAAAGATTCAGTCTTCCATCATAGAGCGTTCTGGCTTGTTATTTTATTGATCATCATCTCTGTTGTTAATAATTTCTTTAATGGCCGTGTTAGTGAATTAGTGGAAGGCATCATTTCAATTATCAATGGTTTAATTAATTTTGTTGTTTCATTATTCATTGTTTATGGCATTAGTGAATTAGCAACCAAAGTAAATAGACCCGCTACCGCAGCAAAAGGAAGACTTATTGGTCTTGTTCTTGTAGGTTTAGAATTCATTGGCCTTTTATTAAATGTTCTAGCTACATTTATTAAAAACCCAACTGGTTTCTTTGCCACCATCATTGCTTTATCTGCAATTATTATAGGCGTTGTTAACTTAATTTTAGCTATCGTTGTCTTCTTCTATGTTTGGGAAGGCAAAAAGATGCTTGAATAACATACAGCATTTTTATAGATGAGGAGCCACAAATTAAATGTGGCTCTTTTCTTTTTACCATTTAAAGTCTACGTACTTTATTTGCCATAGTCTCATTATAGATGAATGTTAATAGATAATAAAAAGCCGAAGCGCTTGCTTCGACCATTTTTATTGCTTGTTTAAGAATTCATCAATCATCTCTTCATTAGGCGCGGAATCAATCGCGCCTTTTTTTAAGGTAGCTAATCCTCCAACAACATTCGCTCTTGTTAAATAGTGGATGATATCTTTATCACTATTGATTAAGGTTGGATGATTGATTAAAGAAGATAGGAAATAGGAATAGAAAGCATCACCTGCGCCTGTTGTGTCCACGGGTTTAACAGGATAGGTATTAACATGCACTGTATGACCACTATGATAATAGATAGAACCTTTTGATCCTAAAGTCACCACGGCAATCTGTTTATCATTTAATAATCCATCTAATGCTTTAGTTATATTCTTCTCTTTGGAGAATAAAGATATTTCTTCTTCTGAGAATTTAAGGATATCCGCTTCCTTTAATGCGGATAAAAATACGTTTTTAGCCTCATCTGGGCTAGAAAAGATATCATCGCGATAATTGATATCAAAAGATATCTTCGCATGCGTGTATGTGCGTATTTTATTTACTAATTGATAAAAGAAATCTCTCCCCTCTTGATAAGAGAGCATTAAGGAACCGATATGGATGATATCATCATCCTTAATAGAAGATATATCGATATCATTGATATCTAAGATATAATCCGCGCCTAAATCTCTTTCAAAATGGAAAGAACGTTCTCCATTATTAAGAGTCACTATCGCTCTAGAGGTATATCTATCCTCTAGCACTTTGATATGTGGTTGATAAAACCCTCTTCTATTAACAGTGGCTAATAATAGCTTTCCATTATCATCATGGCCTACAGCACCATAGAATGTAACCTTATCCGTGTACAATAATGCGTTACACGCCACGTTGAAAGGAGCGCCACCAGGGAGAATATCTCTATGATGACCATCATCAAATATATCAACGAGGATTTCACCTATACAAATTAACATAATATCTTCCTTTATGATTTTAAAAGCCGAGCTTGAACTCGGCCTTTATTTACTATAAGTTGTTAGCTCTCTTTTTCTTGGCTACAACTAAGCAGAATAAGGAAACGACCAACATAATTGTAAATAAGACAACAACAATTGTGGATGAATCGTTATTCAAAGTGATGAAACCAAGAGAAAGGTTTACGTTGTTATAACCATTTAAGGAGCCTAAATAATGGAGAGAATAACTCATGTTATATTCATGCTCTGGGGTGTAAATGGTTGGGTTGATGTTCCACCAATCGCCTTCACCGTTTCTTTGGAAATCATCGGAAGCACAGACGATAGCTTTTGCATCAGCGTTTAAAGATTCATAGCTTGTGAGGACTGCTTTAACATCATCGGATGTTTTAACAGAACAAAAGCTACTACCTTGATTGCCACTTCTTGCGACATCAATGTAGCTCTTCCAAACGTTATAAGCTGCTAAGGAATCAGAAGCATCAACGTGGTTGAGGATAGCATTATCATCAGCAGTATTAACACCGTTACCAGCATTATAAATGACACCAAATTGGTTGCCATCAGTTTTACAAGCGGAGTTGATGTAAATATCTCTATAAGCAGGATAGAATGTACCACTATTGTTTGTTTGTGTAGCAACTTCCACTTTGTACCCTGGACGAGAAGCATAATTTGTCACTAAGGAATCAAAGTATGCTGCGGACCAACCGGATTCATCATAGTCGGAAATGGCTAATTGAATTGTTTTACCTAAGTAAGCTTCTAAGTTGATAACGTGTCTAACCATCGCGGTGGTATTGAAACCACTTCGCGCCATGTTAGCTGCATCGCCATCCATTTGCATGCCTTTATTGTCAATCCATGCTAAGTCAGCAGTATTACCATCGTTTAAGACAGATGGATCGATGACATGTAAGGATGCTTTGCCAGCCATTTTAATACTAATTAATCCGGTTCCACTTAAAACAAATGGACGGGAAACAAATCTATATCTAAGACCATCGGAAGCAACGAAACCAGCATCAACAGAGCCTTCATACCAACCTCTAAAGAATCCACCATCGTTGTTGAATGGCATATTGGTTGGGGCATCTGGACGATAATTATCGGTACCGATAACTTTATCGAAATGTTTTTCTGTATCGTAATTGTTGTTGAAGAATCTATGATCAAAATACCAATGATTTAAGAAATCGGCGTTAGAGGAGAAACTTTCATCGATATTATTAACAGGAGCAAAGAACACTGCTCTTTGATCGGCGTTATTATAATATGTATTCATGATTTCTTGTCTCTTATTAACTTCCCATTCACGGCTATCAGTGCTCATGTGGTTGAGGAAATATCTCATTGCATCACTTGTGGATTCTAATGTTTGGTTAACATGGAAATAACCTAAGTTAACGAAGCCATAACCATAACCAACTGGGTCAACAACATCGACTGACATATCAAAGCCGTTTTCTTTGTCTAATGTGGCGTATAATTCATCGGAAATCTTGAAATAACGAAGAGTCATTGGGTTTTCGACAAATGTGTTGTTGTAAAAATCAAAATTTTGTCCACCGACATGGAACACTAAGTGAGCGTGTCCATTATCGCCATGATCAAAGTCTCTTGCGCCACCTAATTGGAAATAAACATATTGGGTGTGTTGTTTCCAAGTTCTGGATGTTAATGTGCCTGTCCAACCTTCTGCGCTTTCACCACGGAAAAAGGTATCAAGGGCTTCAAAGGAATAGTTTTCACCCCAGAATCTTGCGTCTGTTCCGGCGAATGAACCTGCATCATTAGTCCAGTTAGTAAAGAATGCAGCTTCCATTGGAATGTAAGTTTCTAAGCCATCCGCTTTAGCAACTTTCACGCCTTTTTGACCTAATCCCACTGCGGTGCCACCTAATAGACCTAAGCCAAGGCCTAAAGCGACAATTTTCT
>JAILBR010000059.1 GCA_024680795.1 Bacilli bacterium | reverse complement strand
ACATTTATTTTTTCAAAAAAAGTTCCGCCACATTTTCAATGTGAAAGCTTCTAGGGAACATGTCGACCGGCTGTACTTGTTTAATTTCATAGCATTCTTTCAAGATGGCTAAATCTCTTGCTAACGTAGATGGATCGCAAGAAACATAAACCACTCTTGAAGGTTTTATTTTCATCACGGCGTTTAAAAACTCTGGTGTGCTTCCTTTCCTAGGTGGATCCATAATCACTACATCAAAATGCGGTAAGTTTTTATTTATATATTCTGTGCAATCAGCTTCGATTATATCGATATTATCTATGCCATTAAGTTTTGCGTTATTTCTTCCATTAATAACCGCGCTTTTCACCACTTCTACACTTATAACTTTTTTAGCGTGTGGGGCGCATAATAAACCGATTGTGCATACACCTGCGTACGCATCTAAAACCACATCATCTTTGGTAATATGTGCGTATTCAATGGCTTTGCCATATAGCTCTCTAACCTGAATCGGATTGACTTGGAAGAAAGATTGAGAAGAAATGTTAAATTTTAAGCCCAAGATTTCGTCAGTAATAAAACCTTTACCATATAGCAATTTTTCACTTTCACCTAAAATGACATTTGTGTCTCTCTTATTTGTATTTTGAATCACTGTTGATATTTCAGGGCATCTATTTACGAGTTCTTTAACAAAATTGTTTCTTCCTGGGAAAGTATCAACATTAGCAACAAGAACCACCATTACTTCTCCCGTGGATAAACTTGTTCTAATTAAAACGTGTCTGATAATTCCAGTGCGATAATCTTCATTATATGGATCGATACGATATTCTTCCAATAACCTCGCAATCGCATTTAAAATTGGACCAGCTTTTTTATCTTCAATATTGCACTGCTTAATTGGAATGATTTTATGAGTGTTTGCTTTGTAAAAACCATACACAACCCGCTTATTTTCCTTTCCAAATGGAACTTGAATCTTATTTCGATAATGGGTTGGTTCTTTCATGCCAATAACATCATTAACCTTTACATTCTCAAGATGACCAATGCGTTTTAAGTCTTCTTCGACCTTATGTTTTTTGTATTTTAGCTCATATTCATAAGTTGCGTTTTGAAAGACGCATCCCCCACAAGAAGTAGAGATTGGACATAAAGGTTGGATTCTATCTTTACTCATTGAAAGAAGTTTTCTTATTTTGCCATAGGCAACACCTTTTCTAGCATATGTCACTTCTATTTCTGCTTCTTCTCCCAAAAGAAGAGCGTCGACAAAAATAACTCCATAGACAGTTTTGATAACTCCCTTGCCTTCGCTTGATATATCAACACATTTTCCTTTAATAATATTTTTGTTTGGCATAATTTCCATAACATTATACACAATAATGTGATACATTAATTGAGGAAAATAATTATGAAGAATTTTATTGCCTCATTAAAACTTAGAAGAAGCGACTTATTCATCTTGTTAGGATTCTTGGCTTTTATTCCTTTTTTGATATTTGGGCAATTATTCATGCAATATTCTAATCCGGATGATGTTGCTTTCCCTCTATGGGCAATTATTCCTTGTTTTATTATCGCCGCAGTATGCTGGGGATATTATATATATGATGAATTTAAAGCTGGAAACGCTCCACATAGATATATAAGTTATATCGCGATATTTGTTGCGATTATTGGTGTGCTTGGTGTGATGATCCAACCATCAAACTTCGTAGAAAATGTTGTAGTTAGAGTATCTAACGCTGAAACGGGCATCGAAGCTGGAATGATTGAAACCGTATCATTTAAAATCTCATCAACGCATTATGTATTTTTCGCGATGGATGCCGTCTTAATCATTGCTTTTATCTATATTGGATTATTTATTTTTCCAAAAAGATTTACAAATGTCACATTCATAAAATTCTTAGGTTATGGGGTGTTTGTTCTAATTGCCGCCTTGCTTGTCTATAGCATTATTTTTGAACATGCGAACTTCATTCCGTTTATTCAAACATTATTAGGTAAAGGTGATCCAGATGCGAATATCTATGACTATGCATTAAAGAGCTTTATTATTCATAGAAATGCTTATGGTATGGTCTTGATGATTGGTATTGTTTTTGCTTTCATTAATCACTCTATTGAAAATAAGTGGTGGTATTATCTCCTCGCTGGCTTATTCTTTGTTAACATGATATTTACATATTGTAAAACAGGATTAATTATCTCGGTTTTACTTATCGCTATTTATGTTATTTATCGCTTGATTGTCACCTTTAAAGAACATCCAAAAAGAAATAGAAACATTTTTATCGTCTTAGGTTCTTTAGTTGTTATTGCTTTATTGATGTTTGGCATTAGCTATTTTACAAAAGGAAAATTCTTATCACCAGTATATAAACTATTAGAATCTGTTACTGGTTCTAACACCATCGATACAAGAAGTTATATCTGGGATAATTCTTATCAACTATTAAGAAATGGCTGGTGGGTGATTGGCCGTGGATTTGGCTTATATAATGAGATGCTTTATCCAATGAATATCGCTAATGGAGACCCTGTTTTCCCAGCACACTCCTCCTATGTTTGCTTATTAGCGGAAGGTGGCATCTTCTATTTGTTGGTGTATATTGCATTCTTAGGTTACTCACTTTATGTCATTATCAAGACATATAAAAAGAATCCAAATCTCACCATTTCGATGTCGCTTGGAATTCTCGCTTTTGTCTTATATTCATTCATCGAGGCAATCCAATATCTCGTGTATGTCTTTATGTTCCCGATGATGATTTTGTATCACGTCTCTTATCTCAATGATGATGTAGAGACTAAGCAAAACTAGCTTTAATAAATTCTTTTACTAAAGACAATAAAATTTTGAACAAAACATCTCTATCTTCCTTAGGGATGTTTTTCCATTTCCTAGGAAGTTGGGTAACCCCGTATTTAAGTGAGGCCGCTAAAATTTCGGATGAAGAGAAATCTTTTATTTCTAACATCTCTAATAAATCAAACAAGGAATCAACGAATCTTTGCTTAATTTCATCATTATATTTTCCAATTGCGATATTAATTGAACGAACAATATTATTACTACGTTCAGTGAAATCTTCTTCTCTAATAAATGATGTTCCATCAATTTGCCATGAATAAGCATCATGTTGATTTAATAAGTGACGATTAGAGGAGATAACAATAATGTCCTGCGAAGCGGTAAATAATCTACCGATAATGGATTCGTTAGGGGCATATTCTTTAATAAAAGGTTCAACTAGTCCATATTCATCATCATAAAACTCTGGTTTAAAGTTTGGACCATCAAAGTTATACACTCCAAATAAGTTCTTTTTCTTCTCTAGTCCTTTCGCGGCGCGGATAGATAATCTTCCACCTTTAGAATGACCTCCAATCATGAGTTTCTTAAAGAGGACAAACTTATTAATTTGATTCGCATATCTTATCGCTTCAATTTCAGAAGGAACGATATCAACGCAAGACATATTTAAGTCTTCTCTCCAGCCGGTTGTAGATGAGTCTGTTCCACAAAAAGAGACAAAAACAAAATCAAATACCACGACAGAGACCGCCTGGAATTGAATAAAAGCGTTATCGTTTTTGGTTTTTTCAAATTTAAAAAACTTTATGCCTTTATATCTAGAAGAAGAACATATGAGTTTAAGCAAAATTAGTAAAGATTCTTTTCTAGAATTCACGCCAAAATCATTCATTTTGTCTAATCTATTTAGTAAGCTCTTCGAATCATAAATTTTTTTTGGGTTTTCTAATTGATCAAAAGGAAAATATGAAATCAAAGAGAGCGCAAGTGCGTCACATTCGTTAAATGGTTCTTCTTTGAAGGAAAAGTCTTTATAAGTTCTTAAATAATCGAGAATATTCATGTGTAACAATTATACTTCATAGCAAGAAGAAAGATAATAGATATTAGCACTCATTAAGGAGTGCTTTGCTTGACTAGTCAATATATAAACATTATTATTTTTGTGGTTATTCCGAATGGAGGGTCATTATATGGCATTCAAAACTGTACCTATTACATTAATTACTGGTTATCTTGGAAGTGGTAAAACTACTTTAGTTAATCATATTTTAAAAAACGCAAAGAACCACAAGATGGCAGTTATTGTCAACGATATCGGTGAAGTCAATATCGATGCAGATTTAATCTCTCAAGGCGGGGTTGTTTCTGGAAAAGATGATAGTCTTGTTGCATTACAAAATGGTTGTATCTGCTGCACACTTAAAAAAGACTTAATTGAACAACTCGCTGATTTAGTAGCGTCTGAAAAATTCGATCATATTCTTATCGAAGCAAGTGGTATCTGTGAACCAGTACCAATCGCTCAAACTATCGCTTATATGGAAGAAACATTCGCAAAAGAAAAGCTTCCACAATATTACACATTAGACGCAATCGTGTCTGTTACCGACGCATTAAGACTTAGAGATGAATTTGGCTGTGGCGATCATTTACCAGAAGTTGAAAGAGGAGAAGAAAACTTAGAAAATCTCATCATTCAACAAATCGAATTCTGTGACGTTATCATCCTTAACAAAGTTAGTGAAATCACTAAAGAAGAGCTCGAAAGAGTCAAAAAAGCCGTCAAAGCTATTCAACCAAAAGCCAAAATTATCGAAGTTGACTACTGCAAGGTCGATGTCGACGATATGATTGATACAAAGTTATTTAATTTTGATGAAGCTGCGACAAGCGCTGCATGGATTAGAGAATTTGAAGACTGGTCAAATGAAATTGATTCCGATTCTATCCACGACGAAGATGACGATGATGGCGAAGACGAAGATGAGCATCATCATCACCATGACCACGATCATGAAGAACATGAGCACCATCACGAACATGAGGAAGGTCACCATCACCATCACCACCACCATCATCACCATGAACATGGCATTGATGAAAATGATGATGAAGGCACTGCTGATGAATATGATATCAATACCTTTGTTTACTATCGTAGAAGACCATTTAGTAAACCTAAATTCTTAGATTGGGTACAAAACAATGGCAGAAACATTATTCGTGCTAAAGGCATTTGCTACTTTGCTGAAGAAGAGAAGAACGTTTATGTTTATGAATCTGCTGGCAAACAAATTAGCCTCACACTTAACGGCAAATGGTATAGCGTTACATTAAGTAAGCAACAAATCCAAATGCTTATTAAAAATGATAAAAACTTCGCTCATGATTGGGACGAAAAATATGGAGATAAATTAATCAAACTTGTCTTCATCGGTCAAAATCTTGATAAAGAAGGCATTAAGAAAGAATTAGATTTAATTTAAGGTCACGAAATGTGGCCTTTTCTTTTATAAAGAAAACCACAAGGTATTTCACTTGTGGTTGCTTTATATTATTCGTTGAATAACCTTATTTACATTCATTCATCAATGATGCGATGAATGGCACTTCGATATTTGCGTCAAGTCTTGGGAACAAAGGATTACCTTTCACAGTCGCAGAGTTATCTAATAAATGCTTATCGTGAATATTTTCATATCCTCTCTTATCTTCTGGTAAGCCAAGTTGATCAAAAGCTTTATCAGCAGCAGTAACTAAGACTGGATGATATAAACGTGAAGTGACAAATAACGCTCTTGCGAGGTGATTCATTACACTAGCGAGTTCTGCTTGTTTGGATTCATCTTTTGCTAATGCCCAAGGGGTAGTTTCATCGATATATTTATTGCTACGATTAACTAAATCATTAACAGCAATGATCGCATCGGTGATTCTTAAATCGTCCATTGCTTTTTCATATTCAGTAATCGCAACTTCAATTGCGGTTTCTAAACTTCCATCAAATTCAGTAACTGTACCTTGATAAGCAGGGACTGTTCCTTGGAAATATTTTCCAATCATGGAAATAGTTCTATTTAATAAGTTGCCATAAGCATTTGCTAAGTCAGCATTGACTCTTTCTACGAATTGTTCTGGAGTAAAGCTACCATCACTACCGAAGCTGACTTCTCTAGCTAGATAATATCTAACTGCATCGACACCATATCTTTCTACAAGTGGATATGGATCAACGACATTACCCTTTGATTTACTCATCTTGCTATCTCTCATCATGAGAAGACCATGGATGAATTCTCTGTCTGGTTTTCTTAAACCAAGCGATTCTAAGAACATTGGCCAATAAATCGCATGGAATCTAGTGATATCAGCACCTAAAATGTGGATTGTTTCACATTCAGGATCTTGCCAGAATTTTTCAAATTTTTCTGGGTGATCACTATCATAGCCTAAGGCAGTAATGTAGTTAGTTAAAGCGTCTAACCAAACATATACGACGTGTTTTGGGTTTTCTCTTACTGGAATACCCCATGAAAATGAAGTTCTAGAAACACATAAATCATCTAGTCCTGGTTTGATAAATGTGTTAATCATTTCATTCTTTCTTGATTCAGGAACCAAGAATTTTGGGTTCTCATCATAGAACTTTAATAAGCTATCGACATATTTACCGGTTCTAAAGAAATACGCTTCTTCTTTAGCTTTTTGAACTGGCCTACCACAGTCAGGACATAAATGATCAGGGCCAACTTGTGTATCTGTCCAGAAAGCTTCGCAGTCTTTGCAATACCATCCTTCATATTCGCCGAGATAAATATCGTCTTTAGCGAGCATCTTGGAGAAGATATCTTGGACAACTTTAACGTGTCTATCTTGCGTGGTCCTAATGAAATCATCATTTGTGATTTTTAATAAATCCCAAAGTTTATAGAAACCTTCGACAATGTTATCCACGAATTCTTGTGGAGTAACACCTGCTTTTTCAGCATTCTTTTCAATCTTTAAACCATGTTCATCCGCGCCAGTTAAGAAATAGCATTCAAAGCCTCTTTCTCTTTTGGAACGCGCAAAAACATCGGTAAGGGTTGTGCAATATGCGTGACCGATGTGAAGTTTTGCACTTGGATAATAAATTGGGGTTGTAATGTAAAATCTCTTTTTCATTTTTTCTCCCTCCCTCATTTTTTGGTAAAAAATAACCGGTATAAACCGGTTCTTTTCTTATTTCTTTTCGCTGTTATTTAAACCGTATTTACGATTGAAACGATCGATACGACCATCAGCTTGAACAAATCTTTGTTTTCCTGTGTAGAATGGGTGGCAGTTGCTGCATGTATCCACTCTGATTTCTTTTGCTGTTGAGCCAGTTTCGAATGTTGCTCCGCAGCTAACGCATGTCACAGTAATGCGGTTGTACGCTGGGTGAATTCCTTTTTTCATTTCTTTTTCTCCTTCCGCCTAGAACAGTAATGTCGTTCTAAGAAAGTTAACGTGAAAATATTACACGAGATATTTATTTTTATCAATAAATAAATTTGCTACTCTTCAGATTTGATATCTTAATAAATTACAAATTATATAATTACCTAAAATTTACACATGTTAACTGCACTTATTCTTGCAAAACAATACATTTAAAATAAAATGTAGATATTCGATACTTAAAAAGGTTCATTATTATGTTCACATTAACTACTTTGATTTCTACATTATTTTTATCTATTGGAGTTGCTTATAATGCTCCAAAAACAAACAATTATCAACATGATGATAATATTGAAAGCCCAAGTATGTGTGCCGACCCATCAGAAAGCGATATTAGTCACACAAATACTTTTCATTTTAATGATTCTAATATAAATCAAAGTGGTGAATATAAAAATGTTGGGGTCGAAACATTTGAATTAAAATATAGTGACGAGAAATACGAAAACAACACTATACGAGCTGCCGGATATCTATATTGGAAAGATGATTCCAACAATAAT
>JAILBR010000057.1 GCA_024680795.1 Bacilli bacterium | reverse complement strand
CTGGATAAGTTAGTTTAGATAATTACATTTATTTCTTTAAAATCAAGCCAACTATTGTTTCAACATGAAAAAAATATTAGATAAATAATACTTACTTTCTTATCTACCTATATATAGACAAACTACTCATACTTACCTACTGCAACCTATACATAACAATACTTACTTTAGCTTCACTATTCTTTCACTATATTTTCACTAATCCTTCAGCTACATAACCATATTTATATATTTTTATATAACTCGTCCTGGCTAGCTAGGACAAAAGTAAGCGGTGGCCCGCATATCGCCCTTGATGAGGGCGGCTAGTAATAGAGGGCTAATATCTGCCAGTCTATGAAAAACCACCGGATTGTCCGTCAAAGATTCACGATGTATCATATACATATATGAAAAAGATATTTAGTTGTTTGCTGTTTTTAGCAGCCCTTTCTTTAACTTCATGTAATAGCGGAGTTAATCCAGACCCCTCAGACCCCGATGAGTATTATGATAGAGACGTTATAGAAAACTATCAAATATACGATAAAAACTATAACCCAGACACTTTTACTGTAAACAAAATCAAAGAATTAGAAGGAAGAGATGACTTCATTTTTGGAGCGGATATTTCTCTATATTCTGCGATTTATGAAAGCGGCGCCCTTTATTATAATCAAAACGGCAAAAAAGAACACATTTGCAAAATTATAAAAGACTCTGGTATTAATTTGGCAAGACTACGTTTGTTTTATGATTATACTTCTCCATATGGAACCAAATGCGGTAGACTGGATCTTCCAAGAATTATATCGATGATTTCAGACTGCAAGGAATATGGTCTAAATGTTCTTCTTGATTTTCATTATTCGGATGATTGGACTAATCCTGGAATGCAAGAAGCACCTTATGCATGGAAAGACTTATCCTATCAACAAGTCTTGGAAAGATTCTATAGCTACACAAAAGATGTTCTTCAAGAAATTAAAAATCATAATTTAAGCGTTGAATATGTCCAAATTGGCAATGAAATAGATAATGGTATTATTTATCCGTTCGGACAAATTGACTGGGATAATAGAAAAGATTCATATGATAAAATGGCGGAAATTTTATCACAAGGATCTAAGGCAACTAGAGAAATCTTCCCAAATTGCAAAATAATTATTCATACAGCCAACGGTTTATATCGTTGGATTTATGAAGACCAATGGGGAAATATCTCCATGGAATTTTATGAAGCCATGGAAGAAAGACATTTAGATTACGATATTATAGGCGCATCTTTTTATACATTTGAAAATAAAGATACACCTATTAATCTAATATCAAACATCATTGATAATTATGAAAAAAAGATCAATAAACCAGTAATAATGGTGGAATCATCATATGCTTTCACCTACGAATGGAACGATTATACAAGCAACATTTTTTATACCGACAAAGAATTACCTGATTATCCTGTTGGTTTCCAGGGACAAACCAATCTAGTTTGTGATTTGATAAGAGAAGTTGCTTCTGCTAGAAATAATAAAGGAATTGGATATTGTTATTGGGGCGCTGATTTTATCCCTAATGTTGATCCAGATATGAGAACTTCTTGGGCCAATCAAGCTTTATTCACATATGAAGGAATAGCTACCCCAACCCTTTCTTTGTTCAATTCAATTAGATAATCCAATTGATTTACCCCAACCCTTTCTTTTTGAAAAAAGAAACCATTGCTAATAAATAATAAAAAAACCATATTAGAATGATGTATAAAAACTATTGTTTTTTATCTTTGCAAATTATAAAAAAGAGGTATAACTTACACACAAAGAATTAATTAATCACAACACAAAACGCAAATTAAGATCTACTAACCCTAGATCTTTTTTCATACTTTCTCTCCCCGCCCCATATAAAAAATATTAGATAAATAATACTTACTTTCTTATCTTCCTATATATAGACAAACTACTCATACTTATTCACTACAACATATAATAACAGCTACCTACTATCTCATACTTCCATCTACTCTATCTCACACCTATTTATATATAAAAATATATAGCTACCACCAAAACTCTCTTCTCACACCTTACTGACCGCCCGCCGAACCAACCGCACACGCAGCTACTTTCAGACCATGTAGCCACATACCCATAAGCAAGTCAAACAAGCTTACTGTCGCACCGAATCGACTAGCTCAAGAAACGTCCGCCGGCTCTCAAAACAGCTCCCACACGCCCCGACGCAGAATTGCTATTTTACCCGCTCGCAAATGCTTCGAACCACGACATAATATCGTTAGGCGAGATTGTGCAAAACATGATGGATGGAGTTATACTATTACAATAACTGTCCTCGGCCAAAGTCACTTATCCAACTCAACAAAAGCAGATTCCTAAATTTTCTAATAAAGAACTTCAAGTTATAGTGAAGGATGATTATAATCCAATCTATGTCGGAGTAGACGGTGATAAAGTTCTTGGCTATATATTTTGTGAGATTAAAGAACCTAATGCTGCTATTAATATGAAGCAAGTCCGTTCTTTATATATTGAAGACTTATGTGTTAATGAAAATGGTAGAGGTCAACATGTTGGAACAACGCTATTTAACTTTGTTAAAGAGGAAGCTAAGAAGTTAAAATGTTATGACATTAAACTCAATGTCTGGGCAGGGAATGATGCTGCAATAAAATTCTATGAGAAGATGGGTCTTAAAGTGAGATCGTCCATCATGGAAATCAAAATATAAAATTATTCGACCAT
>JAILBR010000034.1 GCA_024680795.1 Bacilli bacterium | reverse complement strand
AGCAAGGAAAAAACTAAAAAATAAAGGACTAATAAGATAGAATAATAGATAGATATGAGAAGACGCTATTTACACTGGATGATTACTGTATTTGGACTGGTTGGTACCATTTATGGTGCTTATCTTTTAAATTATCATTTTTCTCATGGCAATGGTCTTAAGGTTTGGGCTTTAGTTTTATTAATATTAGGAGTAGCTGCATTAGTGTTGGTTGGAGTGCTATATATTATTACCCTCTTCCAACAAAATAAGAGAAAAATCAACGTGACTCCAACTGTTGAAGAAAAACCTGAGGAAGAAGTGGCCTCTGTTGTTAAAGAAGAAGAGAAACCAGAACAAAAACAAGTAGAGAAAGAAAAAGAACCAGTTTATGAAGCTCCTAAAACAAGAGAGAGATATAGTGATCATTCCTCATGTTCTTATTCATATTCAACCGTTTATGTTAAGCAAGTTGGTTATGGACCAGTTTTAAGAATAGAAGGACCTCGCATAATCGATATGCGTACAAATACTTATTATAGAATTGAGAATAACAGTGTTATGCAAGATGGATATGGCATTCGTTTTGAAATCAGAGGCAATCAAATTAGAGATGCCTTTGGCAGCTATCTCTACGAGTTAAGCGGTAGTAACATAAATAAAGTGTTTAGTGGTTTCTACGCTTCTATCAGTGGCAATTACATCACCGCTTATGATTTATCGATGAAATATGAGATGACTGATTCTTTATCTAAGAAGCAGATGCTTGTAGTTGCAGCGTTACTCTTTGGAAATTATTAATTTTGTTATGGCTTCAAACAAAGATTATTTGATTTATGTACTTGATCTCTTAAGAGAAATAAACGGAATCACTTATAAGAAAATGATGGGTGAGTATATTTTATATAAGGATGGCGTTATTTTTGGTGGCATTTACGATAATAGGTTTTTAGTAAAGAAAACTAAGTCCATAAATGACCTAGGATTAAAGGAACAAATACCATATCCAACTGGTAAACCCATGCTTTTAATTGATTCAGAAGACCCTGATGAAATTAAAGATATTGTATTAAAAATAGTTAACGACTTACGATAGATTATTATTATCTTTTTCTGCAATCGAGGCGGCCCCTGTCGCCATTTTTGCTTGAGATAAAGATGAAATTAAGATAGCAATCACAATAATAATCGCACCCACTAAAAGGTTTGTATTGAATGTTTCTTGGCCTAAACATAAAGCAATGGTGGTGGCAATAACCGCACTCATCGGGTTCATAACCGCAATCGTTGTTGCCGATATGTTTCTTACCGCATACGCTCTCACAATCCAACATATCGCTGTGCAAAAAATTGATAAGAATAAAACGATAAGGATATTTTTATAATCCCACGAGAATAATAGAGGCCTTTCAAAGCCGAAAGCATAAATAAAACTGATGACTGATAAAATAGCTAACTGAATGGTGACATAAACGAAAGGATTTTTATCTTTAGCAAATACTTGTGTGAAAGCAATATTTACTCCAAATAGAGCTCCTCCGATTGCAGAAAAGATATCGCCTAGAGAAGGCGCTTTTAAAAGTGAAGTGAAATCCCAACCATCTCCACATAAAATAAATGCACCAACTAGGCATAATAAGGAAGCAAATATAGACGCTATTGTTGGCTTTTCCTTAATCATGATTAACAAAGTTAATGGGGTGGCAATAACACAGAACGCTTCCAAAAAAGTATTTTTACTAGCGGTGGTTGTTTCTAATCCGATGAATTGAAAAAGATATGCCGAGCCAAGAATAATACCAGCAGGGATACATATTAAATATGATTTATTTAAAGCCTTGAACTGTTTTGTAACTAAAACAAATATCACCATTATGACAGTGGCAATTAATCCTCTTGTAGCAATGAGCAAAGCTGGTGAATAAAAGTTATTATTAAAGAGATATTTTCCTATAACTGGAACTATCCCCCATAAAATAACAATTATTATTAGTGCGATAAAAGATATGACTTTCTTTTTATTTTGCATAAATCCACTCTGCTTCTAATAGTTTAATATTGCCATCATCTTCATTATCGATTGATATTTTTTCTCTATCTTCCTTACTGCCATTGTAGTAAACCTTTTCAAGGTTGTAGCAGCGGTAGAAAGCATTGTCTTGGATACGCTTGATGGACTTTGGTAGATAAATAACTTTTAGATTTTCACATTTATTAAAAGCTTGAGTTTCGATAAGTTCTAATCCTTCTACAAATTTGAGTTCTTCTAAAGAAGAATTGAGCCAAAATAATCTAAATGATATACATTTAAAGTCAGGCGAGAAGACGATTTCCTTGAGATTTGGCATGCCACCAAAACAGCTGAGGCAAATCGGAATATACCCTTTAAAGACAATTCTTTCAAAACTGGATCCGATGAAACCGTATGTCGATATCTCGTGTAGTGATTTTGGAAAGACGATTTCTTTAGCGCCTTTAAAATTATCAAATGCCTCGACATCGATATATATTAAACCTTCTTCTAATATGACTTTATCGAACGCTTTTTCTTTAAATGCTTCTCTAGCAATTCGATAAAGCATTTTGCCATTAATTAATTTTGGAACATATAATGTATCAACGTTTTCGTTAACCAAACCTAAAAGCTCATAACCATCGATGAATCTTCTAACTTTATAATTATCAATCTCGGTTTCTTCTAAATGGTTTTGTTCTCTTAGAATAAAACTTAATTCTAGTGGTTCGTTGAAAAAGTGGTTGCAATTCTTTTCATGTTGTTTTCTATTTTTTGTTAGAAGGTAGTTACTCATACCCACAACAAAATATCCATCGGCCATTAAAGTCTTAAGGTTTTCTAATTCAGCTTCAACAACAATAGTGTCTTCTTTTGAACCGCCTAATTTATTGATTAAAGAGTCGAAAACGCAACAAATGTCCCCTGTTTTGTCTTTTTCGGCGATGAATGAAATATAATCAATTATGTTATTTCTTTTTAAAAATGTTTTGAAAAGATTTAAATCGTATTTAGTGATAACTGCGACTTTAACATCATAAGTTAATAGAGTTTCTAACAAATCAATTGAGAAAAGTCTTAGATCCTTTTGGCTAGACATTATGTTTTCAAATATCGATTGCCACTCTTTTAAAATGTCTTCCTCTTTTTCATTAGGAAAATACTTTTTTCTTGTATATTTTGCTAAAACAGGTAAATCAAAATCGATGTGTTCTTCGTCATAACTATTATCATCTGGAAGGGATATTTTTCTTCTAACAAAGTATTCATCGAAAACATCTTGCCAAATACAAACCGTGTTAGCGAGCGTGCCATCGAAATCAAACACTGCATATTTGAACTCTTTATCGTAAAGTTTCATAAAATTTATTTTACTCTTCTTATAGAAAAATAACACTCTAGAGTGGATAATATTTTTATGGAAGAAAAACTAAGACTAATAAAATTAACAAAAAACTATCAAAGGCAACTGGTTGAGATGATTGAAGAATGGAAACAAGACATCGAAATCAATCACACGAATGGATCGCCATGGGCAATATTTAAAAATGACTGCCATGATTTTGATTATTATCTTAGTAATCTTGAATTAAAAGAAGCAAAAGATGGTTACGTTCCAGATTCAACATTCTTCTTATATGATGAAGAAAGAGATATTCTTATTGGCGCAGTGAATATTAGGCATTATCTTAATGAAAAACTTCTAAGAGAAGGCGGCCATATTGGAGATGGAATAAGACCTAGTGAAAGAAGAAAAGGCTATGCCACTAAAATGATTGGCTTGGCTCTAATTGAATGTAAGAAATTAGGGATAGATAGAGTTTTAATGATTTGTAACAAAGAAAATATTGGATCCGCTAAATCAATCATCAACAATGGCGGTGTTTTAGAAAACGAATTCGTTGACGAAGGTGGAAATATTGAACAAAGATATTGGATCGAATTATGAGAAAAGTAAAAATAACAGTGGTGAAAAAAGTCTTTCACGAAGACCTTTCTAAGAAATACGAAAATATAATTGAGCATTCCTGCGATTTAAATGAGGGTGATAGCTTTATTTCGTTTGACGGAAATATTCCAGAAGGCTTTTGTCTGGAAGCATGGAAAACCGTCGGAGAATTTGCAAATAGACTCGCTAATGGGGAAGAAGACTTCTTTGAAGGGTGGATGAAAAATCCAAAGTCTGCAGTTATTTCATGCAATGATGGAATCAGACCTGTAAGTTTTTATATCGAATTTATCGACTGATTTTCTTTCTAAATGGTCCATTTTTATTTTATCTAGTTGCTTATAATCTATTTTGATTATATAGTATCTATACAAGGTTTAACTTAATGAACAAAAAGCGTGAACAATTTTATAGCATGTTTTTTAGTGGCGAAGGTTTGTCTTTGATAGATTATTTATACAATGCCTCGTGTGATGAAATTATGGAATTTGATATCCTTAATGACTCCATTAAGCAAATGTTCCACACCGATGGAAAATATCTTATTCCAAAAATCACTGATAAATTCTCAGCTTTATATAGTTTTGTTGCCCAAGATATTATTCATCCTGATGACATTGAAATCTATAAAGATTTAATGAATCCGGAAACTATTTTGGAAAAACTAGATAAATCGCCTTTCCATAATTTTAGATTTGCACATTTCCGTTATCGCATTCAATCTGGTGGTTATCGATGGGTTGAACAGTGCGTAATCACTGGTGAAGAAAATGGTATTTCTAAAGGCAAAGTTTTGATGTTTGTCTTTGATTTTGAAAACCAAATGAAACTACAAAGAGGTGAGAATATATCAGATGAGATGGGCCTCATTTCTGCAAAAAGAGATGGAGTTACTCACTTATATAAGAGCGAAACATTTTTCAGCTTATGTGAAACAAAAATTCAAAATGAGCCAAATGTGAAATGGTGTCTTTTCACCTTAGATATTGAACACTTCAAGCTATTCGATGAATGGTATGGAAGAAATATGGGCGACATACTTCTAGCAAAAATAGGTGTCGTTTTATCTAATTATGAAAAATCTCTAAATGCTCTAGGTGGTTATTTAGGACAAGATGATTTTGTTTTCTTACTTCCATTTGACATGAACAACATATCGCAAATTTATGAAGATGTTCGTTCAGCTGTCATATCATTTGGTTTTTCTGTTGGCTTTTTGCCGGCGATAGGTGTCTCTTTTGTTGATAACGAAATCACAGTTAAAGAGGCATTTGATAGAGCTAGTATTGCTTCTTCGAGAGCCAAAAAAGATGTCAAGAATCGTATATATGTATATGATGCAAAAATGCGTATTAATACTGAAAAAGAGTATCGCATTTTATCTGATTTTATCCACGCACTAAAGAATGATGAAATTACCTTCTATTTGCAACCACAGGTTCGTATTTCTAATAGGAAAATTGTTGGTGCTGAAGCTTTAGCGAGATGGATTAAACCTGATGGAACTATCATATGGCCAAATGACTTTATTCCAATTTTAGAAAAATATGGTTTTATCACCGACCTTGATCAAATCATGTGGGATAACGTTTTCAAGTGGCTTAGAAGTTGGATTGACCGCGGACATAAACCTGTTCCTATTTCTGTGAATGTCTCAAGAACCGATATATTTACAATCGATATTGCCTCTTTCTTTAAAGAACTCGCGAGAAAGTATAAAATTCCTCATAATTTAATCAAGATCGAAATTACCGAATCAGCTTATGCTGAAATTACTGAAACCATCGTTGAATTAGTTAGAATGCTGAGAAGCATGGGGTTTGCTGTTTTAATGGATGATTTCGGTTCTGGGTATTCGTCTTTGAATATGCTTAGAAACCTCAATATCGATGCGATTAAACTTGATGGACATTTCCTAAATATGCACTCTGACGATTCTGAATTTGAAAAAGGTGTTCATATTTTAGAATCTGTTGTCAATATGACAAAACAAATTTCTACTCCAATCATCGTAGAAGGAGTGGAAAATGAAAAACAAGTTAAGTTCCTTGAAGAACTTGGCTGTCGTTACGCCCAAGGATTCTTTTTCTATAAAGGCATTCCGGTTAGCGATTTTGAAAACGTTATCGCTGATGGAAGCATGATTGATGATCGCGGCTTACAATTTAAGGCCAATGAACAACTAACCATTAGAGAGTTCTTAGATGGAAACATTTATAGTGATACCATGTTGAATAATGTTCTTGGTCCAGTTGCATTCTATGATTGGGATGGAGCTGAAAACGTTGACATCGTGAGATACAATGAACAATTCTATAAGGCTGTTGGCGTTTCTGATTTCAATGAAAAAATAGCCAGCATTCAAAAAGTTATGCCACCAGAAGATCAACCAGTTCTTTTTAGTAAACTTCAAGAAGCATTTGATAACAGACTAAATGGTTCTTCTGCTGCATTGCGATTCTATAAAATAGATGGCACAACCAGTTCATTTTATATTCGCTTCTATTTCATCGGTGAAACCGATGGCAAAAAGAGATATTATGGCGCTGCCGCTGATATTTCTAGTATCATCGACTTAAGACAAGAGATTGAATTAATCACTAAGTATTCGAAAGACAATTTGATTTTTGTTAAACGCATAAATGAGAAGTGGATTTATAAAGTTATCTCCCATGGCTTATCTGACGTCGTTGGATTGACTCCAAAAGAATTAGAAGATCAGATGAACAATGGGCAATTCGCAAAACGCGTCCTTAATCAAGAAAAATTTGGCAAGTTTATGAAAAATGTTGTTCTTTATTCCAAAGCTAATAAAGACTTTAAATTCGTCGCACAAATTAATGATGTTAATGGCGAACTTATAAATGTTGAGTTAGATTTCCATTGTGTTAAAAACTTATCTGATAATATTCGTTACGTTATAAACACTAGCATTATAAAATAAGGCACCTCTGTCGTTGAATTTGACTTACAATTCCCATTTGAATGCTCGAAAAGTGCCTTTTATTTTGCTATCTTTTTTCTTTTTTTAGTAAATAAAAATATAAGTCTAACCTAATTCAAAAGAATTATTTTCACCTTTATCTATACATTTAGTATTGATTTGTTAGATAATAATTGCATGATTTCTTTAAGAAACATTACTCGTATCTATTCTAGAAAGCAAGTTGCTGAGGATGTTGTTGCCCTTAACGATGTTTCTTTAGACTTGCCTGATAAGGGTTTTATTTCCATTCTTGGACCTTCCGGTTGTGGAAAGACCACCTTACTTAATGTCATTGGTGGATTAGACGCTCCAACTAGTGGAAACATGATTGTTGATAACATTTCCACACAAACATTTAAAAGCGTGGACTGGAACTCATATCGTAATGAAAAGATTGGCTTTGTTTTACAAAACTGTTTTTTAATTCCACATCTTACCGTTGAAGAAAATGTGGCTTTAAAACTTCAAATTTCTGATCGAAAGTTTAAAGACATTAATGGGATGGTGGAAGAAGCATTAAGAGATGTTGATTTATACGATAAAAGAAAAGATAAACCAAATCAACTTTCTGGTGGTCAAAAACAGAGAGTAGCAATCGCTAGAGCTATCGTAGGAAAGCCAACTGTCTTATTAGCGGATGAACCTACTGGTGCGCTTGATAGTAAAACCGGTGAACAAATCATGGAGATTTTAAAAAAACTATCAAAAGAGCACCTAGTGGTCATGGTTACTCATAATAGAGAGTATGCTGAACAATATAGTGATCGAATTATTGAATTAAAGGATGGCCAAATTCTTTCTGACTCCAATCCTTTTAATGTAGATGTTGTCATCGAAGACAAGAAATTATCAAAAGTTTCATTCCCATTACTCACTTCTTTAAAGTGGGGATTTAAGAATTTATTTGCCAAAAAGTCTTCTACAATATCTACGATATTGGCATGTTCTCTAGGTTTGACTGGCGTTGGCCTCATTATTTCAATGAGTAGTAGCGTCCGTGTCGCCTTTGCTGAAGCAGAAAAGAATTCTCTTTCCCAATATCCGGTCACCATAAATTCTTACTCAAAGCAATCTTCCGAGGGCTTAGAAATTGAATATGAAGAATACACAACAGAACAAGTTGTCTATGTTGATTTAGGCAATTACTCAAAACAAGAACACTACAACACAATGAGTGATCGTTTTGTGAAGTACATGAATGATATGCCAGAAAGTTACTATAAATATAAATACAATGCATCTGTTACGAACTTTAAACTTTATACTCAAAAAACAGACACATCGTACACCGATATCAGTGTTGGTTCAATCTTCTATAAGAGCGTTAATTCACCAAACTATAACACCGATGAATATGATTGCCTTAGTGGTAAATATCCTGTAGGCAAAAATGAAGTTGCTTTAATTGTAGATATTTACAATAGGATTGATGGAGGTGTTTTATATAATTTAGGATTTGATTCGAGTTTAATTTCTGTTGATCCTGAAGATTTAACAAAGAAATATCCTCTCACCTATGATCAAATAATTGGGAAAACATATCAATATGTTCAAAATGATACTTATTACAAATTCAACACAACGAAAGATAAATTCGAAAAGGCCCCATTAACAAACAAAGAGTTTTATGAGGCAGGCATTTTAGAATTAAAAATCGTTGGCATACTCAGACAAAAAGAGACCAATTTAAGCGCGTATTATCGTACAGGCGTTATTTATAATCAAGATCTTGAGGATTTCATATTAGCTAATGCTGCACAAAGCGAAATAGTGGTTAAACAATATGAAAACGGATTGGATAAGAGTGTTTTGACCGGTCAACCATTCACCACAACCACAAGTGGAAATGTTCAATATTCTGCCGAATATAATTATGAGAATACTTTGTATAGCATTGGGGCAGTTCCTCGTATCACAACCCTTGCCTATTTCACCGAGGATTTCATTTCTCGTGAAAAGATCAATTATTATTTCAATCAATATGTGCCAGATGAGACGGTTGATGTTACAAGAATCACTTATAGTGATTATATCGATAAAGTCAGCCATGAATTTTCTAGTTTGATGGAACTTATTACTACAGTTTTATACATATTCGCTATTATTTCAGTTTTAATTAGTGCTTTATTAAATGCGATTTTAACTTATATTTCTGTTCATCAAAGAACCAATGAAATTGGTTTGTTGCGTTCTCTTGGTGCTAGAAAGAAAGATATTGGCATGATGATCGAAACGGAATCACTGATTATGGGACTTTTGGGTGGCGTTTTAAGTGTGGCCATTGCTGCGATTTTAGTCATCCCATTAAATGAGGGGCTAATTTATTTAATCTATAGATGGAATTTCTATCTTTTAAGTAAAACAACATTTACTTTGTCTGGATTCCAGTGGTGGGTTGCTCCTATCCTTATCGGCTTAGCGTTATTAACAGCCTTTATTTCAGCTTTGATTCCTGCTGTTATCGCTTCGAGAAAGGACCCTGCTAGGGCAATGAATGAATAATTATGGAAATTAGAGAAAGTGGATATATCTGCGACGGATTTAATTATCGAATAAAAGATGCCTTTAATTATGACATTGGTTCTTTTAAGAATTCTAAATTAAACGGCTGGGGTATTAAATGTTATCGAGTTAATACCGAAAATGGTGTTAGAGACGATATTGTTCGTGGGCATTTTGTTGATGACAAGCTTAATGGATTGGGTATTATTTATCAAAATAGTGATGAGTCCTTTGATGTTATCGCCGGAATCTTTAAAGATGATGAGTTAATTCCTTTAGATGTTATTAGAGAAACATACCCAAAACATGAGATAGAGTGGATTTCTAGAGTCAGAAAATACGAAAACATTCATAAAGTTATTTATTATGGTGATTTAACTGAAGACGGCTACCCTAAAGGCGTTGGCACCATCTTTGATGGTGAAACACTATATTTTGGTAGTTGGACAGAGGAAGGATATCGAACTGGCCTTTTTATTTATCAAATTGGAAAAGATAGCTTCGAGGACGTTCATTACCCTAATGAAAGTGGCTTATCTAACAACGAGTGGGTATTTTTAAGAATAGTTTCTGCTAGGTTTTCTAATCCTTATAAACGTTCCAAATCATTAAAGAATATCGGTGGAAAATATGGTGTCCTTTATGATGATGGAAAAAAATATGAAGGTTATATTGATGTCCACAATAGACTTGACGGAATTGGATATATGCTAAAAGGAGAAGAAAAACAATTTGGAATCTTTGATAGTGGTAAACTTCTTTTTGGAGCAAGCAATTTTATAGACAAAACCGCAAAAGGAATATTGTTAGAAAATAAGTTTGAAGAAGACCATCTATATATTCCTAAAAACTTTAAGACAAAACATAAAAAAATCGACTTCCAAGAAGGAAACTATTATGGCGAATTAAAAGGCAAAATCCCCGATGGATGTGGCCTATATTACTATAAAGATTCAGATTATGATGCCTTACCAAAAGTGGTCGGATCAGATTACGAAGATGGAAACCTTTTGTTGGCTGGCGAGTTTATAAATGGTGTCAATGCTGGCCTATCTCTTTTATACAAGTATGACGCAATTAACGGGTGGCGGCTTATAAAGGGCAATGTTGCTATCGAAGGAAAGTGTGAAGAAAATTACACTCCATTAGATTTTTATCTTAAATATAACCGTGACATTATAACGAATGAAATAAAATAAATTATCTTGTAAAAAAGATAAGGTTAATAGATAATAGTGGTAGCATTTCAAATCGGAAAGGAAAATACAAAATGGCAAATAGCATTCAAGACATTTATCGTGAATTCTTAAATCACTCAAAAGAAGAAAGATTAGAATTAGCTCGTAACGCTGCTGGCGTCGTCATTCACTTCTTAGGCGAATCAGGTTTAAAAGATGAAGACCAATTAAACTTCTTCTTCTCAGCAGTCGGTTTATTCGTTGCTGCTGATGGCAAAGTTACAGACGCAGAAGCCGAATTATTCAATCAACTTTTAGGTACAGAATTAAGTGGACAAGATTTAGCAAATGGTTTTGCTAGAAGCGCAAGCGTTGAATTCATCAATGCAATGGATGAAATCATCGACTCTATGCCAGAAGACGACAAAAACGCTCTTTGCATCTTAGGCTTAACATTCTTAGCTTCAGATGGTGAATTAACACAAAGAGAAATCGCAGTTTTCGAAAAAATTCTTGCTTAATTAGAATAAGAAAGATCATAAAGGAAGATGGCTTCGGCCATCTTTTTTTATAAAAAAAGACTTGCCTTTTACTACTAATAAGAATATAAATTATGATAAAAATAGGAGGAAGCATCATGAACATTTCATTTATACATAATCCTAAAGTTTACCAAATAGAGTGTGACCTTATCGTCTTTTATGGAAAGTATGTCACGCCTGCCAATAAATATTGCCGTAATATCTATATCAATACGAGTGACGGCATCATAAAAGCCCAATCTAATAAAATAAATTCCAAAGACATCCTCTTCACCAAAAGAGGAAACGATACTAGAAACATTGAACAAATATTTGGCTTTGTTAGAAGTAAAAAATATAAAAAAATCGCTGTCCCTTTCTTTATATATCAAGATGTAAGAAGCGATTTAGAAGTTGAGTTATCTAATATGAAGAGATTCTTAGATAATAATGATGTCGATGTTGTTGTTTATTATTTCAACAAAGAAATCATTGATAAGAATCGTGACCTCTTTGAAAAATATAATATTAATATTGACTAAAAGTTAAAAACAAAAGCGATTAACACTAAAAGTGTTCCGTGAATTAAAATACCGAGAATATTAACGAAGGTGAAGTACCAGTGCTCACCTTTTGTTTTATGTCTAAAGATAAGCATGCTTGGATATCCTCCAAAAGCGCCGCCAAAGAATGATAAAAGGAGCAATGTCTTTTCTTTTGTGCGGTATTTTCCTTTTTCTGCTTTTTTCTTATCAGCATGGTAAGCAAAGAAAGTAATTATAGATAATAAGATTAGATAGGCCCCATAGGCCATTAAGACGATTTGTTTAGCTGTGAATTCAGGCATATTTCTTTTCCTCGATTAGATATTTTATATTATTTATGTTCAACAAAAAAGTAGATAATTTCTACAAACTATAAAATATAATTTTATGGTTGTTGTTAATAGCTAAAAATAGGTTTAGAATAATCTTGTACATTTGTTATAAGGAGACAAACTTATGTCACAAAAATCACTAGTGGGTTCGACCTTTACTGGTAATGATGTGCCAAAACTAACGAGGATTATTTACCCTTGGAGTGGAATCTTTCGTGATGCTTGTTATGCATTAATCGGTACTTTTTTAATGCAATACGCGATTGCTTCTGGCGTCTTATCCAGTAATCCTTCTGAATTCCAAGCACAATATGGTGTTATTACTGTTGCCATGATGATTGCTTTATTATGGGATGGTATTAATGACCCAATTATGGGCTTTATTCTTGAAAAATGTCATTTCAAAGCCGGAAAATTCAAACCATGGATTGAAATTGGTGCAATCGGTAACGCTGTCGTAGTTGTAGCCATGTTTGTTATTCCGATGCTAGTTGGTGCCGGATGGGGCTGGGGATATGTCGGCTTTATGATTGCCATGTATCTTTTATGGGATTTACTTTTCACCATGAACGATATTGGTTATTGGAGTATGCTTCCAGCGTTAACCAGCGATCCTGCTCAAAGAGCAAAGCTTACAACTTCAACCGCGATCGCAGCTTCTATTGGTGCGTTCTTAATGAATATTGCTATGTTTGTTCTTCCAGGAATTGGTCTAGGAAGTACAATTCAAGTTTACGCAATCGCCGGTATTTCAATCGCTGTCTTGTTTCTTATTTCTCAAACGCTGATTTATTTCCTGTGCAAAGAAAAAGCAAGAGATGAAGCACAAGAAGAAATATCTGAAAAATCATCAATTTTAGATTTGTTTAGAGTTGTAGCTAAAAACAAAGAATTAAGATACGCCGCTCTTGGCATGTTCCTATATTATTTTGCGAGCATGATTCTCACTGGAATCGGACAAAATTATTATTATATTGAAGTTGGATATGGTGGAAACCAAGGTGGTATGGTCGCTACAATAATTGCAGTATTTTATGTGATTGGAACGGTAGTGGCGCAAGCGCTTTATCCAATGTTGTCCAAAAAATTATCTAGAAAGAAAATCTTAACAATCACAACAATTATCATTGTCGTTGCGTATTTAGGGTTCTTCTTTACTGCATTCCCTGTTTTTGGAGCTAGACCATTAGCAGATGCACCAGTTGATCCAAATAATATTTTCTGGGTATTTGGTGGAACAATGTCAATCCTTTATGTTTTATCCTTCGTTTTCTTTGGGGCTTCAGGTATTTTCTATCTTACATGTTTGGTCATGTTCCAAGACGCTATCGATTATGGTGAATGGAAAAATGGCGAAAGAAAAGAATCGATTTGCTTCGCTTGGAGACCATTAGATGTCAAAATCGCAAGTGGATTAAATAGAGGATTACAGTTCGCAGTCTTCGGAATTACTGGCACGGTTTTAGCAATTAATGCAATCAGCAACTGGGAAGGTATTTCTAATGCTCTTGCTAATGCTGCTAGTTCAAATGCTGAAAAAACTGCCATTTCTGCCGTGGTTTCTGCAAATATTGCAAAAGTTACTACAAGTGTAGAGCCTTGGAGGCTAACACTTTTTGGAGGGTTGATCATTGGTACAATCTTAATCTTATTTATTACTTCATATATTTCGTTAAGATTTGGATACAAGTTAGATGAGAAACAAATGGATGTCATTGTCAGAGACTTAAGCGAAAAGAAACAAGTAGCGGAAGGAGAAGCAAAATAATGAAAAAGAAATTATTAGCCATTCTAGGCATTTCAACTATCCTACTTTCTGCTTGTAATAGTTCTGCAAAATCTATCGATGACGCAAAGAATCTTTATAAAGATAAGGATTATTCAAATTATCAAAAAGCAACCTTTGTGAAGGAATCTGTTCCAGAAACAACAGGCGATCAAACTATTATTGCTGATTATGTCGATAATTATAAATTGCTTTCTGTTGAAGGAACATTATTAAGTCATATAGACACATCCTTTACACCTACAAACGTTAATTTCAATGCAGTTGCAGATGCGGAAGCAAATTCATTCAAGGCCAAATATAATAGCGAGTTTACATATGAGTTAAAAGATGGTGGAGTCGAAACAACGTTTGTCTATAGTAAAACAATCACAAACGATCAAGACAAGGCCGACAATTTAGCTGTTGGTTATGCTTTCTCTTATGTGACTTTCTATAATAGCGATGGACTTCCAACTTCTTCGGTTTTACGTTTCAGTGTCGTTAAAGAGAATAGCAAGAAAGAAGTGCTAGCTAAATATCTCTCTGCTGATAGTATAAGTGCGACTTGGAAACACGTTGAATAAATATTCAAACTAACAAAAAAGCCAGAATCAATTGATTCTGGTTTTCTTTATGGTTAATCAGTGATTAGAATTTACGATTTGCAAAGGCTTTGACACCTAAGAATTCTGCTTCTTCGCCTAATTCTTCTTCAATTCTTAATAATTGATTGTATTTTGCCATACGGTCTGTTCTACTTGCAGAACCAGTTTTGATTTGGCCAGCGTTGACTGCGACTGCTAAGTCAGCGATAGTTGCATCTTCTGTTTCACCAGATCTATGGGAAACCATACATGTGTAACCATTGGATTGTGCTAATTTAATAGCGTCTAATGTTTCAGTTAATGTACCGATTTGGTTAACCTTAATAAGGATGCTATTTGCGATACCTTTAACGATGCCTTCTCTTAAGATAGCTGGGTTTGTAACGAATAAGTCGTCACCAACAAGTTGAACTTTGTCACCGAGTTTTTCAGTGAGTTTCTTCCAACCTTCCCAGTCACTTTCTGCAAGACCATCTTCGATGGTGATGATTGCTGGGTATTCTTTGACCATTCTTTCTAAATATTTGATCATTTGGTCAGTTGTCTTCTTACCTTCTTTAGATTTGACTAAGTTATAGACTCCGTCGCCTTCATAGAATTCACTAGAAGCAACGTCCATACCCAAGAAGATTTGTTCGCCTAATTTGTAGCCAGCTTTTTCAACTGCTTCAGCAATTAATGCGAGAGGTTCTTTATTACCTTTCTTACAGCTTGGTGCAAATCCACCTTCGTCACCAACACCAGTTTCATAACCGTGTTCTTTGACGACTTTTTGTAATTTGTGGAAGATTTCTGTACCTGCTCTTAATGCTTCTCTAAAGCTATCGAATCCAGCAGGAATGATGAAGAATTCTTGGAAGTCAACACTTGATTGTGCGTGTGCGCCACCATTGATAACGTTCATGCATGGTGTTGGGATGACTTTACCATTTGTGCCACCAATGTAGCGATATAAAGGCATATGTAAGCTTTCAGCTGCTGCTCTTGCAACTGCAAGGGAAACACCTAATAATGCATTAGCGCCTAAATTTGATTTGAAAGGTGTGCCATCGAGTTTGAGCATTGCTCTATCGATACCGAGTTGATCTGTAACTTCCATGCCTTCGACGACTGGAGCAATCTTTTCGTTAACGTTTGCGACTGCTTTTAAGACGCCTTTTCCTAAGTATCTTGCTTTGTCGCCATCTCTTAATTCGAGAGCTTCTCTTTCACCAGTTGAAGCACCTGATGGGACAATTGCTCTAGCTTTGACGCCATTGTCTAAAAGAACTTCAACTTCAACGGTAGGATTTCCTCTACTATCGAGGACTTCGCGACCATGAACTTTGACTATTTTTGCCATTTTAAATTATCTCCTTTTAAGTTCAATTCTAATTATAACTAACTTTCATTAAAAATATTAATATTTTGTAAGAAAAGTTAAAAAATGAATAAAAAAAAGAGCAAATTTTTACTTTTTGCTCATATATAGGCTGTAAATTTCTTCCGCAATCTCTTCTAAAGTGTGTTTTGAGGAGTTATCTATCACGTAATCAACTTTAGCAATATTGTCTTTTCTGAAGGCGATTCTGTCGTTTTCAATACGTGATTTGATCTTCTCTAGATCATCGCCTCTTGACTTCATTCTAGCAATCCTAGTTTCTTCATCTGTTTCAAGGTAGAAAGTAATAATTGATGGGTCATTTAAGGCAATATAACTTCTTAATCCGGCTGGATCAATAACTACGCATTTATCTGGCGCAATTTGATCTTTGGTTGAACCATATAAATTTCCATTATAAAAAGTGTATTCAACAAAATCGCCATGTTCTATTTTCTTTTCAAACTCTTCCTTGGTAATGAAAAAGTAATCCCTCTTATCAACTTCGCCAACCCTTTTGTCTCTTGTGGTGGTGGTGATAATTTTGGTGATGCCGTATTTTGCCGCTAATAATTTAGCAACTTCAGTTTTTCCGGATGCACTAGCGCCAGCAAGAACTATCATGCAATTATTATATTTTATCTCTTCAAAAAATCAACTTATGCAGCTTCAAATTCTTTACTGATAAAAAATGACTAAAATTTTTAAAAAAAGTAATCAACAAGTTGATTAAGCATGCTTCAAGAAAAAATATTTAAAAAAATCGGTCAAAAAATTAAAAAAAACACCTATTTGTTTTATGAGAGGAAAAAATGTTCCCTCGAAAAAAAGAATAAGGAGGTGAGAATTATGCCATTAGATTATGAAGATGAAGTTCAAGAAATAGTTAAATGTTATTTTACGAGCAAAAAGCAGTGCATGTTGACCGGATTCTCGAGCGGTGAAGAAGACTTATATAATCCATATTATCAATTTTATAAGCGTGTTGAATTAGCGTTTTCTAAACTTTGCTATGATGAAAAATTAATCATCAATAACGATTTCTTCTATAACGATTACTATGGGTGGTGGAAGATAGTTTTTACTAAAACAGAATATTTAAGAAAAAGAAGAATGGCAGTTAGACATTTTAGGAGGCTTGTTTATGCGAGTTAGTAGGTTGTTACTATCGCTTGCCATGATACCGAGAAAGCCTGTCTCTCCTTCATTACCTTATTTATTTAATAGTGAAGTTTATGGGCCATTTGAAAACACAAAAAATTATTCAATCAGTTTTAGTGTATTAAGTATATCCGAACCGGTTACTCTCTCAGCCAAATATTATAACAATCGCACTAATTCTCGCTTGGCGGTTGAGTCTTATAGCTTGGCCGAAAACGATACACATCTTAATTATACTTTAAGAACTAAAGGGAGGATGAGCAGTGATGGATTACGCGTCGAATTCACGATGACAAACGAAATAAAAGACGGGACACAAACATTTATTATTTATCCTACTAATCCTGCTGAAGTTTACTCATATTTATATAAAGAAAATGATTTTTATACAAATAACACCGTCTTTCAGTTTACTGGTAGAACGTCAGTAAAAAACTATGAAAAAATCAGTTTTAAAGATACAGTCGATTACATCACTAATTCGATAAATAACACGCTTGAACTTGATGAAATAACATTTAAATATGACGACGGAAAGCCATTAATTGGATTGTCGGATAACAAGTATCTGAGATTTAAAGACGAATATAATCTCTTCCCTTATATTCCAGCTGGAAGCAATTCATATAAGCAAATACCTCTTTCTTGTACACAAAGTGATGAGACCATTTCTTTCCTTTATAAAAACGAAATGTTTTATGATCCTTCTTCGTTTCAAATGTCTCTCACAAATCAAAATGGGTTTTCACCAACAAATAGTTTTTATCTCCCAAAATCATCTTTATCACTGCTAGAAAAGTACGATTTCGAAATATATATGCCTTCTTTTGGAAGAGGATTAAATAATATTCACATTCCTTTGCAGTTTTATAAAGACAAAAATTTTACTGGTTTTTGTTCAAACTCAAACTATTGCATTAAAGGAGGGCTAAAAGAATGATGATGATATTTATGGCGGCGATTATTGGATTATTTGCTGTTCAGTTCTTCTATTTGAATTTCACCATTCAAGGCTTGAATCGCGCAGTTATATCAACTCCGATTGAATTATTTTATCAAGATATCGAAAGTGTGTCGGGGCACGGCAAATTCACGGTTTCAGAAATAGAGGATCATCTTAACGAATATTATCAAAAGTCTTTAGGTAAATATGTTAGGAGTTATGAAATTGATTATTACTTCTACGAACCAAGCGATCATTCAATGTGCATAGAAAAATATTGTGAAGCCGTAGAAGTGACAATAGACGCTCATCTTATTCTAACCTACAACTATCATAGAGTGATGTATTACGAATTATATAGGAGTTCCAATGGATAAATTGAAAGCATTGTTTTACATCAAGAATTCATTTCTCGCGAGTTTGCTTGATGATGAGGATGTCACAGATATTTCATATAACGGAAAGGACATATATTACGTTTCGAACCGTGAAGGTAGAAAGAAAAGCGATATTATTATTGAACATCAGATTGCAAAAGACTTTATAAGGCAAGTAGCCAATATAGCAGAAAAACAGTTTTCATTTACAAGCCCAGTGTTAGATATCTCGGTAGGTAGATATCGTATTAACGCCACTCATCAATCAATCGGAAGAATAGACGATGAGGGAGTGATAACTTTCTCTATAAGAATTGGAAGTGAAGAAATACGTATTGATCCAACGAGCAATTTCTTCTCAGAAGGCATAGTTCACCTAGTTAGAGAAATAATTAATTCTAGAAACTCAATAGTGATAGGAGGTTTAACGAGTTCAGGAAAAACTGAGTTTCAAAAGTTTCTACTAATGAACATGAAAGAAAATGAAAGAGTGATTGTTATTGATAACGTTATGGAACTTGATCGAGTAAGAAATGATTATCTAGATCTTACTTGCTGGCAAATCGACGAAAATAACACGTACGCCACAACATCATTTCTTATTAAAAACGCATTAAGAAATAACCCTGATTGGCTTATTTTAGCAGAAGCTAGAAGCAAAGAAATGCAAGATGTTCTAACTAGTGCCATGACGGGTCTACCAATTATAACAACCATACACTCTAAAGATGCGGAATCTCTCCCAAATCGTATGGGCAGAATGGTTATGCAAAATGGTGATAATCTCATTTACGAAGAAGTACTTAACGATATCTATTATCATTTCCATTTCTACATCTACCTAACCAAGGAAGAAAAAGAAGGAAAAGTTATGAGATACATATCAGAAATTAACTATGTTAATAACAAAGGAGAAACATATCATTTATTTAAAAGGGATGGAGATAAAAAAACATATTTTCCGTTCACAAAAGAAATCGCTGAAGAATTAAGAATCAAGAAAGGAAATAAGCTAGAAAACACTGGGTTTATATCGGGAATAATCAATGAATAAAACGCATGTAATTTTTATAGTCATATCAGTTATTACCAGCGCCATTATTTTTATCGCAAGTGAAAACATCTTTTTAACAGCTGCTGTGCTTGTTGCTTTCCTTTTATTCACATTTGTGGCGTACGTTCCTAATATCGTCAAATTTTCTAAAGTGACGAAAAGATTCCATGAATGTTATCACTTTATTAGTAACTTTGTTATTTCTCTTTCAATCAAGAAAGTAATTGCTCTTTCTTTAGAAAATACAACATTAAGTATGAATTCTGAATTTGTTGACATGATGTCATCTTTAGAAAATATGAACGATATGGAGAAGTTAAGATATCTAAACACTGATTACTTTCCGTTTCATATTTATAGGTTATTTTTGCAAGTTATAGATTTATATCTCGAAGAAGGTGGGGACATCTTAGAAAGTACCAAATACTTGCTAGAACAGTGCCGTTATGGCGAAGAATACGTTACCAGTTCTATAAATCTTGCTAATAGAAAGTATGTTAATTTTGGAACCTTATGGGCTATATCTTTATCGATATTAGTTTTATTAAGATTTACATTAACTGACTTCTATTCTTACATCAAAAATCAATTGATATTTATCGTTTCATTGGGAGTGATTTCTTTATTCCTAATGGTGTCGATTTTTTTACTAATTCGTGAAGCAACCAAAATAAAAATCAAAGGATATGATGAACATGAAAAGATCATTTAAAGACCGTGTTACTGCTTTAGGCCTATCTTATCAAAAGGAAATGGCTTTCCTAATAATTATAAATTTCATCTTGTTAATAGGAACCGCCGCTATTTATCTTTTCTTATTAAAGAAAATAATTGTATTTATCATTGGTGCAGCTCTGCTATTAGGCGCAAATTACTTATATGTTTCTAGATATAGTGCGATGGAGAGAAACGTTAAAAAAGAGCATCTCGATGAACTCATTTCTCTTCTATCATATTTCGAATTATTTATTTCCAACGGAAACAATGTCTATAACTCTTTCAAACTGCTTATTCCATATTCATCAATATTTATGGAAGATGCAGTTACTTCAATGCTTAACCAAATCGACAGCGACAAAACTGTAGGGCCATTTATCACATTTGCTTCAAAGTTTGATAACCATGTCATAGAGTCGCTGATGCTCTCGATTTATCAAATGGTCGATAATGGGGAAAACAGTGGTCAATTTGACGAATTTAGTGTTTTATTCTCTACCATTTCTAAAGAGCATCAAACTCATCTTATTGAGCAAAAAAAGAACAAACTAGACACACTCGATTCACTTCCGTTATTTGGAGCTGGTGCCATAACGATTGTTCTAGCAATGTCGATATTAACTATCGTGGGGGATTTGATCGATGTCTTATAAACTTGGAATGATTTTATCAATGTTATTTGTAGTAGCGTTTCTTCTTATTGGAGGAGATATGATTTGCCTCTCTTATGCATATAGTGATTTAGATAGTAAAAGTATAACCATTGGTTATCTCATCGCTAAAAGTGGAAGAGTCGATGAAGAATTTTTATCGGTTATTGAAGAAAACTACAAAGTTAAATTTCTAACAATTAGTCCATCTAACCCTAGTTATGGGGATGTCGTGGACTTTGTTATATATCAAAATTACGATCCACTTATATTATCTAGCGACGTCATGACGTTAAAAGCCTCGAGGACGACCGTCGTTGGATATTATGGATAGAAAGGAGTGAAAATGTCAGAAATCAAGGGACAGCTACTTGGTATCGTCATGGTGTTAATCATCTTCGGCGCTGTCAGTGGAACAATCGCCGGAATCTTCTACTCAACAAGAGAAAAGATTACCGAAAAATCCACAGACATGACCACAGGTGTTGAAAATACGCTTAAAAGGCCATTACTAAGTTATAACAACGACTAACTAATTAGGCACATATTATCGTTTATCACGATAGGCAGATAAATATGTGCCTTTTTATTGCTTGCATACTTTACAAATTGTAAAATAAACTAGTTACAGGAGGATACATCTATGGACATCAAAAATGAAGTCAGTAAGATTATCGCTAAAAGAGTTGATATTTCAAATTTAAAAGAAGAAGACAATTTATCTGAATTAGGTTTAGACTCTTTGGATCTCGTTGAAGTTATGTTAGAGATTGAAGAGGTGTTTGGCATTGAATTTTCAAGTGATGAAATTGAAGGATGCAAAACACTTAAAGACGTCTTAAATCTTATCGTTAAAAAGGCAAAGTAACGAATTACATAGTAACTTTTGAAAAATAAACGTTTTTGTTGTTGATTTTAATAAAAGTTCTATGCTAATATCATTCTTGCGCTGAAAAAGCGTAACTAGGTGCCTACCTAGCTCAGTCGGTAGAGCTATCGGCTGTTAACCGATCGGTCGTGGGTTCGAGTCCCTCGGTAGGCGCCAATCAAGTGGTCTGCTGGAGAAGCGGCTTAACTCACCACCCTTTCACGGTGGCATTCATGGGTTCGAATCCCATGCAGATCACCATTAGTTGATAATTGGATTGATACAAAGTCAATCCTTTTTTCTTGTCTTTTTCTACAAAAAACAATGATAAGTTATTACATAAATTTAATAATATAGACATGATACGCAAAATCAATCTTGGGAATAAAAAGAGGCAATTAAAGCATTTGAAACCTTCAAAGCAAATGATTATGTTCCTTTTGATATTGAGTTACTTAATTCTCATTTAAAAATATTAATGATAACCTAGATATTAATGTTTTTATTTTTTTGTTATCATATAAGCATGATTATTGATTCATTTGATATTAGCGAACCAATTTTAAAGTTAGAACATTTTTATGGAAAGAAAGGGCATATATTAGAGAAATGCCTTGTTCTTTTATCTGACAATTTGTTCAATCATCTCCAATCACATTATGAATTGAAACAAATTGGTTTAATTGGTGGCTCATCTTACAAGATTCCTATTTATGCTTTTGAATATAAAGGCGAACTTATCGGTGCATATCTTTCATCGATGGGTTCGGTATTATGTGCTGGAGAAATTTGTGAATGTGCTCATATTACAGGCGCAACTAAATATGTAATGTTTGGTTCTTGTGGAACCCTTGATGAAGAAGCAACAAGAGGCAAATTTGTTATTCCGACAGAAGCATATCGTGATGAGGGTACTTCATATCATTTCATGCCTCCTAGCGATTTTGTGGAAATCAATAACGCCAATAAAGTTGAATCTATTTTCAAAAAACTAAACATTCCTTATGTTAAAGGTAAGGTTTGGACAACTGATGGCTTCTTAATGGAAACGGTTAACAAAGTTAAAAAGAGAAAAGAAGAAGGCTGTTTAGTGGTGGAGATGGAGCTTGCTGCATGCCAAGCAGTAGCAAACTATTTCAAACTCGAACTCTATGACTTCTTACAACCTGGTGATGTTCTAATGGAAGGAAACTATGACAAAAGCCTTTTACATGCCGCCAATCATGACTTGCTCAAACTAGATATTGGACTAAAGATAATTGAAGAGATTTAAACAGGTGTTCGGCAGGTATGATGGAGTGTTCGGCTGTATCAAAACGCTGTAAACCAGCCATTAGTTGATAATTGGATTGATACAATAGTGTCAGTCCTTTTATTTTTTGCTATCATATTCATATGGAAAAAGAAATGATAAAAATATATAAAAATGGCGACGAATTCTATAACGATAATAGAGAATTTCTATTAACTAACAAATATACGGAGGCATTTTATCGTTTTGATGCCCCTTTGCTTTTAGAAGTGAATGATAAAGAATACGCCCTTAAAGCTCATGATGAAAAACATACTCTTTTAGTGCTTAAAAAAGAGCCATTTAATTTACTTCTTTTTGGCGACAAAGAGTTAATTGGAGAACTTTTTAACTTCATTTTCGAAAATAAATATGAAGTGAAAGATTATTTATGTCCAACTGAGCTTGGGGATGAAATTGCTTTGTTTTTAAATAAACATGGCTACGATAGTCATCTTCAATTAGGAATGGATTTTATGGAAGCGAAAGAAAGATGTGATGTTTGCTCTAATGAAGTTGAAGCGGCAACAGAAGATGATGTAAATGAAATATATGAGTGCACTTGCCAATTTGCAAAAGATTGTGGCCTAACCGATAAGATTGATATCGATAAGATAATTGCGAAAATTCACGATTTTAGAATCATTAGAAAAGATGGAAAAATAGTTTCGATGGCTAAAGCGCATATTTGGACTGATTTAGATAAAAAAATCTCCTATGTTTTCACAAGGCAAGAATATCGTGGACAAGGATATGCAAGAAAAGTAGTGGGCACTGTTTTAAACGAAATTATTGATTCAGGATATATTGCCACTCTTAACGTTGATCAAAAGAACCCAATCAGTAACCGTTTATATGCTTCTTTAGGTTTTAAAAAGATTTTTTCTCAAGGCGTTTACGCATTAGGCGAAAATATTAAATAACTATTCTTTATCGGACATATAATGTATTTGTTTTTTCAATATTAAGTGAAAAAAGATACTGATTACGTGTATAATAATATATTGTCGATGAAAAAATATATTCCTAATCCAGTTGATATTGATGACTTATCTTTCGATGGTGATTATTTAGACATTATTGAGATAGTTGCAAAAAACATCCATGAGAGATGGGCTTTTAATCGTATGCAAGAAGGATGGACTTTTGGGCCAGTTAGAAATGACGAAAAGAAAGAAACCCCATGTCTAGTTCCTTATGAAGAACTACCTGAAATCGAAAAGGAATATGATCGAAACACCGCCAAAACAACCATTAAAAGCATTATTGCTTTAGGATACAAGATAACAAAATAGGAGATAAACAGCATGTTTATAATTGCATTTATACTTACTGTGGTTTTATTAGGCTTAGCCTTTTTAGCCACAATTGGATTATTTTTAAAACTTAGTCAACTACCAAAAAATATCGGCAGAAAGAGTTTCTCCTTTATCTATCTTGTCGTAATTTTTGTTATCTCTTTCGCTATTCGATTTGGTTGTATCTGCGCTATCGCCAGTTATAATTTTTCGGATGAATCATTCGTTGAAGGACTTTATAGAGCAATAAATTTGCTCTATGTTACCGGTGGTGGTTTAACTTTTGAAGGACAAGATGCTTACGAACTATATTATTTAACCCCGCTTGCCTCTATTTTTTACTATGGGTCAATGCTTTGGCTGGCATCAACCTATATTTTCATTATCTCTTTAGGATTGAGCTACGAACTATCTAGCAAATATAGATTGGTGTTAAGAAGAAGAAAAGCTAAGTTTGTTTATGTCTTTACTTCCGTGACTGAAGATACTTTAGTCCTTGCTAACTCGATAGAAGAACATCATAAAAAAGATGGAACTGAGCCATTAATCATTTTTGCGGGTACTGATTTAGAACCATATGATAAAGAAAATGAATTGCATCGTGAAGTGATGGCAAACGGATATATTTATCAATCATTTTATAAGGCTAAAGATAAATCGATGCAAATGCCTATCACAGTACTCCTTGGCCTTGTTAGTAAAAAAGAACCATTTGAATCTCTATCAAAGAAAAAAATTAGAATTTTCTCTTTAGAGAATGACTCTAAGGCTTATGGTCTTGAGAGCAAAAATAGTAATGCAGTTTTTGATGATATTGATGAAATGATTCGTGTTGAATTCTTTGAAGGAAAAGCTCAAAGAGTGATTGAACAGAAAGAGCTAGAAGAATTCATTCAAAAACATGTCAATATCAAAGTAGAAAAAGAAAGAGGTGGAGACTTAACCAAAGTTGTTGACGTTAAAGAGCCAGAGCTCATCTATTTAGATTATTATCTACTCTCCAATAGCACGATTAACTATGAATTCTACGATAATATCATCTTAGAAAAGATTAGAGACATCATTTCCCCAGAGTTATTAAAAAAGCAAATTGTTATTGAAAATAATAAAGTAAGGTTCGAAGACAGTGATTCTCCAAAACTATCTATTTATACATATTTTAGAAGCATGTTCCAAATTCATGTTGTTAATGAAGGATATCTTGCTGGCGAAGATTTGATTGCTAAACGACATGAAGTGGAAGTGCAAAATATCTTATCTGATCTCAAAAATAGCGATGCAGATGGATATAGATATAAGAAATTTGCGATTAATAGAGTCAAAATTTTCCATGAAGAAGGTGAGCCTTTAGAAGAAAAGATACCTGATATTGATGTGCCTGAAAAAGTGGAGAAATATGATTTATCAAAATTATCACCAGAACAAGTCGCAGAAGGTTTAGAAAAAGACTACGCCTATGTGAAAAAGATTGAGAAAATTGAAGATGAACATCGCTTCTCAGCCTTAATTCTTGGCTTTGGACAAACTGGTCAAATGGCGATGAATAATTTGTTTGTTGATTCAACCGCAATTAGGCCATCCCTACCAGAAAAAGGCATTAATCTAGATCGTTACATTCCTTCTAGGTTTGTTAGTTATGTTTATGATTTGAACATCAGCCAAACCATTGGTGTTTTTACTCAAACTCACCCATCTTATTTAATTAAGAAGATTATTAAGGGTGATAAAAAGACAGTGGAAAGTCCATTCTTTAATTATGATGGCTTAGTAGAATTCTATGGCAAAGATTATCCTGGTCATTTTGAAGAAATTGACGAACTCACAAAATTCCCGTTCGTTTATGCTTTTGAAAAGAACTGTAAAGACTTAGACTTCTTAGAAGCTATTGATGGTGGAACAGGAAATTTAAAAGAAAAGACACCAGGCAAGAATTTAAGCAAGATTAACGCGATTGTTGTAGCGTTAGGTAGTGATGAAGAAAATATTAAAGTCGCTAACGCAATCTTGCAAAACATTAGACAAGAATTATATAATTCTGATTTTTCCAATCATCCATATTTCTACCAAACCATCTTTGTTAATATTAGAGATGAAAAGAATATCAGACGTTTAAACTGGCATAGCGGTATTGAAGCAAAAAGACATCCAGGCGTTTCTATTTGTCCTTTTGGCAATAGAGAAAATATGTATTCTTACGACTCCATCATTGAAGATAGAAAATATCTTAAGATCAACAACATCTATGATGTTTTATCAGATTATTTTGATGAAATTGATCCAAACTATTCTTTAAGCGGAAAAGAAAAGAATGAAAAAATTCTTTCTCCTGATATTAGACAAGAACTACTTTCTAGAATTGAAAAGAAAAACGCTGATGAAGAAGACAGCAGAAGAAGATTCATCCGCATCAGTGATTATAAAAAATCAAGCAACAAGAACAGCGCTAACTTCGGTGAATATATCGCAACATATGTCAATTATTTAGGCGAAAATAATATCGATAAATACGAGAATGGCATTTTATGGAAATATTTATCATTCTTAGAACATAATCGTTGGTCGAGATATAACATGTCTAATGGTTATATTTATTCACAAACATTTGTCGCAAACATTAAAAAGCATAAAGAAAAATACAAGGTCTATAACGAGTTTGGGTATGATGCAAAAGAATATAGTAAATCATTACTAAAACTCCATAAGTGTATCATTCCAAATTCATATCCTGGTATGGCATATCTAGATGATTCAACAGAATGCTATGACTACGGAAACGTTGTGTTTGTGTCGCTAGCCAATAAAAAATAGTAGCATTTGCTACTATTTTAATTTGGAGAATATTTCACCAACCGGATCGTTGATTTCTAATGTTATATTTCTTCTCACTGGTACATGTGTTTTATTTATGACCACAATGTCAGTCCCATTATAGTAGTCAATAAATGCAGCAGCAGGATAAACCGCTAAAGAGGTGCCAGCAATGATTAATAAATCTGCTTTTTGCATCGCTCTAATTGCGGAATCGATTGTTTCACCATTTAATGGCTCTTCATATAAAACCACATCTGGTTTGATAACTGCTCCACAATCAGTGCATCTCGGGGTGCCACTTTGTTGAAGGATATCAGATAACGAATAAAACTTCCCACATCTTTCGCAATAGTTTCTTTCAATTGAGCCATGTAATTCTAAAACTCTTTTGCTGCCTGCTTTTTGGTGCAACCCATCAATATTTTGAGTAATGATTGTTAAATTCTTCTTCTTTTCTAACTCTGCTAAATATAGATGGGCGGGATTTGGCTTAGCGGTTGTGACAATCATAAATTCACGATAGAATTCAAAGAATGTGTCTGTGTGGTAGCGATAGTAAGTGTGGGATAAAATCGTTTCGTAAGGAACGCCATATTTACTCTCTAATTTATAGAGACCGTCTTTACTTCTAAAATCTTTAATTCCACTTTCAGTAGAGACGCCTGCACCGCCAAAAAAGACGATGTTTGTCGCGTTGTCGATAAGAGATTGTAACTTTTTTACTTCTGCATCTGACATATTATTTGACCTCGATTTCAAGTTCTTTTATGACATTATCAATCGTTAATTTAATCTTAGCTTTTCCTTCTACTCCGATTGAATTGAAGTATAAAGATAATTGTCCACCCAATAGGACTTGTTCGCTAGGTCCGACTAGTTCGATTGGACCTTCGACTTGGATTTTAACAATACGATTTGAGTAGTGGAGTAGACTATTGTGTTCGTCTAAATGCTTAATAACTACTCTTAATGTATCGTATGTCTCTTCATTAATGAGAACTTCCTTATTAGTTGATATATCAAAATGGAATTCATTTGATGGTCCGACTTCAATTTCTTTCATCAACTTATTATCCTTAAAGCCTTTGATAACATAGGTTTTGGCTTTGCCACCCCAGCTTCCAACATATTCGTTCCAATAATGGACTAAGTCAGTATAAGAAATCTTGTGCTTAATCATCATATAAGCTAAATATAGCTTATTTTTAAGTGGCATGTGGTTAAACCCATGCATTGCTGCATAAGAGAACATTCTAGCGATTGTAGGCCAACTCTTTTTAGGGAATTTATCTTCTTTAAATGTTTCACCAACGATATCATCGATAAGAATTGGTGGATGCTTCATATATGGAAATTCTTTGCTTACAGGATAAAACCTTTTCACAAACTCACCGTTTTTATAGAGTTCGACATAATCAGCGTTTGTGGCAATATATAAATCATTAAAGATTGCTTCTTTAACATCACCTGGCTTGAAGTTCGTTAATAATTCAATGACCGGTTCTTTTTCTTGTTGAGAAGCATAAATATAGCTGGAAAGCTTTGGATTACGATATAAATCGTAAACACCATGTGGACAGATGTGATCGCCGCTACCAAAATCAGTGTGACTATGATAATCAACAAAGCACCAACCAATCGCACCAGCGATATTCTCATATTTGAAATTATCATCGATAACTCTTGCATGTCTTAACGCTACTTCGATTTTCTTATCGATATCACTAGTTGGTTTAACTGGATCCATGTGGCCAAGATACTCACTGACCATATATGGTTTGCCATTATGCTTAACTTTTTTAGGATTAATTAAACCAATTTTCATCGAATCGCAAACGAAGTCATTATAAGAATATATGTCTTCTAAAAGCTCACTATTTGTGAAGTTCCTAACACCCAGAGTTTGACGGTATTTGTCAAATTCATGGGCGACCTGATTGGTTTTGGTATATAAATCATGGTCATCAACGGACTCATCTATCCTAACTCCATAAGCGATAATACATGGGTGGTTTCTCTCTTTTAAAACCATCCTTTTAGTGTTTTCAACGCATGCATTTCTCCAACATTCGCTTTCTCCAATATGTTGCCATCCTGGAATCTCATCGACTACTAGTAAGCCGAGTCTGTCACAAGCATTTAAGAAATGCTCACTTTGTGAATAGTGGCTTGTTCTAACGATATTAACGCCAGTTTTTTTAAGCGTTAAAGCATCATCTTCTTGCAAAGACTTACTGGCGGCGTAACCCATATAAGGATACCCTTGGTGTCTATTTAAGCCAATTAATTTGACTTTTTTATCATTAAGATAAAATCCATCTGGTTTAAACTCGGCTTTTCTAAAAGCAAAGGTATTGCGATAAACTTCAACACAATTATCAAATGAAATGGTTGTTTCTAATTTATAAAGATTAGGATTATCAATGTCCCAAAGATTGAATGTTTCTAATTTAAACTCGTTTCCTTTAAACAGGGCAATCTCTTTATTTTCAAAAAAGATTTTATTAACAATTTTGATATCTTTATCACCGTGTTTATCGTAGATAACCTTAACATTACCTAAATTATCTGCATGAATATAGAAATTATCTAAATATGTTTTTTGATGAGAGATAAGATTAACTTCACGATAGATGCCAGAAAAAGTTAGATAGTCTAATGCAAAACCGAAAGGTGGATAATTGATATCTTCTCTAGAATCGAGAATGACTAGTAGTCTATTGCCTTGCTTTTTTAAATAATCTGTAACATCAATTTCAACTGGGAGATAGCCTGAATAATGTTCACCTAAATCATGTCCGTTAAGATACATCTTAGCTTTAAACATAAAGCCTTCAAATCTTAATAAATAAACGAGATCTTTATCAACAATTTCAATATCGAATAATTTTTCATATGTAAATAAGTCTTGATAACTTTCTTCGCTGAAATAGTTATAAGGAACTTCTTGACAGTTATGAGGGATATTAACGACTTTTATTTTGCTTTCATCAAGCTTTTTTAAATAGTCGTCTTCATAACCACGAATAAAATTCCAACCAAAATTCAAACTCTTTATCATAATTCTTCTCCCGAATGCAAAAATATTATAAAATATTTGCGAGGTTTTCACTATGGTAATTACAAACGATAAAGTATTTATTTTAAATACGAAAGACTTATCCTATGTTTTTCATGTTGATGAAACAGGGTTAGTTATTCATGACTATTTTGGTCAAAGAATTGAAGTTGATAACTTTGAAATAGGACCAATTTCTCAAAAGATTTCAGTCGCAAAAGGAACAACTGTTATCTATAAAGAAGACGTTAATCCTAACTTGAGTATGGATACGACTTTATTAGAATTCTCCTTTCCACATAAAGGTGATTATAAGGGCACGCCAATCCTATTAAAAAACGAGAAGAATGGATATGTGTTTGATTTTCAATATGAAGGATACACTTTAAACAAGGATATTCATATCGAAAGCGAACTTCCAACACCTCATGGTGCAAATGAAGAACTAATCATTCATTTTATCGAAAAAGAATCACAAGTCAGAGTGGATGTAAGGTTCATGGTCTTTGAAGAATCCGATGTATACGCAAGAAACATGGTAATCATCAATAACGGAGAAGCACCTGTCGATGTTTTGAAGGCTTTATCTTTACAACTAGACATGTTTAATAACAATTACACAGTGACTCACTTTACTGGTGGTTGGGCAAGTGAAATGCATGATGATGTTCTTCCAGTTAAACCGGGACGCATTGTTCACGAATCATTAACTGGTTTTTCATCTCATAAAACCAACCCATTATTCGTTATTAGAAACGCTAATGCATCTCTAGACCATGGTGAAGTCATGATTTTCAACCTTATGTATTCAGGAAACCATTTTAATCAAGTTGAACTTGAAACATATGGCATTGTTAGAGTAACAAGTGGTATTTCCCCGTTCTGTTTTGATTTTAAATTAAATAAAGGTGATAAATTTGAAGCTCCTTATGCAGTATTTACATATTCTAATCAAGGTGTTAACCAAGGCAGAATCAACATGCATAATTTCGTTAATGCAAACGTGGTCAACCCAGAGTTTAAGGAGGTTCTTCGGCCTGTAGTTATCAACAACTGGGAAGGCACCAATTTTAAATTCACTGAATCTAGACTTCTATCTTTAGCGAAAAGCGCTAAAAAATATGGTGCAGAACTATTTGTTCTTGATGATGGATGGTTCTCCACTAGAAACAATGATTCAGAGGGTCTAGGAGATTATGATGTCAATAAAAAGAAATTGCCTCATGGTCTTGAAGGGCTTGCTCAAAGAATTAATAAAATTGGACTAAAGTTTGGGCTATGGTTCGAGCCAGAAAGTATCAATCAAAAATCTAAACTTTATGAAGCTCATCCTGATTGGGTGATAGCAAATCAAACTTCTAAACCATCTCTTGGTAGACACCAACTTCTTTTAGATTTATCTAAAAAAGAAGTGCAAGACTATATCATTGAAAATGTTTCTAATATTTTAAATAGAGCAAACATTGAATACGTGAAATGGGATATGAATAGACATATGTCTGATATTCCATCCATTCCAAATAATGGTGAGTTTTTCCATCGCTATATTTTAGGTTTATATCATGTGATGAGAGAACTAGTTAAAAGATTCCCTAAAGTTCTATTTGAAGGCTGCGCAAGTGGTGGAAATAGATTTGACTTAGGCATCTTATCTTTCTTCCCACAAATTTGGGCTAGTGATGACACCGATGCGTTTGAAAGACTAAGAATTCAATATAATTATTCTTATGGCTATCCTCTTAGCACTTTATCAAATCACATTAGTAGTACTCCAAATCAACAAACACTAAGAGAAATATCAATCAACACTAGATTCACAGTAGCGATGTTTGGTGTTATTGGTTATGAACTTCTTTTCTCGGAAGTTGATAAATTTGATAAAGATCGTTCACAAGTCCTTATTGGAACATATAAAAAGAGAAGAGAAATTTTCCAATTTGGTGAATTTAGGGCTCTTGATAGCAATGACCATTCATTAAGGTGGCAAGTTTTATCTGAAGATAAAAAACACGCGGTTGTTGCAGTCAACTATATCCATCAAGAGATTAATCCACAAGAAACATACCTCTCAGTAAAAGGGCTTGTTCCTGGTAAGTATTTGGTTAATGGTTTAGGTATTGAACACGATATTCGTGAGTTCGGTAACCTTGTTAATTTGATTTCACCTTTCTATGTCAATCCTAAAGGTGGACTAGTAAAACTATTATCGCACTTTATAAAAATGCCTGCTGACATCGATCAATACGTTGTTGATAGTAGTGTGCTTGACTCAAATGGCATCAAACTAAATCCTCAATGGTCAGCTTCTGGCATTAATGAAAAAGTCAGAGTTATGCGTGACTTCTCAAGTAGATTCTATCTATTTGACTATGTAGAAGAAGAAAACACAAATGAGAACTAACTGGTTTAAAGACGCAATTATTTATCAAATATATCCGAGGAGTTTTTGCGACTCCGATGGAGATGGGTTTGGCGATATAAAGGGCATAATCTCTAAACTGGATTATTTAAAAGAGCTAGGTGTTAATTGTATTTGGTTATCACCAATATATGATTCCCCACAAGTGGATAATGGATATGATATCTCGAACTATTATGATATATATCCTCCTTTTGGCACGCTTGATAACGCTAAAAAGATGATTAAAGAGGCCCATGATAGAGGAATTAGAATTATTATGGACTTAGTGGTAAACCACACGAGTAATCAACATAAGTGGTTTAAAGATATATCTGAGCACAAAGATTCTCCTTATCGCGATTATTACATCATTAAAAAAGGAAAGAAAAATGGCAAAAAACCTCCAACCAACTGGAGTGGGTTCTTTTCAGAAAAAGCATGGACGAAACTGCCTAATAGCGATGATGAATATTATCTTCATTTATTTGCGAAAGAGCAGCCTGATTTAAACTGGGAAAATCCTAAACTTAGAGAAGAAGTTAAGAAAATTTTGAAATTCTGGTTAGACTTAGGAATCGATGGATTTAGATGCGATGTAATTAACCTCATTTCTAAAAGACAAGAATTTAAAAATAGTTTCCCTCTCCCAGCTCTAACTGGATTTAAGAATTTTATCAATGGCCCGCGTTTGCACGAGTTCCTACATGAATTGTATAAAGATGTTTATGCAAATTATGATTCTATGACCGTTGGAGAAACAGTTTTTTCAACGGTTCCAAGAGCGATAGAATTAACCTCTCCTGATAGACAAGAACTCGAGATGATTTTTAATTTTGACCACACTGATACCGATAATTATTTTGGTATTAAATATTTCTATAGGAAGTTCTCTCTTAAAAGACTTAAAAAAGTCGTGAGAAAGTGGCAAGATGGCTTATATCAAAAAGGATGGAACTCATTATTTATTGAAAACCATGATCAAAGAAGAAGCGTTGGCAGATTTGGTAGTAGTGAAGGCGAATATCAATTAGAGTCATCTAAATGTATTGCTATGTCATATTTCTTATTGGTTGGTACCCCTTTTATTTATCAAGGGCAAGAAATTGGCATGACTAATGCACATTTCAAATCTTTAGAAGAAACCCGAGATGTTGAAATTAGAAATATTTATAAAACTATCGATAACATCCCATTTTTTAAGAATAAATTGAAAAAAATAGCTCTAGAAGTTAGTAGAGATAATGCTAGAACACCGATGTGCTGGGATAATAGCGAATTTGCTGGTTTCTCAACTTCACAATCATGGATAAAGGTGAACGATAATAAAGACAAAATAAATGTTAAAGCGTCAAAGGAAGATGAGAATTCGTTATTCCATTTTTATCAAAAATTAATCTCATTTAAAAAAGATAATTCAGACATTATCAAAAATGGAAAGTATATAGATTTATTGCCAAACAGCAAAAATATATTTGCCTATAAAATATGTAGTGGTAGTGGGGAGTATATTGTTATTGCTAACTTTACAAGGCAAGAACAAAAATATAATTCTCTTTTAAAAGCCGATAAGAAAGTAGTGCTTTCTAATTATAAAGACCATAAGGATAATTTGCTTCAGCCTTATGAATGTCTGCTTTTAAAATAGCGCATTTTGCTTCAAATATAACGACAGAGGTGCCTTGGATTGCAAACAAGGTGCTTTTTTATTTTGGCAGTCTTATGAATTCATTAAGTATTCATAATTGACTATCAAGTTTATTACATCTAAAATTATTCGTATGAAGTATAAATGTCCTAAATGTGGTTTTATTTTCTCTGGCGAAGAAGGTCATTGCCCAAAATGCGGTTTGAAGCTTAAATATAAGCCTCAGGATCCAAAACCAGAAAACAAAGATGTTAAGCAAGAAGATACCTTGCTCACCAATTTTATTAATAATCAAAACCAAAATAAGCCAAACGAAACAATTAAATTAGATCAGAAGCCGGAACAAAAACCAGTTGACACTCAACCTGTTGTTCCTCCTACACCAACACCAACACCTACTCAGCCACAAAAAATAACTAATGCAGGTGTCGCTCATAATATTTTGGCGTTAATTTGTGCTATTGTTGCTCTTGGATTTTTCTCTTCTTGTTTATTTATCACGCCTTTTTATAGTGAATTAGTATCTGGAACTGGATTATTCTTCTCTAGTCTTGACTACATTGTTTATATTTTTACTGAGTTAGGGAAAGCTACTATAACATTTGAAACGCATTTAGTTGTTTTAATCTCTACATTTTTCTTAGTGGCAGTGATTGGTATTGGCGCTTTGATGGTGTTAGCTGATTTCATAATTTCACTTATTAATTTAATTAGAAAACATCAACCAACAAATAGAACTCCTAAATTTGTTGTAACCCCATTTATGCTATTTGCCATTTTGGGATTAAATATGATTTACTATTTACCTCAAATAGTGAATGGATATACCCCTATTGAAACTGGCGTTATTCAATATGTTGATCAACTACAGATGGTTTACATTTACGGGGCATATGTTGCGTATTTCATTATTAGATTGATTTATAATAGAGAAAGAGCAAAAGCAATCTGACATTTCTAACTAGATAGCAACACCCTTTATTTATTGAGAGAGGGTGTTTTTTTATTGAATCATCAAAAAATGATCTCAGTTTTTATGGCAAAATCAAACTCTTGGCCAGCCTTCTTAATGGGACAAAAACCGTCAAAAAATAGAAAATATTGGGGTTTTGCGCATAATTTTTAAGAAAAAACTTTATTTTTCACGCGTATACGTGAATAATATGATTATAAAGGAGAATTTTTTATGAACGATTCAAAACGTAAAGTTGCATTGCGCACTTTGCTCATCGTTAGCATTATTTGCGTTTTAGCTTTTGCGGGTCTTTTGATTGGAACTATTTTTGTTACCCCTCAAGCTGAATTAAACGGCAACTTTAAATTCTTATATGAGACCTCATTAGGCGCTTATATTTATCCATTTGACAAAGCTCAACCATTTTCTCAAGCTTTTGCCACATTCTACACTAATAATGGCGCTAATCCATTAATCTTCTCAATCGTGGCACTAGCGTTAAGTGGCATCATCTTTATCATGCTTGTCGTTGGTATTATTGTTGCAGCTGTTAAGAAAAAAGGTGGCTACATCGCTTATGCTGTGATGCTTTTACTTCTTATTGCCATCGTTGCCCTTGGATTAGGCTATGGACCATACTTATTTGGCTATGTTAATCTCTACTTTGTTGATAAAGATACTACTTATTTAACTGCCGCAATCCTTGGCTTCCTTGCTTTATTATTTGGTGGTTTGGCCCTAATCTTTATCGTAGTCACCTACTCAATCGGCTTATATCACATCACATGTAAGCAAGAAACTGTTGGTGATGATTCTGAAACACATGTGGTTATTTTTGATGAACAACCTCCTGTTCTTCCAGAAGAAGTTGTTTCTCCAGAAGTTACCGAACAACATATTGAAGAGGCTGATCAAACAACAGCAACATTAGGAAATGACTATATCCCAACTGTGGAACCAGAACCAGAACCAGATCCAATTCCTGAAACAGCAGAAGAAGCTATTCCAGTGGAACCTGAACCAATTCCTGAACCACAATCTGATGAAACAAATAATCACGTTAACGTCAACATCAATAACACCGCACCTCAAAGCCAACAACAACAATTTGACGCTAATTCATTAGCAGCGTTATTAAGAGATGTTGTTAGAGATATTGTTAGAGATGAAATTGCACGTAATAACGTCAATCAACCAAAGATTTCCGAATCAACAGATAAAAATGGTAATCAAACCCTTACCGGTGCTACTTTTGGTGGACCACTCGTTGTTCAATACTTCAATGGTGGTATCAATGGAGTAACTCCTACACCAGCACCAGCCCCTGTTGAAGAAAAGAAAGAAGAACCAAAACCTGAACCAGTAGAGGAAAAGAAAGAAGAACCTGCTCCTGCTAAGGAAGAAGAAAAGAAAGAACCAGAATCTCTTCCAGAACCAACTCCAGCACCAGTAGTAGTTCCACCTGAACCAACTCCAGCTGAACCAAAACAAGAATATGAAAGATTATCATTCGCAGAAAGATTACTTCAATCTGATAAAGAAATATTAGATTTATATAATGAATTAAAGAATGAAATCTTATCATACGGAGTCAAATCAAGAATTTCTGCAGTTGGCGATACATTCCGCTTACATAAGAAAATGTATGTGAGAATTACCGTTGCTGGAAAATCTCTCAAACTCTACTTCGCCTTAGATCCAGAAGATTACAAGAATAGCAAGATTCCTGTTCAAAATGCCGGACATAAAGGCATGTATGCTGAAATTCCACTTTGCTTTAAAGTTAGAAGTGGCTTATCAGTCAGAAGATGTAAAGAACTTATTCAAGACACCATGGACAAAGATGGACTTGAACAAGGCGAAATCGGAAAAGTCAATTGGGCTAAAGAGCTTAAAGCTGAAATGGCTGCTGGCAAGAAAAAGTCCAACGATGACGACGACGATTAATATCTAACTAAGCGCTCTTTTGAGCGCTTTTGATTATAAGGAGATTAACTATTAGTCAGTCAAGAAAAAAATAATCTCCACGTCGAAAAGATTCCAAATAGAAGGAATTTTGAAAGAATATGATAATTCGCAGTAATTATCTAAATGATGATAAGTCGAAATGGGTGTGACTCGTTTCTAACTTATAAATTAATCTCACAAGCTTTCGAGCTAAGTGAGAAATGGCAACTCGATGAGCCTTACCTTCATTCCTCTTCTTGTGATAATACTCATAGAAAATAGGAACATGAATAATCA
>JAILBR010000035.1 GCA_024680795.1 Bacilli bacterium | reverse complement strand
ATCACTCTTGCCCAAGAAATTAATAAATTAAATGTCTATGACATAGAAGCGATATTCTTGACATCTAATGACTTCATTGCCTATACCAGAAACCTTATATATTGCTATGCAGATGTGATAGACACTAGTGGAAAGCTTATCACTTCTATTTTATTAAGTGGCGAATCAGAAACTGACCATATAGAAAATAGCCAACGAATAGTGTTAACTGCAAAATTCAATATGCTTAAGACATCCGCAGATAGATATGCGGGTGTTATATTCACTTCTTCACTTGGGTAAAATACGTTTCACCCATCAAACTCTAAGGTATTCTTTACTACTTATTTAAATATAAATATAATTAACCTAGAAACACTTGAAACGATGAGGATTTTTTATGAAAAGTAAACTGTTAGTAAGTCTAGCAATGCTTGGACTTCTTTTAACTGGTTGTGGAGGTGGAGGCGGAGGATCATCTTCCCATACCCATACCTTTAGTAATGAATGGACCAGTGATGATTTATATCACTGGCATGCAGCGACATGTGAACACCGAGAGGAAGTAAGTGATAAAGCACTTCACTCTTATGGTGAACCTGTTATCGATAAGGAAGCTACTGAAACAGAAGCAGGTAGACAACACGTTACTTGTTCTATTTGTAATCATGTGGCATATACTACTATTCCTAAAAAACAACATACCCATAAACCTGGCACGCCAGTAGAAGAAAATAGGGTAGAAGCCACTTGTACAGCTGATGGTTCTTATGATTTAGTGACGTACTGCACAGAATGTCAGCAAGAAATATCTAGAGAACATAAAACTATTGCTAAATTAAATCATAATTTTAGCGCTCCTACTTATGATTGGAGTGATGATTATTTATACTGCGAAGCGAAAAGAATCTGTCAAAATGATCAAACGCATGTGGAAACTGAAAGAGTGAGTTCCGAATATCGCGTCGTTACTCCAGCATCAGTTGGAAATACAGGCTTAGGCCGTTATACCGCAACATTTGAGAATAGCGCTTTTGAGACACAAACCCATGATGTGACCCTTCCTGCTATCGAATTATTTGAATATGTATTAAACGATGATCAACAATCTTATAGTATTAAACAAGGTCCATCTGGTGTCAGTGGAGATATCGTCATCCCTGCTACATATAATGATTTACCAGTCACCGAGATTGCCAATGGTGGTTTTGGTGGTTGTGATAGCCTTACTTCAGTTGTCCTCCCTGATAGCATTACTACAATCGGCGCTGACGCATTCTATAATTGCTTCTCATTAGCCTCTATTAATATTCCTACCGCGGTTACCGCTATCTATGAATCAGCATTCCAAGGTTGTTCCGCATTAGAAACTATTGCCTTACCAAAAGATTTAGTTACTCTTGCTAGAAGGGCTTTCAGTGGCTGTAGTTCTTTAACTTCTATCAATATCCCTAATGGAGTAAAAGAAATTGGTGTTGAGACATTTAGTGATTGTTCCGCATTAGAATCAATCACTCTTCCTAATGCCTTAGAAACTATTGGTAAAGAAGCTTTCATGGGTTGTGTAGCCTTAAAGTCCCTTTATATTCCTGCTACCGTTACCAGTATTGGAAGTGGAATATTAAAAAAATCATTTAGTCAATCATCAGAAACTACTTTTACATTAGAGTCTTTAACCGTTCCATTTATTGGAGCGTCTAAGGATGATGAAGAAACATGTTTCTTGAAATATTTCTTTGGCTCTGATACTTATAACAATAACCATGTCCGAATTCCAGGCACGTTAACAACAGTTACTGTTCTTGAAGGTTGCACTAGAATTGGCGCTCACGCCTTCCATCAAGCTTATAACTTAACTACTATTAATCTTCCTAGCACCATTAAGTTTATTGGTGAATCAGCGTTCTATTATTGTTCTGCTTTAGAGTCTATCTCTATTCCTAGTGGAGTGACTTCTATTGGAGAAGCGGCTTTCTCTTATTGCAGCGCTTTAGCTTCAATCGTGATTCCAGAAAGTGTAACTTCTATTGGCAAAGCCGCTTTTAATAGATGTTCTAGTTTAGCAACCATCACCCTTCCTAGCAATTTAACTTATTTAGGAGATGGTGCTTTCCAATGGTGTCAATCATTAACTTCAATCGTGATTCCAGAAAAAATCACTTCTATCGGTGCAGATTTATTCTATTACGATACTAAATTAGAGAGTGTCTCTATTCCAGAAAGCATTACTTCTATCGGTGGAGAAGCGTTCTATAATTGTAACCGTTTATCAACCATTTCTATTCCTAATGGAGTTACCTCTATTGGTGATGACGCTTTTGAAGGTTGTAGTAATTTAAGCTTAACCAAATATAGCAGAGCTAATTATCTAGGCAATGATGAAAATCCATATCTATGGCTCGTCAAGGCCGATAGCAGTTTCTCTTCCTCTGATGTAATTAATGAGAACTGTGTTGGTATTCTTAAAAAAGCTTTCATTGGTTGTAATAATATTACCTCTATTACTATCCCTAGCAGTGTGAAATCTATCGCTACCGGGGCATTCTATAACTGTTATAATCTTAAAAACATCGTGATTCCTGATACAGTTGAAACAATTGGCAAAGGTATATTACAACAATGTAGTTATTTAGAAAATATCACCGTTCCATTTATTGGAGATGGAACATTTAAGAACCAAAAGTTTGCTTATTTATTTGAAACCACTGATACATATCAAACTAAGATTCCAACTGCATTAAAAACTATTACTATCTCTGATAACTGCACTGAAATCCCAGATAACGCTTTTGAGAAAATCACTAGTGTGCAACATATTTATCTCCCAGACACACTTAAATCTATTGGCACTGATGCCTTTAAAGATTGTGGTGCATTAGAATATAACGAATATGGTAATGGCAAATATTTAGGTAACGAAGGTAATCCATATCTCGCCCTTATTGGTGTAGTTGATAAGACCGTCACTTCTTTAGATATCAAAGAAGGGTGTAAATATCTATATGACAAAGCATTAGTGGGTTATTCATCTTTAGAAAGTCTTACTATTCCTGAAGGCATCACCTCTATTAGCAATAATCTTTTATATGATTGTACCGCTTTAACAAATATCTCTATTCCTGATAGCATAACTTCTATCGGTACTTCCGCCTTAGATAGAGCCACTAATTTAACATTTAACGAATATGATAACTGCTTATATTTAGGTAATAGTAATAATCCACGTGTCGTCTTAGTGAAGGCTAAGAATACATCTATCGATGCTTGCGATATCGATGAAGGTTGTAAAATTATTTATCGTCGTGCCTTCTATAACTGCACAAACTTAGCCAGTGTTTCCACACATGACGGACTCCTATTTATCGGTAATGGTGCTTTCAACGGCTGCTCTAAATTATCAAGTATTTCTATTCCTCACACAGTGACATTCTTAGGTAGCTTAGCCTTCTATGGTTGCACTAAGTTAATAGGCACTATTAGTAATAACGCTGTATATTTAGGTGATGAAACAAATCCATATCTCATCCTTTACAAAGCTCAAAACACAAATATCACTTCATGTAATGTTAATGATGGTTGTCGCTTTATCTATGCAGAAGCATTCAAGAACTGCAAGTCTTTAATAACTGTTACTCTTCCTGATACAGTGACTGCGATTGGTCAAAATGCATTTGAAGAATGTACAGCTTTAACTGGTGTTAATCTCCCAGAAGGTATTACCACGATTGAAGCAGATACATTCTTAAATTGTACAAAGCTTGCCTCAATCACTCTCCCAGAAAGTCTTACTTATATTGGTAATCGTTCTTTCGCTGGCAGTGGAATTACTTCTATTAATATTCCTGAATCGGTTGATTTGATTTATGATCGTGCTTTCAGTAACTGTTATGCTCTAACTTCAGTTACCATTCCAGAAAAAATCACAGTCATTTATAGTTCAACTTTTGAAGGCTGTTCTGCTTTGAAGTCTGTGACTTTAAATGAAAATATCGTAAATATCGTCGAAAGAGCGTTCTATGGATGCTCTGCTTTAGAGACAATTAACTATCAAGGAACTTGCTCTATGTGGGGAAAGGTTACTCTTGGAGAAAACTGGCATTATAGAGTTCCTGCCACAAAAGTTCTTTGCTCTGATGGCTATATGAATATATAGTTTATTTCCAACGAAAAAAGCATATAGAAGGGTAGTGGTCAATCACTCCCTTCTTTTTAAAATAGCGGGAATATGTTTGATTATTCGATATAATATTACTCCTAGTGACAATCATTATTAACCCTAAGTGTTATCTATGATAAGATATATAACTAGGGGCTAGATATATGGCAAAGAAAATAATATTAAACTCCCAAATTATCTTAGTGATATTGGGTTTATCATCTCAAATCGGCTTATTTGTTTTTTGTATATCTAATGGACTAGATACGTTGATGACTATTAGTTACGCTTTTGGAACACTCGCTTTTATCGCGATGATATTAAATGTGATATTTGGTCGTAAATATGATCCATATCTCCACTATATCAGTATTGGTTTATTCTCATTAGTGGTGTTACTAAACCTTATCCTTCCATTTAGGGATATTACTCAAAGAATCTTATTAGCGGTCCTCTTTGCCTTATTATCCATTCATACATGTCGACAAGGTAAGTTTAAGTTCAACTATGCTGTTGCAGTGTTATCGGTTTTAGTTTCTATCGCATTTTCAATCTATTCTTCTATTCTTGCTAACCCTGATGCATTAGGGGCAGTTAAGATTAAATGGTTAGCGACAATGATGATGTATATATCAATATTCACTCCAGTTATATTTACTGGTTTAACGACTTTATTATATGTAGTGAGAAATGAGGAATAATGGGACATATTATGGATAATGAACAATTTAAGACGCTCACTAAAAAAGAAGTTAAAGAATACGAAAATAAGTTAACTTTTAAATATACTTCTCTAGCCTTAATCCTACTAATACTATTATCTATCTTATCTCTACTTATTATTTTTTTAATATATTTATATTATCCAGCGGTACCCACTAAGAAACATATCAAATATACATATACCCCTAATCTCATTAAAGACACCACATCTTTAGAAAGTGACGGCAGTTTGATATTAAGTGATGAGACTGATGCATATAAGGTGACAGTGAATTTTAAAAATAAAGCAGGTAACGGTGGCTTAGGTAGTTATGCTACTCATAACCATATATATGAAGTATATGGGGCAAACCCAAATATTTTAAATATATCGGTATCTTTATTTGATACTTCTAAAGGACAAGTAGTGGATAAAGTCTCTAATGTTACTTATGACATATATTTAGGAGAAGATGGCGACCATCTATCTCATTTAGATAGTAGTAAATACACGATTGCTGATAATGTCTTATCCTATAGTGATACGAATGATATTTATATATACACTTTGACAGTGGATATGGATATCACTTTATAAAATAGGCCATATGTGTTGCGTATTTGATTTGCCCAAATTTATTTCACCAAAATTTATTTGGGTAATTTTTATATCACAAAAAAATAAACCATTCCAAAAAGTATGCCACAATTTTCAAAATGTAGATAATTGCACTTTTTTGCACTTTTTTGCACTTTTTGTTTGATTTGAATGGTGTTTATATTTATTATAAAAGTATGAAATTGAAAGAGATTAGAATAAATAAAAACCTTACTCAAGAAGAAGCAAGTCATATTCTTGGCGTTTCTTTAAGAACTTACAAAACATATGAAACTAATTCCGATGAAAATAATGAGAAATATCGTTCTATGTGCTTAGAGCTTTTAAAACATGAAACTGGTGATTATAACTTAATGGTTATGACTCGCAATAGTTTGATGGAATTTATCAATTCAGTTAAGAATTATAAAAGTCGTTCTATATTAAAAAACATTCAAGATTATCTGTCTTCTCCATTCTCTAACAAAGTATTGATTTTATATGGAATTAGAAGAAGTGGAAAAACTACTTTAATCAAGCAAGCTTTACTATCGATGAGCAAAACTGATTTCAATAAATCTGCGTTTATTCAGCCTAGAAAAGAAAGCGATATGTCACTTCTTTATAAAGATTTAAAAAGACTGCAAAAAGAAGGCTTTCGATATGTTTTTATAGATGAGATAACTTTGTTGTCTGACTTTATCGATAACGCTGCCCTTTTAGCGGACATCTTTGCTTCTTCGTCGATGAAGATTGTTTTATCTGGGACGGATTCACTTGGTTTTCTATTTGCCAAGGATGACCAGCTTTATAACCGCAATATATTTATTCATACGACATTCATTCCATATAAAGAATTTGAAAGTGTCTTAGGAATAAAAGGCGTTGATGAATATATCTCTTATGGTGGAACAATGTCAATTGAGGGACATAATTATCAAAACCAATCGCTCTTTTCTTCTAACGAATCTATCAACGAATATATAGATACTTCTATCGCTAAAAATATCCAGCATTCTTTAAAATGCTATGACAACGGAGACCACTTCCGTTCATTAAGAACATTATATGAGAAAGGCGAACTCACTAACGCAATTAATCGTGTAATTGAGGATATTAATCATCGCTTTGTTTTGGAAGTTTTGAATCGTGAGTTTTCGTCAAGCGATCTTTCTTTGGCTAGAAAGAATTTACGTAACGATAAAAAGAATCCAAACGATATTCTTGACTATGTTGATGCAAATGAAATCAACCACAAAATGAAAGATGCTTTAGAAATGCTTTCAAAGGAAGAACGAAAAATTGATTTGGATGATGTTGTTGTTGCAGAGATAAAAGAGTATTTATCTTACTTAGATATTATTAAAGAAATTGATGTAATTTCGTTGCCATCTAATAGTGTTACTCATAAAGTATTAGTTACCATACCTGGTTTGCGATATGGCCAAAGTAAACTTCTTACATCTATTCTTTTAGAAGATGAAGTGTTTAACACTTTAAGCTTTAATGAAAAGAAAATAATTACTAACCGTATTTTAGATACCGCTAAAGGGGTATTGATGGAAGAGATGGTATTATTTGAATCATATTATGCAAAGAAGAATAATGTGGTTTGCAAAGTCCTATTTGCAATTGGTGAATATGATATGGTCATACAAAACAACAATGAAGGATTATCAAATATCTATGAAATAAAGCATAGCCAGGAAGTTGATGATCACCAGATTGTGCATTTATTGGATGATGAAAAGAATAGATTAGTGGAATTCAAATTTGGTAGCATCAAAAGTAAAAATGTGATTTATCGTGGAGAAACTACCACATATAAGGGCATAAATTATATTAATGTTGAAGAATATTTGAAATCGTTATAAATGATGAGAGTATATCTAAATATTTCTGTATAGACTGATTATTCGAATGTTTTGACAAAATCTTCCACTAGGAGGGTTTTTTCTACTGTGACGGTTGTGCCTTTCCAAGCGATGAATTCGGAAAGCCCGTATTTATCTTTGGCTTCTTCGCTCCAATCATAGGTGTAGCCTAATCTTGTCCAAGGAAGTTTAGGATATTGAACGGGAATCCTCGGTTATTCAATTGCCGAGATGAAAGTGAACTAGTATTAATAAAAAATAACAAACTATAAGCATAGAAAATGATTGATAATAATATAAATATTAAGTGGAATAAATTCCACTTTTTTGGTATAATTTAAATAAGAAAAAGGGTGTTATGAATATAGGCATGGGGAATCCTATGTTTTTATTTCTAGCACTTTATAGAAAGGAGTAAAGATGTTGTTAACTTACCAATTTGAAACTAACATTGATGAAAAGGCGTCCATTATTTTGGGCCATCTTTGCTATGCCGCTGGTAAGTTATTCAATGTCGGTAACTACGAAAGAAAGAATTATAAGGAACTCGGATTTGATAAGATGCCAGATTGGTACGATCAAAAGAAAAGACTAAAAGATTCTTTTTGGTATAAATCTCTTCCAAGTCAAACTAGCCAAGATGTTCTTGCTAGATTAAATGAGTCTTGGAAAAGCTATATGACTCTTCACTATAAATGGAATAAAAAGAAAGAAAAGAATCTATTAAAAGAAAATGATGGAGAGCCTCAATCCCCTTACTATAAAAAAGATGGATATCATATGAATATCAAATATTTAAATGGACAGTTTAAAGTGATTGATAATATGATTCGCCTTTCTATTCCTAAAAAGTTAAAAGAACATTTATTAGAGAAATATCAAATAGATGTCTCATATTATTACATTAAGATGAAACGACAATTTGATGTCATTAAGCAAATTGAGTTTTCATATGTAAACAAAAATAGATATAAGGTCTATGTTATTTATGAAAAACCAAGTGAAGATCAAAAGAAAGATAATAAGCATTATATAAGTATCGATATTGGTACAAAGAACCTGCTAACAGTATATGACAATAAGGGAAGTTCTTTTATTGTCTCAGGCCAATCTTTATTAAACACCAATTATTACTTTTCTAAAAAGATTGCTTATTATCAATCTAAGTTTGATATTTGTTATCCAAATCATAAGAAAGGAGAAACCACTAAAAGGATAAAGAAACTATATCAAACCAAAAATAAAAGAATTAATCTGATTCTCCATAGATCCACCAAGATGATTGTTGACTACTCTTTGAATAATAATATTTCTAAAGTCATCATTGGAGATTTATCTGGATTATTAAATGTTAAGCCTCTATTTACAAATAATGATGAAAAACATCGCTATAACCAAAATGTCAGGGCTATTTGCTTTAATAAGATTTATAGTTTGCTTACTTATAAACTTCAATTAAAAGGCATTGAATTAATTAAAGTAAATGAAGCCTATACTTCTTCATGTCTTCCAAATAGCAAAAATGTTTCCGAAGAATGTGCGAATAAAAAGTATCGTGTTAAACGTGGACTAATTAAATGCCACGGTTACATTTTTAACGCGGATGCGGTAGGAGCTTATAACATTATGAGAGTATATAAACAAACAAGTGGTAAGAAATTTGAAATGCCTTTGAAAGGACTCTCTAATCCAACTAGAGAATATATTCCTGTAACAGACCAGTTTTTCAATGAAGATTATATTAATTGGAATGGTAAGTCTGGCACTGTAGGGATATCGGGTAGGAACTACCCAAAAGGATATGAATTGGTTAACTTGATTAATCAATACATAACCAAGATGCTCGGTAATTCAATTGCCGAGTAAGTTCACATACATCATATGAATAGTAATATTGGCTATTGAACCAAGCCTTATATTCATCGGTAACACCTGCTGGGAATGATAGTTGCATTGGTTTAGTTGGATCGGTAATATACGCTGGCCTAGAAACATCTTGAGGATTGAACCACATCGAAGATATATAAGTGTTTTTACTCTCATCACTCATTTCTAAAAGTTGTTTGGTTCTTAATAATATATCTTTGATATTGCTTTTATTATCTTTATACCAATTTTCGTATTCTTTGACAGAGCAAAGCCATGATTCTCCCCAAGAGAATGTTATTTCTTCTCCTTCTGGATATGAAGAAGGATATCTATGAAGGGTGAATAATAGTACCTTGTCATTAGATGCATTCCAAGTCACTCTATTATCTTCTTTGGTGAGATTGACTAGAGATTTTAAATCATTTTCATCTTCTTCAATAACATTTAAATAGGCATCATGTAATCTTTCCTCTAATGTCTTTGGAGCGGGATTATTATTTGCGCATCCAGTCAACAATATAACGACAAGTGATAATGGTTTTAAAGTGTATTTATTTTCATGGCGATGTCTTCCTTTTCTATTTTACAAACATAACAATGGTTTCGTATAATATTTATACATAAAGGTTATAAGTATGGCGTTTGATAAATATGATGTTGCAGAAGTAGTGGAACACACTAGTAGAGTGCAGGTGTGGCGTTTCAATGTTTATATTGAAGTTGATGATGTATATGTTGATGAAGTAGACGATGATGAATATGAAATCGAAGTCGACTTACGCGCGACTGGTAGAGCGAATGTCAGAGATAATGTTGATTTAAGCCGTCTTAAAAAAGGCATCCAGGACGCTGGAGAAATGATGATGAGGGAGATCGATGAAAGACTCCGCCAATACCATAATCGATATGGCTTCGGTTATAGTGTTTCGGTCAATCGATTTGACACCAGCGACATTGATGTAGATAGTTATTGATTATCTCAAATTAAGGCTAATAAGCCTTTTTCTTTTTTGGCTAGATCGAAATAAATATATTTTCGCCATTAAAAATAACGTTTGTTTTTTACTATTTTACGGCTATTATTTTCTTATGCTACAAATTGGGGCTACTGATATGACCATCGGGAAAGAGTGGAAAGCCATTCTTTCTTTTGCTATCCCTATTTTTATATCAAGTTTATTCCAACAGTTATATAGTTCAATCGATTCACTTATTGTCGGTAACTATCTCGGGGATGAATCTCTCGCCGCTGTATCTTCAAGTGGTAGTCTAATATTCTTGTTTACCAGCTTCTTTATTGGATGTTTCTCTGGAGCGGGCGTTTTGATATCTAAATATTTTGGGGCCAAAGAATATGATGATATGAAAAAAGCAATTCATACGAATATTGCTTTTGGAGTGATATCTGCGGTCATATTAACTCTACTAGGAGTATTTCTCACCCCACATATATTGAGATGGATGAATGTTGATCCTGATGTCTTACCTGAATCGATTGAATATTTTAGGTGGTATTTTATTTTGGTAATTGGAGTGATTTTATATAACTGCTTTGCGGGAATATTACAAGCTTTAGGCAATTCTTTGATGCCTCTTATTTTTCTAATTATTTCTTCTATTACAAATGTGATATTAGATTTTGTGTTTATTGCAGTATTACATTTAGGTGTGATGGGTGCTTCTATCGCTACCGGTATATCACAGATTCTTTCCGCCACATTATGTTTTCTTTTTCTATTAAGAAAAGGCACAGTTTTCAGAATTGAAATAAGGAAGATTAGAATCCATCTAAATATGCTTAAACAAATATTGATATATGGCATTCCTGCTGGAATACAAAACTCAGTGATTGGTCTCGCTAATGTGATTGTACAATCTAATATCAATACCTTTGGCAAGTTTGCGATGGCGGGTAATGGGGTATACGCAAAGATTGAAGGATTTGTCTTTTTGCCAGTCACTTCTTTCACATTGTCGTTAACAACCTTTATAGGCCAGAATTTAGGCGCTAAAGAATATGATAGAGCGAAAAGAGGAGCAAGGTTTGGCATCATTACTTCGATGATTTTAGCAGAGCTAATCGGAGTAATCTTATATTTCGTTATTCCTTATGTATCGTCTTTATTTACTGATAATCAAGAGATTATTAGTTATGCAACTTTACAAATGAGAACAGTGTGTTTCTTCTTATTCTTATTAGCGTTTTCTCATTCTGTCGCTGCGATACAAAGAGGGGCTGGAAGAGCGTTTGTTCCGATGATAATTATGTTATCAGTGTGGTGTGTATTTAGGGTAACCTTTGTAAACATTGCAATGATGATTGATCATAATATTATGATTCTCTATGCGATATACCCAATCACTTGGGGAATATCTTCAATCATCTATCTATTTATTCAGTTATTTTCTAACTGGACACATGGATTGGAATCAAAGAAGAAAATGGAGAATGTTGAAGAAGTTCCTTCGATTGAAAAAACATGATATTTTTAATCAATGAATTGATTACTATCTTTACTATAAAAAATAATTAAAATTTTTGGTCATAAAAACGAAAAATCCTCCTATTAGTTTAATGAGGAGGTCTTTTTATGTCTAAAGAAGAATTCGAAATAATCAAGTTCAGTTATGGTGATATAGAACTTGATATAAAGGTTTCACCAAAAAAAATACTGTGTGGCTATCTATAGAAGATATGACCATATTATTTAAAAAGAGTAGGACAACAATATCTAAACATATAAAAAATATCCTACAATCCGATATCATTATTGAAAATTCAGTTAGTGCAAATTTTGCACAAGTTCATCAAAAATTTGCACATGTTCAATATGAAGGAGACCATAAAGTAACTAGAGAAATCGACTATTATAACCTTGAAATTATCATGGAAGTAGGAAATAGAATGAACTCTGAAATCACTTCTATATTCTATAACTGGTGTATGGATACTTTAGCTGATTTAAATGGAGAAAACGAGATACAATCTAACTTAGTTAGATATGAAAACGGAAATGTCTAATTAAATGTCAACTATTCCCCTGAAGAAAAGACTATTTGGATGACTCAAAATCAGATTGCAAAACTATATGGTACCACCAAACAAAATGTTTCATTTCATATCAATAATATTTTTGAAGATGCTGAATTAAAAGTTGATTCAGTTGTAAAGGATTACTTGACAACTGCCAAAGATGGCAAGAAATATTTCGTTACATTTTATAACCTAGATATGATACTTGCAGTTGGTTATAGAACTAGGACAAGCCGTGCTATATATTTTTGAAATTGGGCCACAAGTATTTTGACTGAATATTTGCGCGATGGCTATGTTGATAATAAAAACAATAATAGATTTATTACAAGTGAGGAACATGCTGGACTAGTAAATAGAGTTTTTCACCTTGAGATGGATATGGATCAAATGAAAAATGACTTCAGCCATCTAATTGTTAATGAAAAAGTACTATACGAAAA
>JAILBR010000066.1 GCA_024680795.1 Bacilli bacterium | reverse complement strand
ACTGCCGCTTCAATTTCTGCTGGTTCAATACGGTTACCATTGATTTTAATCATGTCACCAGATCTACCTAGTAAGATGTAATTACCGTTTTCATCTTTTCTAGCAAGGTCACCAGTATGATAAACGCCGTTAACAAAAGCTTTTGAGGTTTCTTCTGGTAAATTCATATAACCCCTAACATATGGGTTAACAAAGCAAAGTTCACCAATTTCATCGCCGTCAACTTCTTGACCGTCTTCATTAATAAGAATAATTTTGGTTTCGACTTCTGGTTTACCAATTGGACAAACTTCATAAGATTTATCAATTTTAAAGACACCGACAGCAAATCCGCTTTCGGAACAAGCATAAATATTAATTAAATCTAAGTTTTTGTTGTAGATGTTATTAGCAGGTTCACTACCAACAAAGAGCATTCTTAAGAATGGTCCAGTGGAATTGCCAAGCATTCTAACATATGATGGCGTTAAGAATGTGATAGAGATACGTTTTTCAAAGAAAAACATCTTTAACGCCATTGGGTTTTTAATTGTTGCATAACTAACGACAAAAGTTTTACCATTATGAACACTTAACGCTTTTAAAATAACGATAACGGAAGCCACAAAGTTAAGTGGTGCAAGCAAGGCTAAACGGTCTCTACCATCAAATGGAGTTTCGCCGTTAATTCTAATCGAATCAATCGCTCTTTCTAAGTTACCATATTCATGCAATACGCCTTTAGGATTTCCAGTTGTACCAGAAGTATAAATAGCGTAAGCGGCATCATGTAAGTCAACTTGTTCATAGCCTTGAATTGGTTCGACTTTCATGATTTCTTCCCAAACTTCAGAAGTAATTTCAAATTTACATCCACAGTCTTCACGGATATAAGCGATACGTTCAGGAGCATAAGTATCTTCTACTAATGCCCAAGCAGCGCCGGCTTTCCAAATACCAATCATCGCGATAATTGGCATAACTCCACGAGGAAGATCGATTAAGACAAAGTCTTCTTTACCGATGTTTTTTTGTTTCAAAAACGCATAAATACGACCTGATAAGTCGTCTAATTGAGCGTAAGTAATACCTTTATTATGAGCCTCGTCAAAGATAATAGCGTTATTTGGCGTCTCAGCGGTAAACTTCGCTAATTGTTCAATTATATACATGGGATTTCTCCTCGTATCATATGAATGTCAGTTAAGATGAGTAGCAATAATCATCGAAATTGACATCATTGATACTGACCCCACGTGGGGTCGACTTTCTCATCTTGGGTTTCTAGTGATATAGTTATTTATGGTAACTACATCCAAGGTAATGTGCTTTTTCTCCTTGCAACTTTGATTGCTGATTAAGCTTGCAAACCTGCACGAATGTTCCCATTTCTTACTCGGACGCTGATCAGACTTATGATTCTATGCTTGCTACGGCCATCATAAGCGAAGTTCTTATAGGCGAGGTTGTTATTGTCTTTCGTGGCTAGGAACCTAAGATGAAATAAAGTTACCAAGAAAGAGGTGATTATTTATGTCAGAACCACTGACAACTCTCTATGTAGGTATTGATGTTTCTAAGAATTCTAATCAAGTATGTGCCTTAAATTTTGAATCTAAGAAATTAATCAATTCCTCCTTCAAAAATAATCAAGAAGGCGCTCAAGAGTTAGAAAGTAAACTCGTTGAACTATGTATCAAAAACGATTTGAAAGATATCATTATCGTTTTAGAATCGACTGGAGTCTTTTCTTATCATATAGCTAATTACTTATCTACTTCTCACGCACTTCTTAAGTTCGATGTCATCGTTTATGTGGTAAACGCTAAGATGGCTAAGAATTACGCTAAAAGTTATATCGATACTTCTAAAACCGATCCAAAAGATGCTTTTATTCTTGCTGATTTTGCTCGAGTTGGAAGATGTAAAGAATTAACTCCTTATCGCGGAAGTCAAAGGCTTGCTTTACAACGTTTATTAAGGCATAGAAAACATTTAGTTGATTTAGCTACCAAAGAAAAAGAGTATGTAACCGCGAATGTTTTTATTAAATTTTCTGAATTCAATAATGGCAAACATGGTTACGGAACTTTTTCCAATAACTTCTCTAATACAGCTGTTGAGGTATTACTTAAATACAAATCCGCTGAACAAATTGCCAAGACACCCATTGATAAACTAACTGATTTTATTGTCAAAACAGGCAAGAATCGTTTTGGTGATTCTAAAGAAGTTGCTAAGACTTTACAAGCCGCTGCTAGAGCAAGTTATCGTCTAGACAAAGCCGCTTATAAACCAGTTAATCTTGCTATCGCATCGTCAATAAGAATGATTGAAGCATATGAGAAAGAAATTGACTCAATTGATAAAGAGATTGAATTATTAATTAAAGGTTTAGATAATCAATCAGAATATCAATCGCTAACATCAATCCCAGGAATAGGCGCTGTATACGCAGCTGGTATTCTTTCTGAAGTAGGATCAATCAAAGATTTTAAAGATGATTCAGCTTTAGCTAAATACATTGGCTTATCTTGGAAAAAGAATGATTCTGGTGAAAAGAATTCAGAAGATACTCCAATGCAAAAAGCCGGAAATACTTACTTAAGATTTTACATTATCGAAGCCGCAAATACGGTGAGGCAATGGGAACCAGAATATCAAGAATATTATCAAAAGAAATACGATGAAGTTAAGATTCACCAACATCCTCGCGCGGTAGTTTTAACTGCTCGTAAACTAGTTAGACTAATTTATACCTTAGCAAGCAAGGATCAACTTTACTCTCCTAAAAACAACAGGAAGTAATTAACTACATAATAATTTTCAAAGAACAGTTTTTGCCTTAATCTCTTAAGGTCTTTTTATCATTAACAGTTTTAAAAAACTGACATGAATTTATTTATTTTTTGTCCGATTTTGAGGTTGACATATTACCGGACAGCTTTAAGTTTGCAACATTATTTTATATATCATGATTATATATCACAATATTTTTTAACCTATAAAAGAAAAAGCTAGCGGTGAGGCTAACTAATCTTTCAAATTGGTGATCCCTAAAGGATTCGAACCTTTGACCCAATGATTAAGAGTCATTTGCTCTACCAGCTGAGCTAAGGGACCAGCGGCGAAATAAATAATATATGTTTTACTTATTAAAAGCAAGTATTTTATAGACTAACTTCAAAGAAAAGCGGAGCGCTATTTTTGTTTGCTAACTCCGCTTTTAATTATCATTAATTCTTTTTGGCTTTTTTGATGATGAATTTGATTAATACTTCAATTTCATGCGCTAATAACGGTACAAAGGCTACCGCTAGAGTAATAAGCCATTCTTGCCAACCTAATGCGGTTGTAGAGAAAATCTTTTGTACGCCTGGAGTAAGAATAACAAAGAACTGTAAACCAACTCCAAGTGCGAAAGCTAAGACCATCATCCAGTTCTTATTTTTAAAGATATGAACAAATGATCTATCGACATTACTCATACATACC
>JAILBR010000017.1 GCA_024680795.1 Bacilli bacterium | reverse complement strand
GAATTCTTATGGAATGACTGATAATCACCTCACCTATCTATTCGTCCCGCCTCTAATAACTGCATTAATATTCTTGTTATTCTTCATCTTCAAATATTCCCTTTGTGATGAGGCGAGATATATCTGGAATATGGCTTTCCCATTCATTTATGTCTATATGATGCTAAATGGTATTTATACCATTGCGAAAACATCATCAAATTGGTTATTCATCTTCGTGATACTATTCTATATCGGTGTGGCCATTTCTCTCATCGTAGAAGTGGCTAGCAAAATCAAAGGTCGCAAAAAACAGGCTTCTTAATTTATATGTCTGTAAATAAGAGTTATCTACAGTAGTAATTAATTACTTTCCGGATAGAAAACATCGGGCATACTCGTTGGTGTAGAATCAAATCTAAATTCTTGGTATGAATAAAAATCTCTATAAACAACATGCCATTATTTATTTCAATTTCGTATTCAGCGCCATTATTAAGAATGTACGTCACAAGTCGATAAGTTCCACCTTCTATGTCTTGGTTTTCAGTCTTGATAAGTAGCTCTGTTTCTAACACCATCAAATTATAATCAATATCTCTTTCATTTTCGCTATATTTGATGGTTGGATTGGCAGTTTAAGGATTAAAACAAAAGTAACCATCTTCGATGCGAACACCCTTCAATGTATCCTTTGTAATAGCATTAGCCCAAGAGAATACTTCTGCAAATGAATATGGTCTATATACATAAAACTCGTCGCCTGTTATCACCAACGCCGAATCCTGAGATGGCATTTCAAATTCATAAAATGAATAACCGCCTAATGTTCCATCATTGGTATATCTGTTTCATCATAGGGGGGATGTGTTTCGCCATAGGTTTTTCAAATAATAGGAATTTTACCCTGATTTTTGGATGCCGTTATAACCACTACCTATATGGAAACGGTTAAAAATAAAGAAAAAATGAGCATTTAAGCCCATTTTCTGCAACAACCCTCTATCTGTACTTTGTATCAAAGTAATAATACTTAGGTGTCTCCATTTAACCATTTTGATACAATTGCACCCAATCACTATGTGAAGTTGCACCCAATCGGGATATTTGCACCCAATTTTTGCACCCAATTTTGAAGGGCGGGTATGGAGTTTCGAACCCTAAGTTGATGGAAATTCTAATATCAACTTTTGGACTTTGGTAATTGTATCACAGTTATTATTCTTATAAAAAGAAACAGTTAGACTCTTTGAAATTAAATGCGGTCGATAAAAATTAGCCACCACATTTTTCTTTATATCTTTTTGATAACAGTTTAGTAAGCTAATTAAATTAGTAACAATTTAAATTTGATTATTTAATTATTTGAAATTATTCAGATTGGATTATAAAAGGAATGAAAACCAACCCAGACTAATCCGAGTTGGCTGTGTTTAACAACAATTATTTTCACATCTCCATGAAGTGTGATTTTTGGCCAAAACCACAGAAAACCACAATTTACTTCATAGAGCCTTAAGATGGGTCTATTTTAAGTGTAATTCGATAATTATTTAGTTTTTAATAATGCGGCAGGCTAGACGAACACCTAAGGATGAATAATATGATGCACCAGTGGTATATAGTCCTCCGTTGGCACGGACATGATATGGACTACCACTACTAAATGTTCTGGTCCAGTAATACATCGAGATATTGCCGTTATCTTCGACATATCCCGTGGATGGGAAGTCATATGTACGGCTACGAGCGTAGTCTGAGGCATATGTAACACGGTCTTCATCGTAATGGAAGTTGAAGTTTTCATTACTCAATGTCGAACGAGTTAATGGGAAGAGTTTCTCGTACATATTGTTTTCTGGTCCACCGCTTAAGTCGCTACCATAGAGACGACTATCGCGGTTGGATGGGAACATCTTGGTGTATAAGTTATTCACAAATTGACGTAAAACAGTTGATGCAGCATAACTTGTTGGTTCATTACCATAGACATCAAAGATGGATGTATCAAGGATCTTTTCACTAGTGACCACATAGCAGAGTTTCTTTAATGTGGCAGTGTCATATTTCCAGTCGATGAAGCGCCATGTCACTGGTTCAACTTTAAACCAATAATATTCATCTTTGACATATTCGTTGTTATATCCGGTTCCTTGAGCTTGAACCCTTTTAAAGAAGTCTCCATCTAATAAATAATATCCATTATCAAGCGGTGAAAACGATTCTGGATTTTCTTGATACAACGTCTCATAAACTTCTGAAATATCACTTAATGTTTGTGGATAATAACCATATGTCCAAACATTTTCGTTCTTTATAGGTTCTACATCAAATTGATTGGAGAACAAATCTTCTCTAACAGCAGAGTCAGTTCTTAAACTATCGCAGGAATAGCAAATCTTAATTGATTTGATGTTTATTCGGCCGTTTGTGTATTCGGTTTTAAAATCTTTTGAACCAGTGATTTTAAAATACCTTGGTTCTAAGTCGCTCATATCATATGGAGT
>JAILBR010000041.1 GCA_024680795.1 Bacilli bacterium | reverse complement strand
TGCTTTGACTGCTTGTGTCTTGTTGACATCTTTAGCTGTGATCTCTAAGGTTTCAGCTTCCATGTTGAGGGCGATAGCTGGTAATTTACCACTTAAGGATAACTTGCCACCTAAATCTGTACCTTTGACAGAAAGGGAACCGTGTTCTTTGCCTTGAGCAACTTTAGCGACAACTGTGCCACCAAAATCTTTTGCAGCAAGATTGACATCTAATGCTGGAATCGCTAATGCTGGTTCTTCTTCGCCTTCTCTAAGAACGAGTTCTTCATCGCCACCTGCATCACCGCCACCCATAATTAAACTGAATGGGATATTCATGGCTTCTGTTGCAACTTTGAAGTTTGCGTTGTTGCCAGATGATTTGAGTGTGAATTCAGCACCGTTTGCAGAGAATGGAGTTTCTTGAGCTGTGAGAGCGGAACTTAAGCTTTCAACGACTTTTTGTTTTCCTTCTTCTTTAGTTGTATCAACAACTGTGCCACCTTTTGGTAATTCGCCACCGTTACCACCGGAACTGGAGCCACCACCAAAAGCACCACATGCTGTCAATGACATAGCAGCAAATGCTGTGCAAATAAGTAATTTTGTCTTTTTCATAAAACTACCTCCTAAGAAGATATTACTCTCATATGAGAAAAAAAGGAAACAAAATTATAATAATTTAGTATCCTTTCTTAAGAATATAGACAAATAATATGATTTTTAAATAACAAAAAATGTCCATGAAGGACAAGCTTTGTTTATCCGCCAGGGCAGTTAACATCCTGGATCGCTGCATCCATCTCCGAAGAGATGCGTCGTGGTCGTACACTGGTTCTCCACCTCGGACAATTGTATTATATCAAACTTTTGGAAGTTTAATAGTGTTTATTTGATGTTATAAGTGATAAATATTGTTTTTATCCATGCATATGAGGTATCTAAATGATCTATTTGAATTGAGACCTTGATTAATCCTTTGTCTTGTCCTCCTCTTTTAATGTAGTAATTGAATGTGTTTTTATATACTGGATCTTTTTTGTATTGGAAGTAGTTGTTTATACCATCTGGAACAAGTTCTATATCCCGTACTTTCAAATCGTGTCCGAATTTAACAATGTGTTCTGTTCTAGATTGGTTACTTCTAGCTTTGTCTTCAAGATATAGATAATAACCATGCTTTTTGTCAAACATGGGATTGGGCCACTTTTTAATAGCGGCAATTAAATTCGTTGGATCATAAACATGCGGTTTTTTCCTGCTCATAAAGTGGCTATATAGTAAAACGAAAAAACGCGGTTTTTCAACATTATTTTACGCGTATTATTTTTATCACGGTATTTATATTAATTAAATACAAAGTAATTAGTTAATAATAAATACAATAATATAAATACGGTGATACTTTTTAAAATTATTTTTCAAAAGCTAAAAAAAGAAGAACAATCAATGTCCTTCTATTTCTTTCTTAAGACAAATTCTTGGAATTTTAATGCTTCTTCCACGGTGTCAAATGTAGCGAAGAAATATCTTTCACCCATCGCTTTTGATATCTCTTTGGAATAAGTACCAAATTCTTTAATATTGTCCGCGTATTGAGCGAGGATAGAGGAATCACTTTCTCTATAAGAGAATCTACTCTTTCTCGCCACAGAGATAGCGATCTTATGTGGAACATCAAGATTCACTGTCGTGAAGTTAGAACAAATCACATCTGCGTATACATCATAATATGAGGCACCCAACGCGAGTGATAATAAATCAGGTGTGTTACCTCCAGGTGAACGCATGTTACATTCAAGGGCGACAATATCACCAGCTTTACCTAATCCTTCTTTATCTTTGGTTAAGCAGAAGAATTCGATATGGAAGCATCTCTTTTTAATACCGAATGATTTAATCACTCTTTCCCCTAATTGTCTGAATTCAGGATCTATCTCGGTGTTTGCATAATAATAGACATCAGAATCTTCTTCCACAACTTCAGCGATTGGCTTAGGGAATGTTTCATTAAACGCTAAGACGACATTGCTGTCATCATTACAAATGCCATCAAAAGAAGTGATATATCCCTCAACAAACTCCTCCATGATGTATTGGTTATGGAATTGATTATCGTGGAATTTAATTAATTCTTCTTCGTTATTAATCTTAAATGTCGCTACAGCGCCTACCCCATTATCGGGTTTAGCAAATACGGGATAACCAACTTGTTCCACAAACTTCTTGGAAGCTTCTAAAGTAGAGACAAGAATATAACGCGCAACTTTCGCGCCTGCTCTTAAGAAGGCTTCTTTCATCTTGCTCTTATATTTGATTAAGTCCATGTCTTTTGGTCTTAATCCATTAATGACATCTTTATATTCTCTTAACTTTGCATCACTTTCTAACCAGAATTCGTTATTACTTTCTAAATAAGAAATAGGTCCGTATTTACCTCTTAAATAATCCACAGTGTTCTTCATCCATTGAAGATTACCTAAATCAGAACAATAGCAATATTCAGTTAAGTTTTCTTTTAATTCGGAATTCAAATTATCAAAAGGAGTATCACCGATACCTAATACGGTCATACCTCTATCTTTGAGTGATTTCACAAAGTGTGAGTAAATCGTAGGGAAGTTTGGAGAAATGAAAATAAAATTCATAGTGTCTACTATTATATTTAAATATAAAAATATGTCTACGACAAAATATAGAAAAAATACCTTTCAATATATTTCCATTAAAATTAAAATGTAAATATATGAAATTAAATAATAACGCACGTATATTAATAATCTCGGATAAGGATTATTTTTCTTATCTATTTTCATATAAAAACAAGCATCCAGAATTCAATATCAAAATCATCAATAGAAACACTTTATTAGATAAGCTTGCTTATCGTTTTACCAGTGATCCCATTCCCTATCTCATTAAAGAGAAAGGTATCTCTTATTCCAAAGCCAAAAGATATATCAATTTATTAAGATTAGGCGTCCATCAAAATAACCCTAAGTTAAATAGTTTATATAGTGATATCTCCTCTATGTTAACAAAAGATGAGTATGGTCTATATGAATTAGAACAATATGAAATCTATCTATTTGAAATGGATGAAGATAGAGATGTCATTCACTTATTAAATAACAATAAACTA
>JAILBR010000019.1 GCA_024680795.1 Bacilli bacterium | reverse complement strand
AATGGAAGCTGTCGCAGCCGTCTTCAGAAGCTGGGACAACCCAAGAGCGAACGTTTATCGTATGATGAACAACATCCCATATTCATGGGGCACTGCTGTTAACGTTCAATCCATGGCTTTCGGTAACAAAGGTGAAACATCCGGTACAGGCGTTGCGTTCTCACGTAACCCAGGTACAGGTGAAAAAGTCATCTCCGCTGAATACTTACCAAACGCTCAAGGTGAAGACGTCGTCGCGGGTATCCGTACACCTCTCCACATCGATGAATTAAAAGCTCGTATGCCAGAAGTTTACGAACAATTCGTCAAGACCATTAAATTAATGGAAAATCACTACCGTGATATGCAAGATATGGAATTCACCGTCGAAGATGGTAAACTCTACTTCTTACAAACACGTAATGGTAAGAGAACCCCAGCCGCTGCTTTAAAGATCGCTTGCGATTTAGTCGACGAAGGTTTAATCGATGAAAAAGAAGCCGTCTTAAGAATCGATCCAGTCAGCTTTGATAAATTATTATTACCTGGCTTCGATAAAGACGATTTAGCCAAGAAGACACCAGTTGCCTCTGGTTTACCAGCTGGCCCAGGTGCGGGTACAGGTAAAATCGCTTTCACCGCTGAAGAAGCTGAAGCTCGTAAAAAAGCTGGTGAAAAAGTTATCTTAGTCAGAGCCGAAACATCTCCAGAAGATATCGTTGGTATGGTTGCCGCTCAAGGTATCCTTACAATGCGTGGTGGTATGACATCACACGCCGCTGTCGTTGCCCGTGGTATGGGTAAATGCTGCGTCTGTGGTTGTTCCGCTGCTATTATCGATGAAGAAAAACGTACACTCACCATCGGTGATAAAGTCTACACCGATCAAGACGTCTTATCATTAGACGGCTCCACCGGAAAAGTTTATGAAGGCGAAATCAAAACTGTTGAACCAGATTTAACCGCTGGTTACTTCGGTAGATTAATGGGCTGGGTTGATGAAAACCGTGCCTTAAGAGTCAGAACAAATGCTGATACACCAAGAGATGCTAAACAAGCAAAAATCTTCGGTGCTGAAGGTATTGGTCTCTGCCGTACTGAACACATGTTCTTTGCGAAAGATAGAATCTTCTCAATGAGAAAGATGATTCTTGCTGATAAAGTTGAAGATCGCGAAGCTGCATTAGCCGAAATCGAACCAATGCAACAAGCTGACTTCGAAGCTCTCTATGAAACAATGTTACCATTCAATGTTAACGTTCGTTTATTAGACCCACCACTCCACGAATTCTTACCACAAGAAGAAGAACTCATTAAAGAATTAGCCGACGCTCTTGGCTTAACAGTTGAAGCTGTCAAAGACAGAATCGACGAATTACACGAAGCTAACCCAATGATGGGTCACCGTGGTTGCCGTTTAGCGGTCACGTATCCAGAAATTTGCAAAATGCAAACAACTGCGATTATCAAAGCCGCGATTAACGTTTCTAAGAAGACCGGCACAATGGTTCAACCAGAAATTATGGTGCCATTAGTACTTGAAGAAAAAGAATTAGCCTTTGTTAAGAAGATTATCTGTGAAACCGCTGATGCCTTAATTAAAGAATCTGGCTTAGCCATGCAATATCACGTTGGTACAATGATCGAAATCCCACGTGCAGCATTATTAGCCGATGAAATCGCAAAAGATGCTGAATTCTTCAGTTTTGGTACAAACGACTTAACACAAATGACATTTGGCTTCTCTCGTGATGATGCTGGCAAATTCTTACCTGCTTATTACGAAAATAAGATCTTTGAAGAAGATCCATTCAAGACCTTAGATCAAAAGGGTGTTGGTAGATTAATCAAACTCTCTGTCAAAGAAGGTAGAGAAACAAGACCAGACTTACACGTTGGTGTCTGTGGTGAAACTGGCGGAGAACCAAACTCCATTCAATTCTACCATGATGCAGGCTTAGACTATGTCTCCTGTTCACCATTCCGTGTTCCAGTCGCAAGACTTGCTGCTGCACAAGCCGCAATCAAAAACCCAAGAAAGAAATAGTTAAAAATTGTTCTTGATAAATTGCCCTTTGGGATTTGTTCCCGGAGGGCTTTTATTGTTGATATAGGGAGGATGTGTTTTGTATTCCAAACAAAAACAGGTTTTGTTCACCTGTTTATTTGTTATTAACAATATGTTCGTAAGGACCTATTACTTTATTATCTTCAATCTTACAATTCCTTACTGTAGAATCCGCAATTTTGCAGCCTTCACCGATATCAGAATCATATATGCTAGCGTTTGGTCCAATCCAGTTTGATGGCCCAATTTTACATTTTCCAAGAATATGAACATTAGGATAGATAACTGTGTCTTTGCCAATTTCAACATCTGGAGAAATATATGTTGTATCTGGATCTTCAATGGAAACCCCAGAAAGCATCAATTCATGATTGATACGTTTTTTAAGTGTTTTAGCCGCGAAAGCGAGTTGGGCTCTGTCGTTGATGTTATAAATGTCTTTCGCATCTTCTAAGACGTAAGAATCAACGCTTAACCCATCTTTATTCATCATGCCAACGATGTCGCTTAAATAATATTCATCTTTCTTATTATCTCTAGATAGTCTTGGGAGATAAATTTGTAGAGTTTTATTATCAACTAGATAAATACCGGAATTGATTTCACCGATTTCTTTTTCTTCTTCGTTAATTTCTGCATATGGCCTAACTTCTAAGACACGATAAGAAGGTTTTTCTCTTATCACACGGCCATATCCTTCTGGATTAGATAAAACAGTGGAACAGATAATAACGTGATTTTGATTCTTTTGATATTTTTTATAAATCTTTTCCAATGTCTCGGTTGTTAATAAAGGAGTATCTCCACAAAGGATGAGAACATCTCCTTCTTTGTCTTTTAAATATTCAGAAACCTGCATTACTGCGTGTCCAGTTCCTAAGACATCTTTTTGCCAAACAATTTTAGCTTCATCTTTGACACATTTAATGGTTTCTTCTCCGCCAAAACCAACAACAACGAACGTTTCTTTTGCGTTTAATGGTTTAGCGGCATCTAAAACATAATTAACCAAAGGCTTGCCTAAAATAGGATAAGCAACCTTGGAATAATTATCGTTCCTTGATTCCATTCTTTTACTCTTACCAGCGGCAAGAACAATAACATATAAATCTCTTTGCATTATTTAATAATCCTTGTGACTTCTGCAAACCATTTGTCACCAATTTTATCTCTTATTCTAATTAATTCTTTCTTATCTTCGCTTAAAGCGAAAACGCTGGAACCACTTCCACTCATAAGGACGAGCTTTAATCCTTCTGCTTTTAGATAATCTTTGACCACTTGAATCTCTGGATTGATTGATATAGCAGCATCTTCAAGTGAATTACCCATATATTCTGCAAGCATATCATCGTTGCCATTTGCTAAAGCTTCTTCAACTTTATCAATATTTACTTGTGGATATGGTTTAGCATCTGCTTTCTTGAAGACTTCTTTTGTTGAACATCCTTCAACTGGTTTCACAACTAAAACAAAGTAATTCTTTTTAATGGTGATTGGTCTCATCTTTTCACCAATTCCACCACATCTAGCAGGAGTGCAGTTAATAAAGAAAGGAATATCCGCTCCATAAGGAGTTGCTAACTCGATTAACTCTTCATTAGAAGCACCTAGTTTAAGCTTATTATTAACCGCTTTCATAGCAAAGGCAGCATTACTGCTTCCTCCGCCTAATCCAGCTTGCATAGGGATGACTTTATGAATGTAAAAACGGAATTTATCATTAAATGAATATTTCTTACTCATGATTTCCACAACAGTGGAGACTAAGTTGTAATGGATTAATCCATTAGAAAAATCATCAACAGTGACAAAGTGATCAATGTTGTTTGGTGATTTTGACATAACAATGGAGTCATGTAATTCAATTGGCACCATGATGGAATCTAAATCGTGATATCCATCTTCTCTTTTATCAACAACGCAAAGTGAAATATTAATCTTTGCGTAACTTTTAATACTTTTCGCTATCATAATGTCACCTATATTCAAACAAATTATAGCACCTTAATATTTTTATACATCTTTAAAAATAATAAAGGAGGTATCTCTTCTGGCCTTTTATTTGGTTTGATTCCGACTTCAGTTAGTAATTTAGAAGCTTTATCACCATCTTTAAAATAATTCTTAAGGTTGTTATAAATAGTTTTTCTTCTATTTAAAAATAATGATTTAGCTAACTTATATGTCCCAACCGCAGATTCATAATCAGTCGATGGGTTATAACTAAATGTAAACACCAAAGAATTACATTTTGGAGCAGGTTGAAAATATCCAGGCTTTAAAGTCATGATTCTTTTTGCGCCTCCTAATAAATGTAATAGGACTGAAATAGGACCATATTCTTTACCAGAAACATCAAAAAAATGGTTGAAGGCTTCTTGTTGACACATTAAAACCATCTTTTTGGCATTCCTTGCATTCAAAAGTAAAAATGAGACTAATTCAGAAGTGATGTTATATGGAAGATTACCGATAATCTTATCATAAATTGAGGCATCAATTTTTCTTACATCGTTAAGAATATAATTAACCTCTTTTTGGTAAATAATCTTCAAGAAATCAATCATTCTACTATCAATATCACAAACGGTTATATCTCCCTTGCCAACCAAGAAATGAGTAAGGCTGCCTAGTCCAGGACCTACTTCTAGAACTTTTTCATTTTCTTCTATTTCAAGAGCGTCCACAATTGCTTTACTGACTTCAGGATCAACCAAAAAGTTTTGCCCATAATCCTTATCTGGATGAGCATTACTTTTGTTAATAATTTCCATGATGTTTGAGCGATTTATTTCCATAATTCTTCTCTTGTAATTTTAAGTATTCTTAATTGATTTTCTAGTGACTTGTTGTTTCCGTTGATTAGTCCGAATTTACGAACGATTTCTTCTCTTTTTTGAGCAGGGTTTTTATCTAACGAGATAAGGGTACTAAGCTCGTAATTTTGGTTAAATAGTTCCTTATCAGTGATGTAGTCTTTTAAGGCTTCTTCTACCTCATTGATAGAAGATTCGGCAACACCTGATTTTTTATAGTTTTTTCTACTATTTTTTCTAATTTTGGCCGTAAAAACGCCACTAATTGTATTTTTTATCTTATTTTCAATAGTCTCTCCAGCCTTATCCGGATCGGTCATAATGATGATTCTATTTACCTTGCTTGCTCTACTTAAGAAGTCTAGCTTTTCTTTATTAACGTCATAACCATTTGTGATAAAGAACAGGGCTTCGAAATATGATGATAGAAAAGCGACATCACTGGCCCCTTCTACCACGAGCACGCCATCAATTTTCTTCTTCATTTTTAATACCAAAGACGCGACAAGAGTTATCGAAAATCACAGATTCTAAATGCTTTCTAGACATACCTCTTAAATTAGCAATTTCTTCACTAACAAGGCATATATATTTTGGCTCATTTTTCATGCCGCGATATGGATGGGGAGTTAAATATGGTGAGTCCGTTTCAATCACTAATCTTTCTAGAGGAACCTCTTCTGCAACCGCTTTTGGCGTTTTAGCGTTTGTGAATGTTACTGGGCCGCCTAAGGAGATATAGAAATTATCCCACTTTGTCAACTCTTTCATCATTTCTACGCTACCAGAATAGCAGTGCATGATTGCTCCATAAAGTGGTCTATGTTCTTTAAGAATGTTTACGCAGTCTTCATTGCTATCTCTATTATGGATGGAGATTGGTAACTTATGTTCGTTTGCAAACTCTATTTGTTTTATAAAGTATTCTTTCTGTAATTCTCTTTGAATTGGGTCTTTTATCCAATGATAATCTAGGCCTATTTCTCCAATTGCGACTACTTTTTCATCGCTATAGTGACTCATGACTTCGTTATAGTCTTCATCGGTAATATCAAATATTTCAGTTGGGTGGAACCCGATTGCTGCGTAACAACATTCATAATCATGGGCGATTTTTATTGCTAACAAAGATGATTCTTTATCATATCCAACAACTAAAAATTTCTTTACTCCGGTTTTTTGAGCAGCCTGAATTACCTCATCAATGTGAGGATAAATTTCTGGATCATTTAAATGACAATGTGTATCAAAAAGCATTTTATTTACCCACACAGAATCTAGAGAATATTTCTTTAGAAATATCTAATTGATTAGCTTCTCCTAGGATTTCTAAAATCGCAACATAAGCGTCGTATAAAGAGACCGAGATTAAATCAATGGATAAATCCATTTCAGCGTCTTCTTTGGCTTTTTTAAGCGACTCATATGCTTTCTTTAATAACCCTAGTTGTCTAGCGTTATTTAAACTTGGGGTAGTAAAGACATTATCTTCAATGCCAAGTTCTTTATATATCGCATCTTTTAAAGAATTAATCTCTCCACTTTGGGCGGAAATATATATATTATCTTTATTATTAATATTAATAAGGTCCTTCTTGTTATAAACAATGATTCTCTTTTTATCTTTGCTCATTTCAAGAATTTCTTTATCTAATGCATCTAATTTATTAGATGCATCTAAAACCACGATTACCAAATCAGCTTCTTGAATGGTTGCTTTTGATTTATCAACACCAATGGATTCTACTTTATCTTCAGAATCTCGAATTCCGGCAGTATCTAATAGATGTAAAACTACACCATTGAGATTTATCTCGCCTTCAACAATATCTCTTGTGGTACCAGCAATATCAGTAACAATAGCTTTTGATTCACCTAAAAGGGCATTTAATAAAGATGATTTGCCAACATTTGGTTTACCAACAATAGCGACTTTAACGCCTTCTTTAACAATCTTTCCTTGATTACCATCTTTGATGTATTTTTCAATTTGAGGTAAAAGTTCATCAACTGTAGAGATAATTGTCTCTTTATTCGCTACTTCAATATCTTCATATTCTGGATAATCAATATTCACTTCTATAAGGGACAAAATATCTGCAAGCCTTGTCTTAATAGGCACAATTAGGCCAGATGTGTCGCCTTTTAAAGATAAAATCGACAAGTTCTTTGCTTCAGCGGTTGTAGCGTTAATCACATCGTTAATGGCCTCGGCTTGCACTAAATCGATTTTTTGATTTAAGAATGCACGAGATGAATATTCGCCATTTGTAGCCATTCTTGCACCCTTAGAAATAAGTAGTTGAATGATTTCGTTTGCTATAAGAACACTACCGTGACAAATGATTTCTACTAGGTCTTCGCCAGTAAAGCTTTTTGGGCCTTTATAGACCGCTAAAACAGCCTCATCTATCTCTTTATCACCATCAACAATATTAGCGATCAAAAGCGTTCTTTTTGTGATTTTTGTTAAGTCTTTAGATGAACATTTTGAAACAATTTCAAAAGCATCGTCACCAGACACCCTGATAACGGCTAATGCACTTTTCATTGGAGCTGTTGCTAAAGCAACTATTGTTTCAAATTTCATATTCTTTAAGTTTAGAAAAGCACCATATAGGTGCATTTTCATATTTATTCAACGTAAATAATTTGAACTTGACGTGTTTTACCTTCACCGATTGATTCGGTTTTGATGTTTTTCATACCATTACATGCGTTATGAATAGCTCTTCTTTCATCAGCAGGCATTGGATCAAATGTATATGTGGTCTTTGTCTTTTGAACATCTTTAGCAATCTTTCTTGCTGTTCTTGCGAGCTTACCATATTTACTATCTTTGTATCCATTGATATCAAGCAAGATTCTAAATCTCTTGTGGAAATAACTATTAGTAGCGATTTTCACGAGTTCATTTAATGCTTGAAGAGTAACGCCATTCTTTCCAATAAGAATTGGATTATGTGTTGAATCAATTGTGATTCTGATGACATAGTCATCTAATTTTGAGTTAACTGTGCTTTCAATACCTAAGGCATCGATAACATTTAGAAGATAATCTTCTGCAAATCTGATTACATCAGAGTAGTCATATACTTCAACTTGGAACTTCTTAGAGAATAGTCCAACTTTTTTATCAGATACACGATAAATTAAATCGTTTACAGGAGTTTTTAATGCTTCTGAAGCAGCTTCTAAAGCTTCTTCCACAGTTTTTCCGAGATATATTTCCATTTCTATATAACTCCTTTAGTTGTTTTTCTTTCTTTTTGCTGCGATTGATTGCATGATCAATGTTTGGCCAATTGAGACTAAAGCACCAACAAACCAATAGACACCCATAGCACTGACAAGTGAGAATCCCATGAAGATAATCATTGCGAGCATGATATAAGTGAACCATTTCATCTTGTTATTTTGTGAATCCGCAGCAGGATTCTTTCCGGTTTTAGCCACTTTCTTTGCTCTAGCTTTTTGCATCCATTGTGGTAAAAGCATACTGACTGCTTGTGCGCCCGCCATTAAAAGGAATAGGAATAATGCGGTGACAGCAGATGGAATACCGCCTGTTTCTGGAATCCACCAGTTAGATGCAGTGAATAAAACTTCTCTAATTGTGAGAGAAAGTTTTAAATTTAAAACTTCACCGCTACTTAAAGCAGCGCTACCACTTAAAGCACCCCAAACACAGATGAAGACAGGGAATTGGATAATCATCACAACCAAACTTGATAAAGGGTTGATTTTGTTTTTCTTGTATAAACGATTCATTTCCTCTGCCATACGTTGTTTCTCAACTTGAGATGTATTAGCGTTAGGATATTTGTTTTGAATTTTGGTAATTTCAGGCTGTAATTCAGTCATCTTTGCATTACCAGCAGTCTGTTTGATGGTTGCAATCATCATTAAAGATCTAACGATGAGTGTGACAAACAAGATAGAGAGTAATGCGGCAGCACCAACATTGACACCAACACCAGCAAATCCGAAAGCAATTTTGTCAATTAACCAGCCAATTGGATAAACCAATAAACCTTCAAAGAAACCTCTTTGCCACGCATAAGCCCATGTCTTAGCTTCGATATAGACCACAGATGTCTTATATCCGTATGAACCATACTTATCTGTCTTTGTCGTTAAGCAAGAACGATATTGAGAAATATACGAATTCATCTTAGAACGATAAATAGCCACAAAGTCCGAGGTTGGTTGATAGTCAGGATCAGTGACTGTCTTTCTAACTTCTGTATCAATTGCTTCCCAGTTTTTCCAAACCGAACTTGAATCATCAGCAACAAATTTGATGTAACTGTAATAATAACGGTCTCTTTCAAATTGTTCAAAATCACTAGCATTAGATAAATCCAATGTAACGTTCTCATTTCTATCGATGAGGGCTTGAGTTAATGATTTTTTAAGGACCTCTGCATCAAATGTTTTTAAGTAGTTGATGGTTCCAGCATTGATGGCTTGAACACCAGCAGAATTAGCGGTGCTAATAATGGAATTCAAATAAGATAATTTATCATCTTGAGAGAAATAAAATTCTTTTTTCTCTGCATCATATTCAGCATATTTAAAACTTACATTGCTAACAGAATATGTTTTCCCTGATTCGGTGGTAATGTTAATTGTTTCAGTTCCACCAGCTTCGTATCTTGTTATACCTGGATCAAATGCATAAAGCATTCTACCTTGGTCGACGTTAGAACAAAAAGATTTGGTACATCCAGACAAAACTAAAGCGCCTGCTACAGCAGCAATTCCGCCTAGTACAAATTTTGTTCTTTTCTTCATTTAGTAATTCCTATCTCACTCAATAAAATATTGAGTGCTTGTTTATTGTCATGAAAATCTCTATTTAAAAACTCAGGTCTCACAACAACAACAACATCAAATGTGTGAGCATTATAATCAATTAACGAGTCACACATAGCTCGTATTTGCCTTTTAGTTCTATTACGCGTAACCGCGTTACCAATTTTCTTAGAAACACTTAGACCTACGCGGCAAATATTTCGTTCTGTCTTAAGATAGTGAACGACATAGGACGGTGCTTTTAAGGTTTTTCCTTTTTTAACCGTAGCAACAAATTCTTCGTTTGCTTTTATACGATTAACAACTTTCATTTAATCTCCAATTAAGCAGTTAAATGTTTACGTCCTTTAGCTCTACGTCTAGCTAAAACTCTACGACCGTTAGCGGATTTCATTCTTGCTCTGAATCCAGCTTTGTGAGCATGTTTGACTTTACTTGGTTGATAAGTTCTTTTCATAATACGTATTTACCTCCAAAAATTATGCAAGTAAGATTATACTTTCATTTATTTATAAATGTCAAAGAAAGAAAATAGAAGGTGTTAAATATTTAACAAAACCTTTCAAAAATCGCTATGTAGATAAAATCACATTTTTCACATTAGGGGAAAAAGTTTTCCACAACAAAATATTAAGATTAATTCTAAATTTTAACAATAAGAATTGTTAATTAATAATACGTTTTTCTAATAATTCACATAAATCCACAAATCCACATTTATCCACCATTTTCCCACAGTCTAAATTTGTGGATAACTCATTTTTTCTTTCATTCAATCAGTATTTTTTGCATAATTTACTATGTGGAAAAATCTTTAACCATTATTTTTCGATTAAAAAGATTCAAACTTTAAACTATAATTAGTTCACTAATTTCAAGGATTTATTAACTTATGGCTACATCAATATCAGAAACAACAAGGCTTTGGGAAAAAGCGCTAAAATCAATCGAAGGCAAACTAAATGAGAAGAAAGCGTTCGACTCTTTTTTTGCTAATTCATATATATATGAAATAAGCGGAAACACAATTCGAATTGTTGCGTCAGGTATTTTAGCTAAAACAGTTTTAGAAAAACAATATAGAGATCTCATCATTTCAACAATCAACGACCTCACAGAAGATGATTATCAAGTTGAAATTTATACCGAGGAAGAGATTGCTGATAAAAAATCAACAAGCCAGACTTCAAAAGCAAGTGTCAAAGTTAATAAAATTGAAGAAAGTTCAAATTATTTTGAAGGTGCATCAATTAATCCAAACTTAACTTTTGATAATTTCGTTGTTGGTGATTTTAATAAAGAAGCACATCGTGCGGCTTTATATGTTGCCAAAAATGGTGGAACATTATTTAATCCATTATTCATCTACTCACATTCTGGATTAGGTAAGACCCACTTGCTTCACGCAATTGGAAACGAAGTAGTTGCATCAAGAATGCCTAATGCAAAAATTCTTTACATCACCGCAAATGATTTTGTGGAAGAATACATTAAATTTGTAACTGCAGAAAAAGGCAATCAGACATTAAAAGATTTCTTCAATGGCTTTGATTTACTACTTTTTGATGATGTTCAATTTTTAGCAAATAAGGTTAAAACAGAAGAGATGTTTTTCTATATTTATCAATCAATGATTAACAAAGGAAAAAGAATCATTATCACCTCTGATAGACAGCCAACAGAACTAAAAGGTTTGGAAGATAGGCTCATCACTCGTTTTACACAGGGCTTAACGGTTAAAATAGATGATCCGGATAAGAAAACATGTGTAGAAATTCTTAAAAGAAAAATTGAAGAAAGCGGTTTAGATATCAACAAGATAGATGACGCTGTTATAGACTTCTTTGCTGATAATTTCTCTAAGAACGTTAGGGAGTTAGAAGGTGCGATAAATAGGTTAATTTTCTATGTAGCAGGAATGGATGATGTCAATGAAATCACATTAGATATCGCAATCGAGGTTATCGGTTCATTAAAAGGTGGAAACGCAGCAGCGGCACAACTATCAGAGCAGAAGATAATTAATGTTGTTGCAGATTACTACAACGTTTCTCCAAGTGAGATTACAGGAAAAACTAGAACTGGACAAATCGCGTTAGCAAGACACATCTCCATGTATCTAATTAGAAAACACCTTGATATACCTCTAAAGAAAATTGGAGAAATCTTTGGTGGAAAAGATCACACCACTGTTATGTCTGGAATTAGTAAGGTGGAAAAAGAGTTGAAAACTGACGAGCAATTAAAGCAAGCAATTGAAGAGCTTGAGAGGTTAATTAAAGAATAAAATTTATTTAAAAATAAATACTACTCACTTTCTCAGTGTGATAAGATAATCTCATAAAGCTAATCTCAAGAGTTATCCACATTTCCACAGAGATTAATTATTATTAATAAATAAATATAATAAAAGAAAGGAATATTAAAATATGCGTTTTATTGTAAAAAGAGATGAATTTTTAAAAGCTCTACTCATTGCTGGTAGAGCAGTAAATAGCAAATCATCAGCAGTACCTGTATTAGCTAATTTAAAGTTTTTATTAACTGATGAAGGTTTATTTATAACAGGTAGTAATTATGAATTAACAATACAAACAAAGATTCCTTATACAATAAACGATGTTGAAGTTATTCGTAACGCTGAAGAAGGTGGAACACTAATAGATTGTAAAATCATCACTAACATGGCTAGAAAGATTGACTCAGAAGAAATTTCTTTAGAAGTCATTGATTCTACAATTGCTCTTATTAGTGGTGGAAAGATTAAATATAATCTTAACTGCATCAAAGTTGAAGAATATCCAGATATCGACTTAGAACCAAATGGAACAGGTATTAAATTATCTAGATTAGATTTCTCTGCTCTTGTTTCTCAAACAGCCTTTGCTGCTTCAATTAAAGAACAAAGACCAATCTTAACAGCAATGCACTTAGAGGCTAATGAAGGCTATTTAACAGCAACTACAACCGATAGTGCTCGTATGGCTAAAAAATCAATTCCAGTTGCAGATGAATTAAATTTCGCTGCTAATGTACCTGCAAAGATGATGGTGGAAATTGATCACTTATTAGAGAGCTCTGAAAACATTGACGTTACATTCTCTGATAAGAAAGCATTATTTGCGTTTGATAATACCGTTGTAGCGACACGTTTAGTGGCTGGCGAATATCCTAACACCAAAAACATTGTTCCTCGCGTCACAAACTACGTTTTAGAGGTTAACGCAAATGATTTAGCTAAAGCAATTGATCGTGTTAATATTCTTTCTATTGATAGAGAAAACGTCGTTGATTTATTTATGGATGAAAATACCGTTGAAGTTAGCGCTAAATCAACACAAGTTGGATCAGCTAGTGAAAAGATTGATACATTTAAGTTTGAAGGTGCTCCATTACAAATTTCATTTAACAGTGAATTTGTGTTATCAGCAATCCGTGCTCTTGAATGCGAAGATGTTACATTCCTCTTTGTTGGAGAAATGAAGCCATTCGTGGTTAAGAATGCAGAGGATGATTCTGTTATTCAAATCGTTACACCAGTGAGAACTTATTAAGAAATATAGATTCCAAAAATGCACCGAAAGGTGTTTTTTTGTTGCTTTGAATTATACAAATTATAACCTACATCTATAATTATATTATATTTGAAATTTGACTATTTTTTTGATGCAAAATTTGTAGCGGAACCAAAAATAACTCTGGAATATTGGAATCACGCTAAAAGCGTCATTTATTTGTCCCAAAACGGGTATATTTGAACTATATAAATTTATGGAATATATTATTCCATTTAGACCATATATCGTGTATAATACCTTACATAGGAGCAAAAATGATTAAGAGAGAGATTAAAATCAGGGAAGATGAAGAGTATATCACATTGAATGTTCTTCTAAAAATCGCTGACATAATCCCTACTGGAGGCATGGCTAAGATGTACCTTCAGGAGAACTTTGTTCTCGTGAATGGTGAAAAAGAAAATCGCCGTGGCCGCAAGCTATATAGAGGGGATGTTATCGAAGTCGAAAATAAAGCTTTTATCATTAAGTAAGAGCCATGTACATTTCCAAAATCGCTCTCCACAATTATCGAAACCACAAAACTCGTAAGTATGAATTTTCTCCAAGCATCAATTTGATCACTGGAGAGAACGCTAGCGGAAAAACAAATATCGTTGAAGCAATTCACTATTTGTCTCTTGCTAGAAGCTTTAGAGGGGTTGATGATGAAGAACTTGTCCTCACCAAAGAAGATTATGCTGAAATTGATTCTGAGGTATTTGAAGGCAAGATAAGACGTGATATCCACATTCTAATCACCAAAAAAGGCCGTTCTATCATCGTAAACAACAAAAAGGTATCAAAGTTAAGTGACTTGTCAAAAGTCGTTAATGTGCTCTTGTTTGAGCCAAAAGATGTCATGTTATTTAGAGGCTCACCGAAAGAAAGAAGGAATTTCTTGGACATTAACTTGTCTAAAAAATATCCATCTTACCTCGAATATATCTCTCACTATAATAAAGCTTTAGCGAATAGAAATGAGATATTAAAAGCCGGTAAAGTAGATGAAAATTTATTGAAATCATCGACTGAATTATTGGTCAAATATTCCGCTCCAATAGTCGAATATAGAATGAGGTATGTCAAGGATATCACTGATATCCTTATTAAAATAACGCGCGCACTCACGGGCGAAGATAACAAGATTGAGATCAATTACAAACCGTACATCTCACCATCTTCTGACTTCAAAGCAGCGGCGTTAGAAGCATTTAATCGCTCGCTAGAAAGTGATTTAAGACAAAAGGTTACTACAATCGGCATCCATCGCGAAGACTTCTCTATTCGCCTAAATGATAGGGAAATCGACATCTATGGTTCGCAAGGAGAAAACCGATTGGTTGCCTTAGCATTAAAGATATCCCCATACTTCTTAATCGAAGACAAGGATAAAAGACCAATCATTGTTCTCGATGATGTGATGAGTGAATTAGACAAGAATCACCAAGATCAATTAATCAAATTTCTAAAAAAGCTCGGCCAAGTATTTATTACTGCTACTGAGCTGAATATAGATGGGGCAACCCAAATAAAATTAACAAAAAACATGTAAAAGGAGGGTCTTCAAATGGAAGAAGAAAAGAAAGTGGAACAGCAAACTGAAGAACAAAAACCAGTAGAAGAAGAATTTGTTGCTAAAGACATTTCTGTCTCTGAAATGAACGAGAACGAAGCTGAATTAGAAAAAGCTGACGCTAGTTACACAGCAACTAACATTCAAGTTCTCGAAGGACTTGAAGCAGTTAGAAAAAGACCTGGTATGTACATCGGAACAACATCCGGACCAGGCTTACATCACCTCGTCTGGGAAATCGTTGATAATGCAATCGATGAAGCCTTAGCGGGTTATTGTACAGAAGTTAGAGTTACAATCAATCCAGGTGAAACAATTACCGTTGTTGATAACGGTCGTGGTATTCCTGTTGATGTCGTGAAAAAGAGCGGTTTAAGCGGTGTTGAAACAGTTTACACAGTTTTACACGCTGGCGGTAAATTCGGCGAAGGAGGCGGCTATAAAGTCTCCGGCGGTTTACATGGCGTTGGTGCATCTGTTGTTAACGCTTTATCTAAATGGTGCGAAGTCACTGTCAAAAAAGATGGCGGCATCTATTACATCAAGTTTGAAAATGGTGGAAAGATTAACGAACACTTAAAGAGAATT
>JAILBR010000054.1 GCA_024680795.1 Bacilli bacterium | reverse complement strand
AAAAAAGTTCGAGCAGGTATTCATCACCGCGACTCGACTTGAGATAAATGACGCGAGTCACTATCAAATCAAAAAGAAGAAAAAGGAGGTCTTCTAAATGGAAGAAGAAAGAAAAGATGGCGTTGTAGAAAACACATCGACTGAAACTCCAGCGGAACAACAACCAGCTCCGCAAGTGGAAGTCACTGTTTCTGAAATGAACGAGGAAGAAGTTCTTTTAGAAAAAGCGGATGCCAAATACGATGCAGGCAACATTCAAGTCTTAGAAGGGCTTGAAGCAGTTAGGAAGAGACCAGGTATGTATATCGGTACTACATCATCCGCCGGTCTCCACCACCTCGTTTGGGAAATCGTCGATAACGCCATCGATGAAGCCTTAGCGGGTTATTGTACAGATGTTTCTGTGACAATTAATACAGGCAACACCATCACCGTCGTTGGCAATGGTCGTGGTATTCCTGTTGATATGGTTCAAAAAAGCGGTTTAAGCGGTGTTGAAACAGTTTATACAGTTTTACACGCTGGTGGTAAGTTCGGTGAAGGAGGCGGTTATAAAGTCTCTGGTGGTTTACACGGTGTTGGTGCATCTGTTGTTAACGCTTTGTCTGAATGGTTAGAAGTTGAAGTTCATAAAAATGGTGGCATCTATAAGATGCGCTTCGAAAATGGTGGACACCCAACAGGCAGATTACAATTAGTTGGAAAATGTAATGATACAGGTACAATTGTTACCTTTAAACCAGATCCAACAATTTTCGTCGAAACCACAACATATGATTATCAAACAATTAGAGATCGTTTAAGACAAGTTGCATACCTCAATAGAGGTATTACAATCGTTGTTACCGATGCAAGAGAAGAACAACCTGTCACAGAAACATTCTGCTACAAAGGTGGTATTAAGGAATACGTCCAATACATCAACCACAATAAGACACCTTTATTTGAAGAAGTTATCTACTGTGAAGGTAGCGAACCAATTACTTTAGCAAGTGGATCAACAAGCCACGTCTACGCTGAAGTTGCTATGCAATATAATGATGGATACTCAAAGAACGTCTATTCCTTCTGTAATAACGTCCATACTCATGAAGGCGGAACACACGAAGAAGGCTTAAGACTTGCTTTGGTTCGTGTTGTTAATGCTTATGCAAGAGATAATAAATTCCTCAAAGAAAATGAAGATAACTTAACCTACGACGACGTTACTGAAGGTTTAACCGCAATTGTCTCTGTCAAACACCCAAATCCACAATTTGAAGGACAAACAAAGACAAAATTAGGTAACTTCGAAGTTAGAAAAATCCTTTCTAGCATCGTTGGTGACCAATTAAATAGATTCTTCATGGAAAATCCAAAACTTGCAAAAGTGATTATGGAAAAGATTGTCATGGCTGCAAATGCACGTTTAGCTGCAAGACAAGCACGTGACAATATGAGAAGAAAAGGTGGACTTGAACTTACTACTCTTCCAGGTAAGTTAGCAGACTGTTCATCTAAAGACCCAACAAAATGTGAATTATATATCGTTGAGGGTAATTCCGCTGGTGGTAGTGCTAAAAACGGTCGTGACCGTGAAACACAAGCAATCTTACCACTACGTGGTAAAATCCTTAACGTTGAAAAAGCACAAGCCAAGAGAATCTTCGCCAATGCTGAAATTGGTAATATGATTCAAGCCATCGGTGGTGGCATTGATCCTGAATTTGATGTTTCAAAAATCAGATATCACAAAATCGTCATCATGACCGATGCTGATGTTGACGGTAGTCACATTCGTATCTTGCTATTAACATTCTTCTACCGCTTCATGCGCCCATTAATAGAACAAGGTTACGTGTATATCGCTCAACCTCCACTATACAAAGTCGATTATCATGGAAAGCAATATTACTGCTATAACGATGATCAACTTGAAGTTTTAAAGAAACAATTAAATCTCAAACCTGGATATCCTTTCCAAAGATATAAAGGTCTTGGTGAAATGGATGCTGAACAATTATGGGAAACAACCATGGATCCAAAAAATAGAAAGATGTTAAGAGTTACTCTTAATGACGCAATTGCAGCAGAACAAATCTTCACTGATTTGATGGGCGATAACGTCGAGCCAAGAAAAGAATTCATTCACGAAAATGCAAAATACGTGAAGAACTTAGATGTCTAATAAAGGAGGTAAACTTGTATGTTGTTCGAAGAAGAGAAATTAGAAAACGAAGAAGTTTCTTCTAATGAAGAAGAAGAAACAGAAGTTGATGAAGAAGCTGTCGAAGAACTTGAAGCTGGTATCGTTCCAGGCTTACAAGATGTAAATACAGTTGACCTCGTCAAAGAATCATTCTTAGACTATGCGATGAGCGTTATCGTTAGTCGTGCTATTCCAGATAGTAGAGATGGTTTAAAACCAGTCCATAGAAGAATTATCTATGGTATGCATGAAATGGGTGTCACCCCTGATAAACCACATAAGAAATCGGCAAGAATTGTCGGTGACGTTATGGGTAAATATCACCCACATGGTGACGCCGCAATCTATCAAGCTTTAGTCAGATTAGCCCAACCATTATCGGTTAGACACATTTTAGTCGATGGTCATGGTAACTTCGGTAACCCATTAGATGGTGATGAAGCTGCGGCTATGCGTTATACCGAAGCAAGAATGAGTAAAATCGCTCTTGAAATGGTTAGAGATATTAACTGTGATACAGTTGATTTCGTTGATAACTATGATGGTAGCGAACAAGAACCAAGTGTTTTACCTTCTAGATTCCCTAACTTACTAGTTAACGGATCAAACGGTATTGCTGTTGGTATGGCCACAAACATTCCACCTCACAATTTAGGTGAAGTCATTGATGGCGTTGTTGCTATTGCACATAACCCAGAAATCACTAATGTTGAATTAATGCAATACATTAAAGGTCCTGATTTCCCTACAGGTGCATTAATTTTAGGTAGAGGAGGCATCAAAGATGCCTATGAAACTGGTACCGGTAGTATTGGTATCAGAAGTAAGTGCCATATCGAAGAACGTGGCGAACACGGATTAAAGAGAATCATCGTTGATGAAGTTCCATATGGTGTTAACAAAGCCAATATGGTGGAAAATATCGTTTCTTTAGCAAGAGATAAAGTTATCGATGGTATCACTGAAGTTAGAGATGAATCCAATAACTTAGGTGTCCGTATCGTTATCGAAGTTAGAAGAGACATCATTCCAGAAGTCCTATTAAATCAACTTTATAAGAATACTCAATTACAAACTTCCTATGGCATAATCATGCTTTGCTTAGTTGATGGAGCACCAAAAGTGTCACCACTCAATGTTATGTTACAAAGCTATCTTGATTTCCAAGTTGAAGTCATCGAAAGAAGAACTAAATTCTTATTAAAGAAAGATGAAGATAGACATCACATCGTTGTCGGTTTAATTAAATGTCACGACAATATTGATGAAATCGTAGATATCATCAAAGCAAGCAAAACTCCAGAAGACGCCACTAATGCATTAATGGATAAATACCAATTTACAGAAGCTCAAGTTCAAGCTATTTTAGCAATGACCTTGAGAAGATTAACTGGTATTGAAACAGATAAATTAGAAGCTGAAAAAGCTCAACTTGAACTCAACATCGAAGAATATCACCGTATCCTCTCTAGCAGAGAAAACGAAATCGAAGTTGTTGTTAAGGAATTATTAGAAATCAAAGCTAAATACGCTGATGAACGTAGAACTGAAATCACTAACGATGCATCCAGTATTGATGATGAAGACTTAATTCCACAAGAAAACATCGTTGTTGCTATTACAAGAGGTGGTTATGTTAAGAGATTAACTTCTGATTCTTTCAGAGCGCAAAATAGAGGCGGTAGAGGTGTTAGAGGTATGTCCACTAACGAAAACGATATCGTTGAATCAATGGTTTATACCAAAACACACACTGACTTACTCTTCTTTACCGATTTCGGCAAAGTATATAGAATTCGTGGTTATATGATTCCAGAATTCTCCAAAGCAAGTAAAGGTATTCCTGTTATCAACTTAATTAATGTTGAAAAAGGTGAAAATGTTAAGAGCATTATTGCTTGTGATGAATATGCAGAAGGTAGATCCTTAATGTTCTTCACAAGAGAAGGTGTTGTTAAGAAAACTCCTATCTCTGAATACGAATCAATTCGTCAAAATGGTAAGATTGCTATTACCATGAGAGAAGGCGATACATTATTCGCAGTCAAAGAAATCGATGATGAATCAATTATCGGCATTGCTGCAAGTAACTCCAAGATGGTTAATTTCAAAGCAACTGAAGTCAGACCAATGGGTAGAACTGCAAGCGGTGTTAAAGGTATTGAACTCGCTGATGATGAATATGTTGTTGGCGTTACCACTTCTGAAGATGGTGATCATATCTTAGCTATGACATCAAAAGGTTTTGGTAAACTTACCCCAGTCATTGATGCAGATGATGGAACATTAACATATAGAATCACAAAACGTGGCGCAAAAGGTGTCACAACCTTAAAAGCAACCGATAAAGTTGGTGATTTAATCGCAGTCAGAGCTATCAACTTAGAAGATGACTTAATGTGCATCACTAACGCCGGTATTGTTATTAGAACTCCACTCAATCAAATTAGAATTTGTGGCAGAAATACTTCCGGTGTCAAGATTATGAACCTTGAAGGAAGACAAAGAATTGTCAGCATCGCTATCGTTCCACACGAAGAACCAAGCGAAGAAGTTGAAGGCGAAGAAGGCCTTGAAGAAGGACAACAACCAGCCGAAAATACCGCTGATGATGTCAGTGTTGATACATCATTACCACAAAATAATGATGAGGAATAATTAACCTATTAATCTAAATACTATTAATGGTAGATTGGACATAAAAATATGATCGATATTAATTTAATTAGAGAAAAACCAGAGTATGTTAAAGAGGCTCTTAAAAAGAAACTCTGGGATACAGATTTCACTGAGCTACTTTCTTGGGATAAAGAAAGAAGAGAAATCTTACAAATTGTTGAAAATAATAAGGCAGAAATGAATAAACTTTCCGCTAGTGTTCCAGCTGCTAAAAAAGCAGGTGAAGACGTTAGTGTTATCTTCAAGAAAGTTAAAGAAATTGCTGCTAAAAATGCCGAATTTGAAGAGAAATTAAAAGAATTAGAACAAAAAATTAACGATTTTGTTGCTGCATTACCTAACATTCCTGACGACGACTTAGTTGGTGGTGGTAAAGAGAACAATAAGGCCATTAGAGTCAATGGTGAAAAACCACAATTTGACTTCGAAATTAAAGACCATGTTTGGCTAGCTGAACACCTTGGATTAGTCGATTACGATAGGGGTGCAAAGATTGCTGGTAGAGGCGCATGGGTATATACAAACTTAGGTGCTAGACTCGAATGGGCCCTCCTCAATTTCTTCATTAGCGAACATCTTAAAGATGGATATCAATTTATCCTACCACCTCACTTATTAAATGAACAAAGTGGCTATGTTGCTGGACAATTCCCTAAATTTAGAGAAGATGTCTTCTGGCTTGAAGGATTAGAACCACAAAGATTCCTTCTTCCAACCGCTGAAACCGCTCTTGTGAATTTACATAGAGATGAAATCTTAAGTGATGAAGAACTTCCAAAGAAATATTTCGCTTATACTCCTTGCTATCGTAGAGAAGCTGGTAGCTATCGTACCGAAGAAAGAGGTATGATCCGTGGATATCAATTTGATAAAGTAGAAATGGTTCAATACACTCTTCCAGAAGATAGTGACAAGGCTTTTGAAGAATTAGTCGGCAAAGCCGAAGACTTAGTTAGAAAATTAGGATTACATTTCCAAGTTTCTAAATTAGCCGCTGGCGATATCTCTCACTCAATGGCAAGAACTTATGATATCGAAGTATACATTCCTTCTATTGGAATTTATAAAGAAGTATCTTCTGCAAGTAACGCTAGAGATTATCAAGCTAGACGTGGAAAAATTAGATTTAAAACTAAAGAAGGCAGAAAAGGATTTGTTCATACATTGAACGCTTCTGGCCTTGCCACTTCTCGTATCTTCCCCGCTATCTTAGAACAATATCAACAAGCTGATGGAAGCGTCATTGTTCCTGAAGTTCTAAGACCATTTATGGGTGGAATTGAAGTCTTAAAACCAATTAAGTAAAACTTAATTCAATAAAACAAATATTAGTGCCATTTTGGCACTTTTATTTTATAATTGATTTATGAATCTAAAAGAACTACGAAAATCTAAAGGATTATCCCAAGAGCAAGCAAGTCAAATTTGCGATGTTCCTTTAAGGACGTATAAAAGAATTGAAAATAATCCTATTTATTTAGACTCGCTAAAATATAAGCATTGTTTTGACTGCATTAAATCGTGCTCGTCCAAACACAAATTAATAAAGAATAAAGATAATATCGTTGTTGTTGGCGCCGGCTATGTTGGATTATCTATTGCGGTTCTTTTAGCAAACAACACTAATGTAACATTAGTAGACATTAATAAAGAGAAAGTGTCCCTATTAAATAAAAAGATATCTCCAATCAAAGATAAGCTTATTGAGAAGTCATTAAAAGAAGATAAATTAAACCTTACAGTTGATACGCCAAATAACAATTATTATAAAAATGCCGATTATGTATTTTTGGCTTTGCCAACTGACTTAGATGAGTCTACTGGTTTATTTAACACAAATGCATTAGATGGTGTTATCAAAGATATTAGATCGGTAAATAAAGGATGTGTAATTATTATTAAATCCACTGTGGGGATAGGTTATACAGAATCTTTTAAAGATAAGAACATTATTTTCTGTCCTGAATTTTTAAGAGAAGGAAATGCACTATATGACTCCATGAATCCATCAAGAATCATTATCGGCCTAACAAAATTAACTCCGAAAATCAAACATATATCCGCTATTTTGACATCAAACACACTAAATAGCCCTTCTATTATTTATATGTCTCCAAGTGAGGCTGAGTCTGTAAAACTATTTTCAAATACATATTTAGCAATGCGTGTAAGCTTCTTTAATGAAGTAGATTCTTACCTTTTATCTAAAGGATTGAGTTCGAAAAAAGTCATTGAAGGAATTGGTCTAGATCAAAGAATTGGAAGCCACTATAATAACCCTTCTTTTGGCTATGGTGGTTATTGTTTACCAAAAGATACAGAAGTCCTTTCTAACATAATTGGTGGAATACATAATTCTGATTTAATTACCTCAATTAGCAAGAGTAATAAATCAAGAAAAGAGTATTTAGCGGAAGAAATAATTTCTCATGTTAAATCAATAACACAAAAAGATATTAAAGATATAGTGATAAGTGTCTATTCTTACTTATCTAAATCAGGAAGCGACAATTCTAGACACGCCGCACTTATTGATGTGGTGAATATTTTGAAGAACAAGGGAATCAATGTTATTGAATATAATGGAGAATCTATAGAATTCTTTTATAAAAAGAGCGATTTAATCTTATCAAATAGATTTCAAGACGTTCCTAAAGAACTGATAGATAAAGTTTATACTAGAGATATATTTTTTAGTAATTAACTGATATACTGAATTTAAAGAAGGAGATATACCTCAATGAAATTTTATAAATGCCCTATCTGTGGCAAAATTATTGCTATTGTTGACGCAAAACCAGGAGTTCCAACCATTTGCTGTGGCAGACCAATGGAAGAATTAGAACCAAACACACAAGATGGTGCTCACGAAAAACACATTCCAGTTTATGAAGTTAAGGATAATGTTTTAACTGTTAAAGTTGGCAGCGTCGAACACCCAATGATGGATGCCCATTTCATCCAATGGATTGCTGTTCAAACCACTATGGGAAATAAAAGAGCAGTGTTAAAACCTGGTGAAAAGCCAGAAGCAAGATTTGCTTTACTTCCTGGCGAAGAAGTTATTGCAGTATTAGAATATTGTAATTTACACGGTCTATATCAAGGCTAGCTAGAATAACAATAAAACATCGATTTAGGCGACATATGTTGCGTTTTCGGTGTTTTATTTTGCTTTTTTGACTAACTATAAGCAGTAAAATTCACATTTATTCATTGATAAATGTTAACTGTTCTTGTATTATATCACTTGCACGAAGAAAAGGAGGCAAGTTGAAATGTTAGCATGGTATGACTGGATTCTATTAGTCACAAGCATCATCATTATCGTTTTATGCTTACTCCAAGGCGGAAAATCTGAAGGTGCTTCTGGCGCTATTACAGGTGGTGGTCTTAACGTTTTCGTTAAAACCAAAGAAAGAGGTGCTGAAAAAGTTATTTCGATTCTCACCTTAATCGTCGCCGTTATCTTCTTCATCTTAGCAATCATTATTAAGATTCTAAGCGCTTAAGGAAAATAAAACGAAAAAAGCAACTCATCGCTGGGTTGCTTTTTTGATATCTAAGAAACAATATTATTCTTTTGGACCTTCGATTCTATCGCTGTTTTGTTCGATCTGTGGATGTTCTTCATCTGGTTCTTCTAACACTTCAGCTTCAGGATCTTCTTTATTAATTACTTCGACATCTTGGAATTCAGCTGGTTGTTCCTCTTCCTTAGCTTTTTTCTTTTCTTCTAATAAATCTCTAACAACAAGGATTAATTCAATAACACCCATGACTGCGAATGACACACCGATGAATGCATATAAGACCATTTGGCTTTCTTGTTGGAAGCAAACAACTGTAACACCTAATCCGATTGCGATAGCGGCGATAACAAACATCAAGATAATCGCAGGTACTTTTTGTTTAAGAATAATAAAGATAATTGCTTTAACTAAATAAACAGCACCAAGTGCAAGTAAGAATGTTCCTAATAATAATGCGATAAAGGAACCGATAAGTGTGCGGTTTACTAGTAAAACGATGCCAAATGCAATTGCAAAACTGCCAACAAGAAGAGTGCTTGTGAATAATTTTTCTGTATGCGCAATAATACTGGATGCGATGTTTAATATACCAGCAATAAACAAACTGACTGCAAGAGAAATGCTGATAACTTGGTTAACAACATCTACGTTAACGATTGCGAATGTTAATGTTAAGGCACCAATAACGATTAGTAAAACGCCATAAACAATATTTAACCATTTGTGCTTTGTTAATAATGACATATTTATTTACCTCACTGTATATTATTATTTTTCTTTGTTTTAAAAAGATTTACAATAGTAAATGCAATAATTAGGAGGAAAAGTTATGGAATTATCAAGATTAAAAGAATATGCACGTCTTATTGCTGGCAAAGGTATCAATGTCGAGAAAGATGAAGAAGTGTGGATTGGTGCTCAAGCAACCAACGTTGAATTTGTCAGATTAGTGGTCGAAGAATGTTACAAACTAGGTGCTAAAAAAGTGAAAGTTAACTTCTATGACGATAAAATTGATAGATATACATTCCAATACATGACAGTTGGCAACTTATGTAAGGTTCCAGAATACACAGTTTCTGAATATCGCTATATGGCAAAGCACTTGCCAAGCAGATTATGGATTTCTGGTGAAGATCCAGATTCATTAAAAGGTATCAGCCAAAGAAAATTAATTAAGAGGAGCATCAGCTTTGGCAAAAAGCTTAAGCCATTAAGAGATAAGACCGATGGCAAATATAAGTGGTGTATTGCTGCCGCTCCATCTTTAGAATGGGCAAAGAAAGTTTTTCCTAATTTATCTGATGAAGAAGCAGTGGAAGCATTATGGGAAGCAATTCTATTAACTTCTAGAGCTAATGGAGATGCGATTGAAAATTGGAATCAACATAACGCAGATATTATTGAGCATAGAAAGAAACTAGACGCTCTTGATTTACAATATCTTGAATATAAAGCAAGTAACGGAACAGACTTTAAAGTCGAATTAATTAAAGGCTGCACATGGGGTGGTGGAGTTGAACTCACCGACAAGAAAAAAGAATTTAATCCAAATATTCCAAGCGAAGAAGTATTTACTTCTCCAAAAGCAGGAAGTTGCGATGGAATCGTCTACGCTTCTAAACCTTTAAGCTATAATGGACAACTTATTGATGGTTTCTCAATTAGATTTGAAAATGGTAAAGTCGCAGAAGTCAAAGCGAAGAAGAACCAAAAACTTTTAGAAGAAATGGTTAAACTTGATGAAGGCGCATCAATGCTTGGTGAAGTTGCTTTAGTTCCATATGATTCGCCAATTAGAGAAAGTGGCATTCTTTTCTATGACACATTATTTGATGAAAATGCTGCATGCCATTTAGCCATCGGAGCAGGCTTCAAAGAATTATTACCTGATGGCCCAGAATTAACCACTGAACAAGCCAAAGAAAGAGGGATCAATGATTCCATGACCCACGTCGACTTTATGATTGGCACAAAGGATATGGAAATTGTTGGTACATCATTCGATGGTAAGAAAACAGTTATCTTTAAAGATGGTAACTGGGCTATCTAATATAATCGGAGTATAAAATGGAATACGCTGTTTTAGCTTTATCTATCGTTACATTCTTGCTAGTTATTGGCATCCTTGTTTTTATTATAAAAAACAACAATAAAAAGGTTGATAACTCCTTAAACCAAATGGAGTTAGGCAAGATTATGCATCAAATCGAAGCCTTAGAAAATAACATTCAAAAGGATATTGAACTCGCTGTTAGCAAAGAAATGATTAAAGTCATGGAAAGCGATACAAAATCTCAAGAACTCAATAACGAAAAATTAGAGAGATTCCAAAAAAATATCGTTGAATCATTAAACGCTAGATTTGAATTCATAAATAATCAAATCAACGAGAAAATGGCGGAGATTAATAAAAAAGTCGAAGAAAAGATGAAGGCTGGTTTTGAATCTACAACCGAAACCATGACCCAAGTTAGAGAAAGACTTAAAGTTATTGATGAAGCACAAAAGAACATTGAATCACTTTCTAAGGATGTTGTTTCTTTAAGAAATATCATGGAAGGCAATCAAACTCGAGGACAATATGGTGAATACCAATTAAGCATGGTTCTCCATAATGTTTTTGGTGATACAGTGGGTTGTTATCAAGAACAATACACAATTAAAAGAAGTAAAGATGGTGATGACGTTCGTGCGGATGCAGTCGTCTTTATGCCTGAACCAAATAAGATGATCTGCATCGATTCCAAATTTCCATTCCAAGATTATGAAAGACTCTTTGATGCGGAAAACGAAGAAGAAAGAGAAACATATAAAAAAGAATTTGCAAGAGCAGTTAAACAACATATTACTGTCATCAAAGATAAATATATCATTGATGGCAAAACCGCTCCTGAAGCATTAATGTTTATTCCTAATGATGGTGTCTTTGCTTTTATACATCATGAACTTCAAGATGTTGTGGAATACGCTAGAGAAAAGAAAGTAATTTTAACTTCTCCAAGCACGTTGCCAGCCATCTTGGTTACCATCAATATGGTAAGAATTGAAGCTGAGAGAGCAAAGAATGTCAAAGAAATCTCTAGACAACTTGCGATTTTAGGCAAACAATTCGAACTATTCGCTAAAGAGTGGGACACTCTTTCTAGACAACTAGAAACTGCAACAAGAAGCAGAGAAAAACTCGATAGTAGAGTTAATCGAATCACTTCTAAATTTGACGCGATTGCCTCCAATAGCGATGTCGGTCAGATTGAAGAAGAAGTTAAAACCGAAGAGTAAAATCTTCAATAATATTTATTATTCCTTTTTGATATTTATATTAGTCAGCGAAAGCTAATTTGTTATATTCAGACTTGTTAATAATTTTTATTTTCTCATCAACTTTTGTGTAGCAGATTTCTGTTGAACCATTCAAGTATTCAAAACTCTCAACATTTAAAGATAGCGTCATTAGTCCTATATCATCTTTAAAATACTCTCTGGTTAAAATATAATCTTTGTGCTTTTCGATTTGTTTTCTTGCTATATAAGCCCCAGAAGAATCAACAGTTGCATATTTTGTATATGCTAGGTAATCATCGGCATGGAATTCTTTCCCAAATTCATCTATTATTGCATGGTCATTATAGTGATTGTTGACAATATTATAGTATAAATCAATTGTCACTTTACTATTTTTAACTTTTTCTATTTCATCATCTGAGTAGTGTTCTTTATAATCGGGATGTCCAAAATAAATGGTAAAAGATAATTGCTCATCTGGTTCGTATTCTTTTTGGCATATGTACGCAATATAAGATGGATATGATGGAAGGCAACAATCTGGTACAAACCCATTTTCAAAATAAGTGCTATCTTCATTATTGTTTGAGTTATTTTCTTGCTGATTATTGCACGACGAAAGACAACATATAGATAATATTGGCAATATAATTAGATTAAATGTTTTCGTACTCATAACCACCACTTTGCCTAAAACAATAATATCATGAAATATCACAATATAAAGGTTGAGAAATATAACCACCAGTCAATGGAGTGTTAGTTTGATAAGCTATTAATACCGCGATAAGGTCTGTATACCCTGTAGATAGTACCTGATTCCATTCATTTGCTGATAAAAGAACTTGAGCAGCATTGATATTTGTTTTTGAAAATAATTGAACCCCAGAAAGATTATAAAGCATCAAAGTGAAGTTATTGTTTTGCATGGTACTTGTTGTGCCATTCCTAGTCCAATTAAACATAGGGGTGTTATCGAATCCATATGCATATAAATCGCTTGCAGCCATTCCATAATATGAAAGAAGTTCTCCAAATTGAAGCCTTTCGCTAAAAGTTAGTAATGAATAATAACAATTAGCAAAGGCTGAAAAAGTTGTTGCAGAACTACCTGTTATTATGTTCCAGAATGTATTATGCGACATCGAAATAGTATCAAACGTTTCATTTGATGAGTTGTCGTATAAATCCCATAGCAATCCGAAGATAGCTGCTTCGTTAGCTTCAGATTTGTATTGACTGTTAATGTTTTCTACAGGCTCATCCACACCATTAAAAGCAGTATAAGAAGTATCTCCAAAAGTATATATGTTTTGAGTTTGTACCAAATAATAATCTTGTACCATCATAGAAAAGGTTGTAGGGAAAGCCTCCCCCCATGCAAGTCTAATACCAGATTGTTTGCCATGTATATCGGCCAGGTTTGCGCCAATAGAATGCTGACCACCAGGAGAGTTTGAAATATTAAATTCGTGTTGGACATGATGTCCATATTCATGCAAAATTGCGTCCCAAGAAGCATAAGAGTTTGGATAAGCGTTGTTTGAACTTGTTACATAATCCAAATAAATTGTTTTTGTTGATGATAAATAGCAGCAATTTGAACTTCCGTATGTGTTTGGATAAGAAACGTTTACATTCGATAAATTTGAACCATTCATTTCACCAGCGTATCTAGCGGCCATAATAACAGCTTGACCAACCTGAAAAGCTTGTCCAATTGTAGAAGACATATTAACGGTCCATCCTATCCCGGCAACAGATCCTGGATAA
>JAILBR010000040.1 GCA_024680795.1 Bacilli bacterium | reverse complement strand
TTGCAGATGAGTGAATCGAATCCTTCAATCTCTCTTTGTTGTCTGTTGCACTTGCATTGGAGGTATTTGAATTCTTTATTCGCCTGCATGAGTTCCTTATAAGAATCTCTATCAATTTCTTCACAGGAGATGATTGCATCGTTTAATTGTTTTTTGACTCTGTGATAAGTCATAACCTTTTGAGATGCAGCACTTCTGCTTTCTGCTTTAACAGCGAATGCCACTGGGACATAATTGCCTTTTCCAACGTGTCCGCATTTGGCTGTAACTTTGAAGTATTTGTTTTTTGGTGTCATAGTGTTTGTTTCCTTTCGACACCAATATTCTGAATTATTGTCAACACTCAAAATAGCGCAGTAAAAGCACTATTTATAATAGTGCTAAACAAAAAAAGACACCCTATTTAAGGATGTCCCAAACGCTGATATCGAAGAACTCAGCAATTTGCTCGATTGTTGAAAGCTTGTTAATGCCGTGGCTTAGCCATTTGCGAAGATTGGCACGATCAGTACCAAACTCATCAGCGAAAGCTTCTTGAGTATAGCCTTGTTCTTTAATAATGCGTTTTAGATTTTTGCCAGCGCGTGCCGACAAAGAATCATCTTGCATCATAAACTTCTATTCTCCTTTGCTAAGCTTTCGCAAAAACTCCGGAGCATTACGATGCACTTGTAATCATATCAAAAAAGCACCGACTAAGCGATGCCTAATGATATTAATGTGCGTGCAATTTTATTTATCCTTTTTTACATAATCAAGATTTGGATATGTAACATAGGAGTCTTCTGTTTCGAAAATATAATGAAAGAAATAATATGGTGGGCCGAACTTGCTAACTATAACGCATGTTAAAAGGACCAAATATCCAAACACAGATGAAAGCCAATACATCGCACCATTCGCTGATGTTTGCATACTAGTAGCAAAATATATAAACGTAAGTGCAGCACAACCAATTATGGATATAATCTTTGCAAATAGCATGGCGTAAAACCAGAAGCCATTTTTAGTTTCTGACGATATTTTCTTATGATCCCCTTCTGGAACTAAGTAGAATTCTTTATTTTTAATATTCCAAAACGATTTCATAGGTTGTTTAGATTTTTGATTTCCTAAAATGAGTAAGGCCATTACTGGACAAAGAGCAGCCAAGAAATCGCCCACAAGAACCATCCACTCATTAGCCTTATTTATTGAAAGAGCTATTGCGTGAATAACTATTCCAGCCAAAAGAATGCACAAACAAATAATTGGCATCACAGTTTGTCTTTTAATAGAATGCTTAAATTTACGCTCATCCTCTTCAACTCCGTAAACAGTAGATTGTTTTAAATAAGAAGAAAACGGCATTCCAATAATGTCATCAATAAAAACTGGCTTTTGAGGAGTTGGTATCTTATTTTCAATATCCTCTAGTCTTTCAACTACACTTCTTTCTTTATCTTCCATGCACCACACCTATTTATCTTTCTCATTAATTATTTTCAAAGCATCTTCCATATATTTGGTCTTCGTAATGTCTTTGCCAATTATGGTTGTTCCTACTGCTATGCCTATTGCTCTGCTTTCTACAACAGAATCAGTTAAGTTATAGAGCAACTCTAACGTTTTGTTTAGCTTCAATTCAATAGTATTAATTTTAATGTCTTTTAATTTGTTAAGCTGATTGCGCAACTCAATGTTTTGGTCCTCTAGAGAAAGTTTTTCTACTTCCTGAGCAGATATTAAGGCCTTATAAATTTCGTTGTCCTCGGTGGACAATTTATTCTCTAAAGACAATGCTTCTAAATCATCTTTAAGTCTTCCAACTTCATTTTTAAGCTCTTTGTTTTCTCTTTCGGTTAATCCGTAAATACCATTGTAATAATCTGCATTGAAAACGGGAGCTTCTTTACCTTTGTATTTCAAAAAGTCAGACACCAAGTTGTAATAGACTTTCATATAGGTGACAACGGTATCGATATTAATCATATGTTCGTTAAAGTGTTTATGTCTATTTACCTTTGCGATGTAATCTTTACACTTTGAATATGTATAATCATCAACACCCATTTCTTCTTTGAAGAATTTTTCGATAGGTTCTTCTCTTAGCAATGTGCCACACGTATATTTTTCATCATATGAAACATTCTCTAACATCAAGATTCTTTTAATTGTGTTTTCTAATAAATCGAGGAAGGAATCATAAAAAGAGTTGGATTTGCTTTTGATGTTTCTTTCAACAGTTCTATAGCGGCCAACTATTGAATTATCAAAATAAGATAAAGCATTAATCATTGTTCTCGTCCTCCAATTTGTTCTCAAGGAAATCAAAGTTGTTTTTATTATACTCCCTATTAGTAGTGTTATAACGAGAAATCGATGCCTTGATTCTATCAACGTTTCTAAAGGCAAACCCCATCCTCGTTTCGTTTAAAAATAGCATATTGATATAAGTGACATCATTTTCATAGATTTTAACAGGTCTGTAGAAATACTTATCATCTGGTGTATGGATAGTCGGGCCCATCGGATAATAGTTCTTCGGCTCCTTGAGCATATTGCCCTTCATTTGTGAAAACTCAATCATTGGTCCATAAATCGGGTCCTGCTTATCCATGAGCGCTTTTCTAAAGAAAATATTGTTAAGTAAGATGGCTCTGGTTGGTGAAATTGGATAAATGGCGTGCAAATGTATATTAATGGTTGGAGCGACAGGATAAATCTCTAATGTTGGATAAACATCAGAAATAATAAATTCTTGTCCTCTAGCTTCAACCAAAGTCATGTAATATCCTTTCAAATCATTGCTAAAGTCCAATTTAATGATTGGGTCCACCCCTTCTACCGCCATAACTTCTTCAAAGCTTCTGCACTTTGCCAAAATATTAATCTCGTTCTTCCAGAAAAGATCAAAGTCCTGTTCGCCCTTAAACTCATTTAACAGTTCTTCTGTCGACTCATTAAATTTCTTATCTTTGTATTGCTTCATTCGCAAATCAGATCTAAATGAGAGTAAAGACAAAAAGATTCTAAGAGATTCTAGTTCTCTTCTAGTTAAAACAACTTCGTCCGTCGAACACAATCTTTTAAAAAGCGGCGCCATCTCTTGTTCAAATTTAGATAAGTTGTTTTCAACTTCAACTGGATTCTCTGGATTAATTTCTTCACTTCTATACATAGAATTATTCATGAAGACGCTTTTGGTGTTCCTTTTAGATAAATACTTATTGTCGTTATCCCAATAGTAAAACAGACCATCTTCGCCAAGAAAACTCCTTAAAATGAATTGAGGTATATAGTGATGCTTGATTGGTTCGGTCTTTGCCATACTTTGATTTTATCAAATTTATATATCGCGAACCACAATATTACAAAATCGTAATACTATGGTGCAAAAGGCATAATAAACGCATAATTGGATAACAAAACATATTCCCTGACATGGGGTTTAATTATGCACTATATATCATAGGCAACCGGTGTATCAGGGAATAGGTTTTTGTGTAATTTTAATATTATATATAATATTACTTTAAAATCCCAGTGTAGTATTCAAGGCCTCGTGATTTTTGTCTTGGTTTATAATACAAAAATTATTATAAAAATATAACTATTTTATAAAGTTAAGTAAAAAATCAGCAATCCCAATAAGCACATATCCTTCTGGATCTCTCATTTCTTTGAACGGCTTATTAACAACAAGTATTTTTTGAATAGGGTCTTTCAAGTGACTATATGGTTTCTTTTCTCTTTCCAATGTTTCATTCTTTGATATGTCATCTGCCACTTGAACATAGAATATCCTGTTTCCTTTTGTGGCCAAAAAATCTATCTCATATGTTTTTTTAACATTCTTATTATCTTTATTTCGCTCCACTCTTTCATAAGTCCCAACATTAACCGAATATCCATTATAAAGAAGTTCATTAAATATAATGTTTTCCAGCATATGTCCCTCATCTGGTTTAGAGAAATTGAGTCTTGCGTTTCTTAGACCTAAATCTGTGAAATAATATTTTCTTGATGCACCAATTTCATTTCTTCCTTTAACATCATATCTAGTGGCTTCTTGGATAATAAATGCATCGATAAAGTAATTTATGTATTTAGTAACAGTGTCCTTATCAATTGTTTCTTTTTTGATGCTTTGATAGGTGTTTGATATTCTTTCGGAATTAATTAATCCCCCAACTGAGTCACTGATAATATTGCACAGCTCATCGAGAGCTTCACTTTTGTTGAGTTTATTGTGTTCTAGGATATCACTAAAATATGTTGTTTTGAAAAGACCTTTAAGGTAGTTCTTTCTTTCTTCTTCATTCTCTTCTAAAACCGCTAAAGGCATACCACCATATGTCATGTACTCATTTATCATCTCTGGGGCATACCCTTTTTTATAGTTAGCGTATTCTTCAAATGATAAAGGAGATAGATGGATTCTTGTTGCTTTGTCTCTAAACTCGGTAACAATGTCACTTGAAAGCATTTTTGAATTACTGCCGGTGACATATAAATCAATGTTAGGTTCTCTAGAAAGACCCAATACAACATCAACAAAGGTGATGACGTTTTCGTCTCCATCTTTTGCTAAGATAATCTGTCCATTAGTGAAAGCAGGATTGATAATTGGCAAAACTTTTTGAATTTCATCCAAAATGACATAACAATCAATTTTCCCTTTACAATGCTCTCTAACATACTTTCCTAATGCAATAGGATTTCTTAATTCGATGTTTTTGTCATCATCTAATTCAACAACCAAAATGTTCTCATCGCTGACACGACACTCCTCTTTGAGATACTTGGCGTATATATCCTTAAGGAGATAAGACTTTCCACATCTACGGATACCAGTAATAACCTTTGGAAATCCGTTATTCTTTGTATTAATAAGTTGATTTAAATATTTGGTACGTTCAATCATAAAATCTCCTTTTTGGTTAATTGCTACCTTTTTTTCGATTTCATTATATAACTTGATATTATGTTCTTTCAAGAATAATCAAAAAAACAGCATATTGTCGTCACCTATTCAACTTTGTATTAACGAATTATTATATTAATATAATAAACGCAAAAAAAGCTTGCGTCTTTTAAGCATATCCTATTCCCTGGTACGGGGTGCCTCATATCAGGGAATATGTTAGCACTTTAATATTAGCTAATATTATCTCGTATTGTAATTATGTTGCAGTGTGTTACAAGCGAGTTTTATTCGATTATTGTAATAGTGCCTTTAGAAGCATCTAACTTGATTCTATCTCCTGTATGAAGCTTCTTAGTTGCTTTTTTAACATTAACAATGGTTGGGAGATTATATTCTCTAGCGACAAC
>JAILBR010000013.1 GCA_024680795.1 Bacilli bacterium | reverse complement strand
GCGTTCTTCTATAACTTTTATACAGGATATGAGATTATCTACATCAAAAAAGATGATATGTATGTTCTAGAAAGTAATATCGATTAAACATCTAAATCAGAATGAGATACAATTATTAGTGATATGAATCATTCTGATTTTTTTGTTGAGCGAAGAAATATAGTTGGATTATCACAATCAAAGATTAGTGAACTATTAGGTTATTCTTCTCAAAGCGTATCAGCTTGGGAAAGTGGTAGGAGTTTTCCTGATCTTTCAATATGGTCAAAATATGCTTCTATTTTAGGAGTGGATTTAGAGGGATTCATCTTTGCAAAAGAGCAAAAGAATAATAATAGATGTGATTCCATTAAGTTTGATAGTGATAAGTTTTCTAAATACCTTAAATATTTAAGAAAGAAAAATAATCTTATCTTAAGCGATTTATCAAAACTGATTGGTGTCAATGTTAAAACTATCAGCGCATGGGAAAAAGCAAAATCATATCCAAACTTACAAACATATATTAAATTATGTAACCTCTATAAACTGACAATGGATGAATTATATTTTGTCATCCAAGATAAAAAGAGTGATGTTGTTACTAAACCAATTAGAAAGAAAAGAATATTTCTTCCAATTATCTTGCCGATTATTATCACTATCGGAGTGGGTGGAGGCACCACAACAGCGGTAGTGGTCAATTATCGCCAGCGCATGGCTTCTTCAAGTTCATCTACGACTGAACCAAATTATTATCAAGTCACTTGGAAAAATTATGATGGCACTACTTTAAAAATTGACACAAATGTCTTAGAAGGAACATTGCCATCTTATAGTGATGCTAACCCAACTAGAGCAAACGATTCGCAATATAGCTATACATTTAATGGATGGTCGCCAGAAATAAAAGAAGTAAGTGGGAATGTAACATATACCGCAGCATATAAGAATACGGTTAATTCCTACACAATCAAATGGCAAAACTATGATGGCAGCTTGCTATTAGAAGAAAAATATGACTACGGACAAACTCCTTCATATAAAGGGGAAGAGCCAAAAAGAGCGTCGACTTTAGAAGCCAGTTACGACTTCATTGGGTGGACTCCTGAAATACAAAATGTATCGGATAACCAAACATATACTGCCTCTTTTAAACAAAATGATACTGAATATATCGGTGGAGATGGCAATCTAAAAATCGATTATATGATTGATGAAAATGGACAAGATCATATTTATGATATAAAGAATCCAGAAGGTCTATCGATTGTTTTAAATAACAATAACGATTTAAAAGTTAAGAAGGTTGACTTAAAAGTAGATAACACAAGTTATGAAATAAACGAAGCTAAATTTATACAAAATCGTGACATAGTCACTATTGATAAATCCTTCTTCAGCAATATCTATACTGATTATGGATATAACTCATTTATCCAATTAACAAAAGTGACATATATAAATGAAGATAGTTTAGAAGATGTAGCGTTTACTTATAACGATTATTTTGAATTTGGAGTAGTCAGCAGTGATGACGTTGTATATGTTGATAGTTTTGTAGATTTTAACAAAGGCGGAGATTATAAATATTATTTATTAAATAAGGATATCGATATTCCAACTGATCAGATGGGATTAGAGGTCAAAGGAGTAATTGACGGCAAAGGACACACGATAGGCAACGTTACATTAAATAAAGTAGATAGGATTTATGGTGAATGTAACTTTGCAATTTTCTCAACCTTTAGAGGTATTATCTATAACTTGAATATCGATAATATCGATTTGAAAACAAATATTGTTGCAGATAACGATACACATATTGCAACTTTGATTGGCACAGGAATCGATTACACAATTAGTAAAGTCAATGTCACAAATGTCAGTATAAATGTCAAAGGTGATGTTAATCCTAACTACGCTAGTTTACTTGTTGCGTGTTCCGCTAATGGTGCAATAGATAGAGTAAGTATTTCTGATTCCTCCATTACAATCAATGGCAATAACTCAGAGTCATATGTTTCAGGATTTATTGCGAGAAGTTCAACAAGTACCAACTATTCAATTCGTGACTCAATAATGGTCAGAGCAAAGATTAATCTTTCAAGTGAGGCTGATTGGTGTACAGCGTCCTATATTTCAAATACCTTTGTATTTTCTATTAAAAGAGTCATCGTCTTTGATAGTGAGTTAGAATGCCTAAATACACATTCAACAGGCTATGGCGGATTTATCTATGAAGACGGAAAAGAAATAGAAGGCGCATTCTTTATAAAGAATGATACGAAAGTGACTAATCCTGGTTACTATGGTATTATTACCGCCGATAATAGCACTAAAATTAACTCTTGCTACTATAGTAGTGATAATTTAACCATGGTACCAAAGCGTAACGAAAAAGTTGATGGAATAGAGATTGAGTCTCTATCATCACTATCAACAAAAGATATATATCTTAATAGTGGTTATCGCAGCTTGAACTGGAATATGTCTAATTTAGGAAGTGGCGAAGATTATAAAGTTCCTTCTTTAAGATAAAGATTTGAAAATATCATCTCGTTCTTGTATGATATCTTCTTACGAAAAAGTAAGACATTGATATGAAAGTATATAACAAAAACTCTTTAGTCAATTTAGCTAACTCTATTCTTAAGCATTTTCATGCGGAAACTTTTCATGATTCTATTCCTGAAGTAGATGAAAAATTAAAAGGACATAAGAAAGTAGTGGCCATCCTTTTTGATGGAATGGGACAGAATATCGTTAGGAAATATTTAAAAGAGAACTCGTTTATCAGAAGTCATTATGTGACCACTATAAATTCCACATTTCCACCGACAACTGCTGCAGCAACAACTGCCTTTTTAACTGGAAAATTCCCGATAGAGACCGGCTGGATTGGATGGGATACATATTTTAAAGATTATGATCGAAACATCATTTTATTTAGAAGTATGGACTATAACACTCATGAATTTCTCATTAAAGAAGGCGAACAAAATATCGCTGATAAATATTATCCAACTAGAAAACTTTTTGAACTAATCGAAGAAGTGAATAATAACGCGAAAGTAGGAGCTATTTTAAGATATCCTATCCAGCAATATGGCCCTAAAACTTTACTTTTCGCTGGAGTTAAAAAACTCACTAAGTTCTTAAAAGAAAACGATGAATGTTTTGCCTATTTCTATTGGGATTCACCAGATCGAGAAATGCATGAAAATGGTATCGATCACTGGAAAGTAAAATATCAAGTCCATAAAGCCCAAAGATTTATCAAAAAAGTAGCAAAGAAAAACCCTGACACTTTATTCATCTTTTTAGCGGATCATGGACATATTAACTTTAAGTTATTTGATATTTGTGACCATGAAGATTTATATAGTTTATTAAGTAAACCTATGTCAATGGAAAAAAGAACGGCCTCTCTCTTTGTTAAAGAAGATAAGAAAAAAGAATTCGAAGAGTTATTTAACAAATATTATGGCGAGTATTTCGAACTACTTTCTAAAAAAGAAGTGTTAGATATCAAATTATTTGGTGAAGGAGAACCCGCAAAAGGAGTAGTGGATGCTTTTGGAGATTATATCGCTATCGCTAAAAAAGAATATGGGATATATGCCTCTAAAGAATTTAGTTACACTGAACATTTTAAAGGACATCATGCGGGTGGCACTGATGAAGAAAGACTTATTGATATATCAATATTTTCAAATTGATTTTTAATTAGAAAATAATTATCATTATTAGGCAATGGGTCTGTAGCTCACCTGGGAGAGCGCATCGTTCGCAACGATGAGGTAGCGAGTTCGAGCCTCGTCAGATCCACCAAGAAAACCCGCTTGTGTCGTAGTCCAAAGTCACTTATCCAAAGTTGGACAAAAACCGACATCCAGATAGACAGGTCCCTTTAGGGGCCTTTTCTTGTGCCTCGAACTCGCCGACCTCCTCGTTGCGAACTTGTCTCTCCGGCAGCGACCAAACGACCTCCTATAAATGGGAAAATTATCGTGTCGGAAGCGACGGAAAGGAGGTGGCGATTAATGGCGGCAGATGAACTCACAAGATACAAACCGAAAGGCTGGACTAGGTGTTTCGTCGATGGAGGAGTAATCGAAGTGGAGATCGGTGAGAACGATCCTGGGGTCAAAATCGAATACGAAGAATTTGGCTCTCTACGGGCATGCCCGGACGACACGTTTATACAAACCGTCATCGTCAAAGACGACGACAGAGAAATCACTTTAGATCATTGCATTGATACTGAGGATTCCAAACCATCAGGACATAGATACATCATCTCTGTTTATAACAAGCTCACGAAGAAAAAACTCAAGTTCCAGATTAGCGAAGATGACATGAGGTCCGTCTAAGCAAAAGGCCGGGTGTAAAAGCTCGGTTTTTCTTTTGTCTTGGGAGGACGATGAAATTTGGACAACTGGGAACAATTGCGTTTGGACAATCACACATTGTCGTCGTCCGAATCCGTTTATCCGGTTTTGCACAAAACGACTTATCCAACATAGATGAGGCCTCCGTGTGAGGTCTTTTCTTGTGTCTCAGACCAGGCTCGAACTCCCGACCTCTTGCGAACGATACGCTTTCCCAGCATGAGCTAGCCATATTCGAGTTCTAAGGAATGTTTATATAAATATAAAGCATTTACTTACTTGCCTGATTTCTGAGTCCCAGACGGCTTGTTTTAACTGTCACTTATGGAGAGACGCATTGGGTGAGTTATGTAACGTATAGTAATGGTGTGAGCAAAAGAAGTAGCCTCACAAGCATATTGTTTTCTCCAATCTTTTAAATCAGTTATATCCTCCATTCTAAAGCTGGCCTACTTGCTACTTCAGGGCTGGCTTTTTAATTTTATTAAACTAAATAGCGTTTAGTACCCCGTGGGCCCGTTTGAGTTTTCTTGTTCGCGAATGAATTTAAACACGACATAATACGGATAGAGACTTTTGTGCAATTCTTGATAAATGAGTTTGTGTAACTACAAAAACGATAACTGGACTGTTAAAGATAACGAAGTTGTGGGTATTTATAACCACAAGGTTGTCTTCTTATCGTTCATCAACTATTTAGGATACACTCCCGGAATGTATGTTCTTGCTATTGGGGTGACTTATATCCTTGGAGTCACACTATTCTTTGAATATAAAAATGATGCCCTCGATAAGAAAGCGTAGAAAGAGAATTTAGAATAAAGTTAATGAGGTAATGAAGAAAGAATGCTCTTAGTTTTATTTTTATATTCTTCGATTTTCTTTTTTATTTTTAATAAAAATTGATAGTATTGTTCATTGACTTTGATATTCATAATTTCAAAGCCTTGAACACTTATTTTTTTATTATCCAATTTACGTAAATCGCTTTCTTTGGATTCAAATTCTTTGATTGCTTCGTTCATTTCTTCAATAGTGCTTTTTGCTCTTCCAACTGCATATCGGAAGTGATCGTTTCCAGCTTTTGAACGAACGTAATCGTTTAAATCCGATTTACATTTGTTTAACTCTCTTTTAAGAATAGACATAGCGTTACTCAGATCAAGTTTTGAAATATTAAAGACATCTCTAACATAGACCGCAGATGCATATTTATTGTTAAACATTGTTTGATATTTTTTCAGTTGTTGAGGCGCTTTGTATTTAATTGCATCCAAAACTTCATTTTTATCATTTGAATCTTTAACAATATTATGAAGTCCATTTTTAACATCCATTATTTCAGAAATGGTTGAATAGACAGTGTTATCAGAATACTTATATTGATTAAACATATCAATTATGTAATCAAAGCATCTATAAATTTCTCTATCTATTTCTTTGTATTGTTCGTAATATGTGCCCATAATAATTCCCCTATAAAAATCCCAAAGGGCTTATTTTAATCTCTATTCTCAATTTATAAATCTAAATAGAATCATACCATATTTATTCATTCTTATCTATTTATAGTTATAAAAAAGCATCGCAAATAAAGCGATGCTAATACTCAATCTAGTGGATCTGACCGGGATCGAACCGGCGAACCTATTCGTTGCGAACTTGTCTCTCCAGCAGCGACCTTTTGGCGTCCTGGAAATTGGATAATGGAGGTGCGAAAAGCAAAGGAGACTAAAACATGGCAAAAGAAAAAGACATCAACTTGGGAAGAGCTAGCGTCGAGGACGATGCGTGCGTCAGGTATGACTACTATCCCGGCATTCACGGGAAGGAGTATCAGGAGGAATACATAAATGTATTCGTTGGCGACAGGCACATCTTCGTTTCCAGATACTTCCTCGAAGGCGACCCTAATCCAAAGTATCACATTGGCGAATTCGATCTGGAGACCGGGAAACAGCTTTACTACAAGACCGAAGTGGAGTCCGTGGCTACTGGCAGCGAGCAGTGGATCAAGGAGATGAGGCTGGAAAAGAAGGCCGCGATGGACATGAGCAAGGCGTTCTAGCGAGGGGGTCGGGCGAAAGCTCGATCTTTTTCTTTTCAGGGGCTCGCGAACGAGAGATAGTACGACAAAATAGTGGATGGAAGTATTTAGACAAAAGCGGATGGATCGAATCGGACAACCACACTTGTCGTCGGCCAAACTCGTTTATCCGGTTTTGCACAAAACGACTTATTCAACATAGATGAGGC
>JAILBR010000046.1 GCA_024680795.1 Bacilli bacterium | reverse complement strand
TTTTTTGATATACTATATGTAGAGGTATTTGATATGGGTGAACTAAGGCATGGGAGAACATGTGTTTTTAACATCAACTATCATATTGTTTGGTCTACTAAATATCGAAGGAAAGTATTAAACACTGATATTGAGAGAAGATTAAAAGAAATATTAATTGATGTGGGTAAACAAAAAGGATTTGAAATTGCAGAGATTGAAGTTGGCTTGAAAGATCATGTTCATGTATTTGTCTCCGCTATACCGAAAATATCAATCTCATATATTGCAAAGATGATGAAAGGAATATCTGGAAGATTATTATTAAAGGAATTTCCTGAAATATCTAAAGAGCTATGGAATGGAGAGTTATGGAATCCTTCTTATTATGTTGAGACAATTGGTTCTATATCAGAAGAAGCGATAAGACAATATATTCAAAACCAAGAAAAGGAATAGTATGCTACTAACTTACCAATTTGAATTAAGAGTAAATGAAACGATGTCTAACATCCTTGGACATCTCTCTTACGCTGCTGGTAAGTTATTCAACGTTGGTAATTATGAAAGAAAAGAATATAAGTCTCTAGGGTTTGACATAATGCCAGATTGGTATGATCAAAAGAAAAGATTGAAAGATAATATCTGGTATAAGTCTTTACCTAGTCAAACTAGTCAAGATGTTCTTTCTAGACTTAATGAAGCTTGGAAGAGCTATTTTGCTCTTAAAAGTAGATATGAATATAGGAAAAAGAACGGACATTTAAAAGAATATGAAGGAGAACCACGCTCGCCTTATTATAAGAAAGATGGTTCACACACAAACTTTAAATACCTTCAGAATTCCATTAAGGTTATTGATAATCAAATCCGCTTTTGTATTCCTAAAAAACTTAAAGAACACCTAGAAGAAAAATATAACATAAAGAAAGACTTCTTCTATATTCCTCTAAAAAGAACTTTCTCTAATATTAAACAAGTCGAATTCGTATATATGGATAAGAATAGATATAGAGTCTATATTATCTATGAAGAAGACGTTAAACCATTAAAAAAAGATAATAAGCATTATATAAGCATCGATATTGGTACAAAGAACCTGTTAACAGTCTATGACAATAACGGATCTTCATTTATTGTCTCAGGTCAATCTTTGTTAAATACTAATTACTATTTCTCAAAAAAGATTGCTTATTATCAATCTAACTATGATAAATGTTATCCAAATCATAAGAAAGGAGTCTCTACCAATAGGATTAAACATTTATATGAGCTTAAGAATAAGAGAATTAATCTCATCCTCCATCGTGCCTCTAGATATATTGTTGACTACTGCAATAACCACGATATCTCTAAGGTGATCATTGGAGATGTCACTGGTATTCTTCATCAAAAGAAAGAGTTTAATTCTAACAAAGATAAGCATCGATATAACCAGAATATGAGAGCTATATGTTTTGCTAGAATCTACGAATATCTTTCTTATAAGTTAAAACAAGTTGGAATTGAACTAGTTATCATTGATGAAGCATATTCTTCAGGATGTTCTCCTAAGTCATTATCAGTATCAAAAGACTATTATGATAAATCGAAAAGAAAACATCGTGGCTTATTTATAGACGGCAACGATATCTATAACGCCGATGCGGTTGGAGCTTATAACATCATGAGATTATTTCGACAAGAAGCTCGTTATTATTTCTCAATACCTCTAAAAGGATTATCTAATCCAAGAAGGGAATATATTCCTGTAACGGATCAGTTTTTAAATGAAGATTATATTAATTGGAATGGTAAAGCTGATAACGTAGGGATATCGGGTAGGAACTACCCAGATGGATATATATTGGAAGATATCATCCAACAATATGTAACCCAGATGCTTGGTTATTCAATTGCCGAGTAAGTTCACGCAATCAACTTGAAGTAGATAATAATAGATGCTTCGGGATAGTGGCAAATGCTGAAATAATATTGATTTGCACATATGGTGTTGAAGGCGCAAATCCAGAATTAATATTGTTTAAAAGAAGACATTAACTGTGGGTGGCCCACAATTAGACAAAGTGGCCCATTGTATCGTTTCCGGCCATTAAAACCAGTTGTTAACTACAGTATCGATTTAAATCGGTACTGTTTTTTGTTAATATAACGATATGGAAAAACTAAGATTACAAAACGCGAGAAAATACTATTTACTCTCATGTCATAGATTTATGACCTTTAAAGGACATAAGTCGTATGAAGAAACCATAATCTTATCCGTTATTAATAATGGTGGTTCTATCTGTTTTACATTTACGGATTTATCTAATAATGAAGTTATATCTTTAGATAATCCTAAATCGGGGGATTATATTATTCCTCTCAAAAAGGGAATTAAGACAAAATTAGTAACTACCGCATCTAAAGCGATTGGTTCCTATAAAATTATTAAGAAAACAATAATAGATAAATAATAATGAACCTTATTTTGTCATTGATGAAGACATTGGCTCATTTTTAGAGAAGTGGCTCAATTTGTATCATTTCTCACAAACTTAACCAGATATATACAATCGTTACAAATTAGTTGTGACGTGGTATAAGAAAAATGATTAGTGTAAGTTGAGGTTTAAAGACCCCTGACGGTGGTAGTGAAAACTACTGGACTAATCATTTTTTCTTTTCTTTTAAGTTTAATTTAAGGTTCGCTTGCTAGCATATAGGCACAAAAGGAGGAAAAACAAATGGAAAAAGAAATCATTTCAGTCATGAAAAGATACGAGCTCAAATACATCTTAAATAAAGAGCAATTGGCCTATTTCCAAGAAGAAATCTTGAAATACATGAAGATTGATAAATATGGATTGACCACGATTAGTTCCGTTTATTATGACACTCCTAATTGTACCTTAATCAATAAGTCGATTGAAAAACCAGCGTATAAAGAAAAGATTAGATTAAGAAGTTATGGTTTAGCGAAAGATGACTCTCCTGTCTTCTTAGAAATCAAAAGGAAAAACGAAAAGATCGTATATAAAAGAAGAATCGTGACCACGGAAAAGAAAGTCGATAAATTCTTCAACCAAGATGAGGAGTTTGGCCAAGAGCAAATCTCAAGAGAATTACTCGCATTTAAAGAAAACTATGGAGTCTTAATTCCTAAATACCTCATCATCTATGACCGCGTCGCCTATTATCAAGATAATAGTGATCTCAGAATCACCATTGATATGAACCCCAGATATCGCGTAGAGGACCTCAATCTTCATACCTCAAATGAAGGCATATACTTGCTAAATGAAGGCGAAGCAATTCTCGAAGTCAAGGTGCAGCATTCCGTTCCCCTTTGGTTAGTTAAAATCTTAACTGAAGCTAAAATCTATCAAAATAGCTTCTCCAAAGTCGGAAACGCTCATAAAAGAGAAATGGGCAAATTAAATAAAAAAGAAACATTAGTCAAAGAACACGCTCAAATAAATATCAAAGGAGGATATCAATATGGGTTCACTGTTTGATTTATTATCATCATTAGATAAGACAATCATCTGTCTTATTATCATTGGAATAACATTTGTTATTGGTTTGGCTTATACTCTAATTGTATCTATCAAACTAAGAACGACAAAAAGCTTCTTCATCACATCTATATTGATGCCGATGATTGTCGCCAGTGTCATCTCTATGATATCTATCTTCCTCGATGATACGACTACTGGCGCAGTAAGAATTGCCACCATTGCAGTGGCCTTAGGCTTAATCAGATTCAGAAGCGCCCCTGGTAGAGCGGAAGAATTACTTCTCCTATTTGGAGGAGTGGCGTTTGGCTTAATCGCAGGTCTAGGATATGTTGTTATCGCCGCGATTCTCTCAGTGGTGTTAGCGGGACTATTTGTCCTCCTATCCTCATTAAATGTATTGAAATTTAAAACCGTAGGAGTGGAGAAACTTCTCAAAGTCACCATCCCCGAAGATCTTGATTATAACGAAGCATTTGACGCCATCTTAAAGACATATTTAAAGTCTTACGAACTAGTGGAAATCAAAACCACGGGCATGGGTAGCTTATTTAGATTATCTTATAAAGTTGAATTACTCGCTAAAGATAGCGAAAAAGCTCTCATCGATGAATTAAGAATTAAAAACTCAAATCTTGAAATCTCATTACTTCCATATGTGGAAAGTAATAAATCCCTATAAAGGAGGAAAAAACTATGAAAAAGAAAACATTAATCCCATTATCCATTCTCGCTATCTTAGCTATGGTGGGTTGTTCATCTAACAATAACCATTCTACAGATAACAGTAATAACGGCTCAGACTACGACTATAACGATCCTATTGAAGTGGATGATCCAGAAGTTATTGAAGTCGTAGAAACAAATGAAGAATTCTCCATTACATCTGAAGATGGAACTTATTCTCAAACCGGTAGTGTTTATAAAATCACCTCCGCTGGTACATTTGCCTTAGAAGGAAAACTCGAAGGACAAATCCTCATAGAAGCCGGTGAAGATGACGTAGTAGTGTTAGAACTTAATGGTGTATCTATCACTTATGATAGTGATTCCCCCATTAAAGCGGTCAGTGGAGACAAATTAGAAATCTCCGCGAAAAAGAATACCGATAACGTCATTAATGACACTAGAAGCGCTAAAACGAGTGATGTTGCCTCTCAAGGTGAAGGCGCAATCTACGCTGATATTGACTTAAAACTCAAAGGAACAGGCACTTTAGTGGTGACAGGCAATTACAATAACGCCATCCACACCACAAAAGATCTCACCATCCAAAAGTTAACTTTAAAAGCAACAGGCTATAATAACGCTCTTAAAGGAAATGATAATGTAACTATCACCTCTGGAACAGTGCAAGCCTATGCCAAAACTGGTAACGGTATTAAAACCGAAAATAGCGATATCTCTAGTAAAGGAAATCAAAGAGGTACAGTTGCTATTAACGGAGGATATGTCTATGTTGATTCCTTACACGACGCTATCGACGCTAGCTATAACATTGAAGTAGATGAAGCTGATAGCGAAGTAATGACCACATTGAGTATCAAAACTGGCACTAACGCCACTTATTACAATAAATCTTCCTTCAAAGCGGATAGTGAAAAAGGCTTAAAAGCCACTAATGAAATTATCGTTAATAAAGGAACAATCACCATCGCGGCAAGTGATGATGCAATCCACGCTAACTATGGTGATGCCTTAGAAAACGGTAACGAAGGCTTAGGAAATATCACCATCAATGATGGATTAATCCAAGTGGCCAGTGGTGATGATGGACTTCACGCTGATAATACCTTAACAGTGAATGGTGGCAAAGTCGTTGTCACTGGTGCAACCGAAGGTTTTGAAGGCAATTACATCGATATTAAAGGTGGATATAGCTACATTTATGGAACGGATGATGGAGTAAATTGCTCCCAAAAATCATTCAATAGTTGTGCCTTCACAATGTCTGGTGGCTATTTAGATGTCGCTGTCAAAAGTGGTGATACAGACGGCATTGATAGCAACGGTAACTTCACATTAAGTGGTGGCACCATTGTGACAAGAGGTTCTCCAGGTACTAGTGGTGGAATGTCAACAGGTTTAGATGTTGATGGAACCATCTCTATGACTGGCGGTACCTTAATCGCCTTTAATGGATTAGAAAAATCACCAAGTAGTAGCAACATAGTTAAATACGCTGGTACCAGTGGCGCTAATTCATCCTCTGGTGGCCAAGGGTTCGGATTTGGTGGACGTGCGGGATTTGGAGGACAAAGCTCATCTTCTGTCACCTTATCCGCAGGAAATTATGTCCTTTCTGGAACGGGATTAGAAGTTAGTTTCACTAATGACTACGTTTATGGATCATTCCAAATCTATTCCAGCTTATTGACCACTGGTAGCACTTATACATTATCAAGAGGTGATTCAACCGTTCTTTCTTGGACACAATCCTCTAACTCGGTTACCATTTCTTAGTAAAAATCATTTAAAATAATGCTATGAAGATTCTATTAGTCGAAGATAATCTCCAATTAAATAAAGCGTTAACCACTCTATTAAAGCGGAATTCATATATCGTGGATTCCGCTCTCGATGGAGAGGAAGCACTGATGTATATCAAGGACTATCAATATGATGTCATTATCCTCGATATCATGCTTCCTAAGGTTAATGGTTTGCAAGTGCTCAAAAGAGCGAGAAGTAGTGGTGTTTCCACTCCCATTATCATGCTGACTGCCAAAAGTACAATTGAAGATAAAATCACCGGTCTTGATCTAGGTGCGGATGACTATCTACCTAAACCCTTCAACACTGAAGAATTACTCGCGAGAATTCGCGCTTTAGGGAGAAGAAAAGGACAAGAATATCAAGAAGTGAAAGAGTTAGTCTATGGTGATTTAACTATCGATGAAAAGAACTTTACAGTAAAATGTAACGATAAAATCGTTATAATATCAAACAAAGAGATGAAAATCCTCCTCGCTTTAGCGAAGGCTAATGGAAAAGTGGTTTCCACTGAAATAGTTACGCAATCCGCATGGGATGCTGATAGCTATTCCACAAGTGAAAATGTCTGGGTATTCATCTCATATTTAAGAAAGAAATTAGAATCTATTGGTTCAAAAACAAATATTAAATCAATCAGATATCAAGGATATTATTTGGAGTACAAACAATGATTAAAAAGTTAAGAAGAAAGTTTATCTTAATTTCCGCCTTATCGGTGTTCTTTGTCTTGTTTGTCACTATTGGATCTATCAATATCTCCAACTATGTATCCCTAGAAAATAATGCAAAACATTCACTTACGGAAATCATTAACCAAGGACCTAAGCCAGATCAAGGACCTGGTCAAGGGGATGGACCAAATGATTTAAGACAAGAACATTACTTTGTGGTCTCCTTTAACACTGATGGGACAATTAAAGAAACAGATAATAGACAAATGTTTGTTCTAACAAAAGCGGAATGTGAAGAATTAGCCACAAAAGTATATTTAAATCAACTCAGTGGAGGTAAATATCAAACTTTTAGATACTCTAAATCCCAGAAATCCGATGGAATCACATATGTCGGTTTTGTCGATGTGAAAGAGAAAATAGAAAGTGCAAATAAATATCTTCTCGTTTCTTCCTTAGTATCATTAGGCGCGTATCTAGTCTTAATTGGCTTAATCGTCGTAGCCTCTAAAATCGCTTTTAAATCTAGTGAAGAAGCCTATAAAAAGCAAAAGAGATTCATCACTAATGCATCTCACGAATTAAAAACGCCAATCACTGTTATCTCCGCGGATTTAGATCTAATCGAAATGGATAATGGTAAAAACGAATGGAGTGAATCTATCCGTGATCAATTAAAACGCTTAACAGAAATGACTAATCAATTAGTTACTCTTTCTAAACTTGAAGAAGATGATCCATCTAGATTCCCATTTAACGATTTCTCGCTTAATGAGGTTTGTAAATCCATTATCGATTCTTATGCCCCTCTATTCAAAAATATCGGCGTTAAGTTCGCTTTTAATGCCTCTAATAACTTAACAATGTATGGAAATAAAAGCTTAATTGATGAATTAATTCGCATTTTCTTAGATAACTCCTTGAAATATACAGGTGGCGAAATCAAGAGCAGCTATTTCACTATTAGTGAAAATAATAAAGGTAAAATCGAATTTAGATTTTCTAACACTATTAATAAAGATGATGAAGTGGACACTAAACAAATAATGGAAAGATTCTATCGCTCTCCATCTACGAAGAAAGAGGGATCGGGAGTTGGATTATCCATCGCTCAAGAAATCATCAATCTCCATAAAGGAAAAATAGTGGTGGAAAAGAATAATAGCACCATCAACTTCACCATAACTTTTAACTAAAGTATTGCTTTGCTTAACTACAGTATCGATACAAATCGGTACTTTTTTACTAATTAAATAATGAATACATTATGGCAATGCTGTATAATATTTACATGAGTAAAAAAGCTGAAAAAATCATAAAAGATGTTAATGCTACAATGGCTTTAGAAGGAATGCCATTAACTAGTTTTGATATCGAACTAATTTCAAAGGTTGCTGATGGAGAAATAACTAGAGAAGAGGCTTTTAAACTATTCAATGCAAGTTTAGGAATTAATGGATAATTATAAATATTCTTATTTAGACGAAAAAGGCATCTACTGTTATAAAGGCAGTGATGTTTTAATTAATAAATTAAATATACAAGACGAGGAAACATTTCGTAAAGCCGAACGCCTTTATAGTGGTATGAGACAATCGGAATTATTGAATAAACCAATAGATGGTGACTTAGATTTCAAGCATTTGAAAGCAATTCATTTTTATTTATTTCAAGATTTGTTTTACTGGGCTGGCAAAATTAGAACAGTCGCTATTGCAAAAGGTAATTTGTTTTGTTTGCCACAATATATTGAATCTTATGCTAAAGATCTTTTCTCTAATTTAAAACAAGATAACTATTATCAAGGACTTTCAAAAGAAGAATTTGTCAATCACATAACTAACTTATTAGCGGACATCAATGCTCTTCATCCTTTTAGAGAAGGTAATGGTAGAACACAAAGAGAATTTATTAGATACATTGGCATTAAAAATGGCTATGGCTTTGACTGGTCAAAAGTTAGCGCCGAAGAGAATATTATCGCTAGTTATGAAAGCGTAAATGGAGACAATGAAAAATTAAGAGCCATTATTTCCAAAATCATTTATGCTTTGAACTAATTTAATGCGCATCACTTAAGCAGTCAACACCCAGATGATAACTACAGCATCGATACACTCGGTGCTGTTTTTGTTTATCAAAAATACAAAATGTTAACTTTGCTATAGTTGCTTTAAGTGGACTATTAATATATGTAATAATTAATATAAGGAGTTATTATGAAAAAACTTCTCACTCTTCTTACATCTATAACTCTATTATTAACATCCTGCTCATCAGTTAAAGAACCCGTTATCAAGCAGTTTGATACCGCTCATTTTGATGATGCTTCTTATATCTTTGATGGTCACCCCCATATTTTAAATGAAGTTAAAGATGTTCCAGAAGGCACAACAGTGACATATGAAGGAAGAGAATCATACACTAACGTAGGTACATATCCCGCAACAGCGTTATTAGAAAAAGATGGATATGAAAGCTTAACCTTAAATGCAACCTTATCCATTACCCCCGCTAACTTTTCTGCTATTGTTTTCGCTAGTGAAGAAGTGGAATATGATGGACAAGAGCATGCATTAACTTGTACAGGTGTCCCTTCTTTTGCCACGGTTACATATACAAATAACGTGGGAACAGAAATCGGAGTGTATAACGCTACCGCAGTTATATCTGCCGAAAACTATAATGATTTAACCTTAAATGCAACCTTAACTATTACAACCCCATTATTAGACTTTGATGACGCTAAGATGGAAGATGCAACTATTGATTATGATGGCAAAAAACACACCATTGAACCAACTGGTATTCCTGAAGGCACCAAAGTTATTTATAAAGGAACATATGAGTATACAAATGTAGGTACATATATAGTTTCATGTACCTTAAGTAAAGATGGTTATCACGATAAAGATTTAAGTGCAACATTAACCATTAATTCCGCTACATTAAGTGGTGTCACATTTGATGATTTAGTCGTGATGTACGATGGACAAGACCACGAAATCACCGTTAAAAACGCGCCAAGTGGCAGTAAAGTCACCTATAGTTGTAAAAGCTGTAGTGGCGCTAATAAATTCAAGAACGTAGGCGTTTATGAAGTAGAAGCCACAGTCACATTAACTAACTATTATCCTCTTGTTTTGGTTGCAACTTTGAGTATCGTTGATGAAACCTTATTAGTCACAACTGACGCAAATAAAGAGGCATATACCTTTGAAGAACCACTTATGTGGGATCCTGTCTTTAGTGAAATGATGAAAGGTAATTATACCTTGCGTCTTACTAGTGGTTATTGGGATGATGATAATCCCGATGTGAAAAACGATTATAGCGATGGAACATATATCGCTTCAGATGGAGTGGACGCTGTTGAATATAGCTCTAGAGAAAAATCAGAACTAAAAGAATACCATATCTACACAAATTGTGGTAAAGATGCTGTCTGTACCGAATTAAACTATAGTGAAGATGGTGATTTTTATCAAAACAAATTACCAAGCGCAGCGATGGATGAAACCGAAATCAAATACTACATTGGTCGCGCTTTTGTCGGTTTACAAGAATACACCGATGGAAGAATCATCAATGGTATCGACCTTGATGATTATTACGCTTCAGAAGGAAGAGCGGAAGTTTTCAATAATCACCTAGTGATAACCATGGAGAATAGACGTAAACTTGATAGTGG
>JAILBR010000029.1 GCA_024680795.1 Bacilli bacterium | reverse complement strand
TGATGATAAAGGCTGACAAGGCTGATAAACCAGATTGGAAAAAAGTACACCCATTAAAATCAAGAGATGAAAGTGTGGTATATGTCAAACCAACTGTAATTGCCAATCCAAATATTATCGTCGGTGAATATACATATTTTGATGGCCAAAACTTTCAAAAACATGTCACGCATCATTACGACTTTATCGGTGATAAATTAATTATTGGCAAATTTTGCCAAATAGGTAGAGGAGTAGAGTTTATTATGAATGGTGCAAATCATCAAATGAATTCAGTGTCTACTTATCCTTTCTATATTTTTAATGGCTGGAAACAAGACCCAACTAAAAAAGAAGATTTGCCTTATAAGGGTGACACGGTTATTGGCAACGATGTTTGGATTGGTCAAAACGTTACATTCCTTCCAGGCGTGCATGTTGGAGACGGGTGTATTATTGGGGCTAACGCTGTTGTTGGTTCAGATATACCGCCTTATTCCATTGTTGTAGGCAATCCGGCAAGAGTTATTAGAAAAAGATTTGATGATGAAATGATTGAATTATTAGAAAAGTTAGAGTGGTGGAATAAAACCACAAACCAAATTCAAAAGATTATTCCATTATTATCTAATAGCGATATTGCATATGTAAAAGAAGAGTTGAAGTGTATTTTGGAGGGAGAGAATTCGTTATAGTATCTCTATGATAGCGTCAAGCAAATCTAATATTTCTGAACATATCAAACATATTTTAGAAGAAAGAGAATTGGATGAAAATGCAACTGTTCGGAAATTCCGAACAACTGCTTTAGACACTAAATTTATAATGTTGAACATTATAACATTGATATAATCATCGCTATTGGTTATAGGGTAAGAAGCTAAAACTGCGCATCTATGATACCGGCAAGCAAAGTCTTGTGTCCCGTTTTTGTGAAATATATTCATAATTGACATAATTAGCTAGAAATAGCATAAAGTACTGGTTTTTCAATATAAAACGCCAATATAGATGGGTTTAGACAGTATTTCTCTAATTGCTGTCAAAACCGATATGAAGCCAGTCCCAAATAAAAACGGGACATACGAGTATCCCTGTCCCGTTAATATAAGAGGTAGCGGGTTTCTATCGTAACGCTTCAGATCCACCATAAAAGCACGATACCCCAATTGGGGATAACGATAAAGAAGTCCTATTTGTTTAGGACTTTTTCTCTTTGCTATGCAGGTTTTTATCAATAGAAAACGCAGTGTATCATTGATACAATACTAGTATGGAAATTAAATATTTAAAAATACGAGCGGATTTCAAATATGCGAAGAAAGGTAGATTTTATCGCACATTTTTGGTGAGAGATGATATCGGCCTAGGTGAACTAGGTGAATTAATTGTAGAAATCTTTGGCGGGACTATGGAACACTTCTTTATGTATAGAACAAAAGACAAATCTTACATCCCATCATCTTGGATGGAGCAGTGGGATGATTTAGGCTCAACTAGAAACGAACCTTTCAAAGATAAATCGATACAAGACTTACCTGAAACATTCATGTTTATTTATGATACTGGTGATGGTTGGGATTTTGACTGCAAGATATATAAACAAATTGTTACCAAAGTAATTGATGAAGAGGAAGACATACCTACTGGTTTTGTGCTTGACGCTAAAGGAATGGGCATATGGGAAGACAATATAAGATCTTTATACGCATATTTAGATGGTGAGATAGATAAAGATTATAGTGATGAAGATGAAGAAAGAGGTATATTTAAACCTTGGAATTTTGATATCAATAAATATTCAGAATTTGATGATCCTGTTGATATTGAAGAGTTAAATGATATAGCCATGTATTTCTATCCTATTTCTGAGGAGGATAGGTACTAACAACATAATAGTAATTCATCTCAAAAGTGTGCTTATTTAATTGCTTATTTTAGGGATAAATGTTATATTATATGTGTCAAAAGGGAAACCTCTTGATAGACCGTATCTATGGGGACACCTAACCGGCCCACCTTAAGGACTTGTTAGGTACGGGGAAGAAATCGGGCTCCCACCTAACCGCGGGGAATGTGCCTCGCTTTTATTTTTCTTCATGAAAGAACTATCTATTTTTATTGATGAATCGGGTAATTTTGGAACCTATGATTATCATAGCCCATTGTATATTTTCTCTTTGGTTTTTCATGACCAGAATAACGACATAAGTGGATTGGTTGAATTATTAAATCATCAGTTAGATTTAATCGACTATGGATCTAGATATTTCCATGCTGGCCCAATCATCAGAAGAGAAAACGAATATAAAGAGCTAGATATTAAAACAAGAAGAAAAATATTCAACAAGATGTCTTTCTTTGCAGACCATGTTGATTATAATTATGCAACAGTTGCAGTTGAAAAGAAGCATATCGAGGATGAGGTGAAACTGTCAGTAGAATTATCAAAACAATTAGGAAGAGTGATTAGAGACAATTTATCTTTCTTCCAACAGTTTGACACCATCAAAGTGTATTATGATAATGGGCAGAAACAACTTTCTAGATTGCTGATAGTGGTGTTAACCGCTTTATTAGATAAACCAATATTTAAGTTGGTTAAGCCTCGCGATTATAATTTGTTTCAAGTGGCTGACTTAATATCAACACTTGAACTTACAAATATTAAGTACAAGAACAAAACTATATCACAAAGCGAAATATATTTCTTTGGTGAATATAGATATTTTTATCGAAACTATTATAGAAACATTCTCAAAAAGAGATTGTAACTACAAAAGTGCACCTCTATGATAACGGCAAGCAAAATCTTGTGTCCCGTTTTTGTGAAATATATTGGAAATTCATATAATTAGCTAGAAGTAACATTAAGTTCTAATTTTTCAATACAAAACGCCAATATAGATGGGTTTAGACAACATTTCACAGGTGTTGTTAAAAACGGGACATACGAGTATCCCTGTCCCGAAAATATAAGAGGTAGCGAGTTATCATTATAACCCTTCAGATCCACCATATTAGCCCGCTACATTATATTTATATAAGGTAAAAAACAAGAAAAGAGAGCCCTTGGGAAAACAAGGGTTTTCTCATAGTCAACTATTGATAGTATATCATAATAATGATAGAATTATATCAGGAGGAATAAGTATGACCATATTACCATCAACAAGTCTAAGAAACCAATACAATGAAATCTCTGAAAAATGCAAACAAACAGGAGAGCCAATATACCTCACAAAAAATGGTGAAGGGGATTTGGTTGTGATGTCTGTTGAGGCCTTCGAAAAACAACAAGCTCTTTTAAAACTAAAAGAAAGATTACTTGATATTGAATTAGAACAAAGAAGTGGTGCAAAATACTATTCTTTAGATGAATTAGATGCTGCTTTAAGAAAGATTATTGGATAATGAACGCATATAAAATAGCAATCACCCAAAGAGCCTTTTCCGACATCAATGAATGTGTTCTTTTTGTTAGTAATGTTTCTAAGGAAGCAGCAAAAGTTTTATATACCGAGATTATTTCATCCATCAATTCTTTAAAAACTTTTCCTAATGCCTATCCAAACATAGAAGGATTAGTAATTGGCGGCATCAATATTAAAAGGATGCCTATCCACCACGGTAGGTATTTAATTATTTATAAAGTGGAAGGTGATTTAATAACTATCTATGATGTTATTGATTCAAGAAAAGATAGCTCAATTTTGAAAGTATAAATGAACCGAGTAATAATTATTGGACCTGGAGGAGCAGGCAAATCATATTTTTCTAAACAGTTAGCTGGTATTACTAATCTTCCTTTATATCACCTTGACAATATCTTTTGGAAAGAAGATCGAACCCATATATCTAGAGATGAGTTTGATAAGAAACTATTAGAGATATTAGAAAAAGACGAATGGATAATTGATGGCGATTATTCAAGAACATATGAAATAAGAATGAAATACGCTGATACGATATATTTTTTAGATTTTCCTCTGGAAGTGGCTCTTGATGGAGTCGAACAACGTATTGGCAAACCGCGTGACGATATTCCTTGGAAAGAAGAAATATTTGATCCAGAATTCAAAGAATGGATAATTGACTGGTACAAGAAAACTGAGCCATGGGTATACCACTTAATTGACAAATATAAAGGTACAAAAAACATTGTTATTTTTAAAACTCGTGAAGAAGTGGATTCTTATATAGAAAGTTGTAGAAGCGCATCTCTATGATAACAATAAGCAAACTCTTGTGTCCCGTTT
>JAILBR010000026.1 GCA_024680795.1 Bacilli bacterium | reverse complement strand
TTTACAATTGATAAACTCGATGATGTCATCCATTTCGAGAATAATCTTCGAAAAGAAGAAGATGTTTGGGGATGGGATATTGATGATAGGTATATTTCCTCAGTAAAAGATAGTTTTTCTAACAAATCCTTTGATGACTGTGTTTCCTTATTAGCGTGCCTTGATAACAAAGTAGTTGGAAGAATCGATGCTTCAATGATTAAAACTAGATTCGACGGATCTATGCGAGCATATCTTGATTGGATTTGCGTCCTCAAAAGTTATCGTCATAGAGGAGTAGCCCAGACTTTACTTAAAGAATTATGCAATGTCTTGAAAGAAAGAGGCATTGCGTCACTAGTTGGGTTAACTGCCACAAACGAAGAAGCACAAAAGTTTTATCGTTTTATACCTAACTCCACAAATGAGAGATATTGGTATTTGGATTGATATTGAATAAAAATTGTGTCCAAGATGGCTTGTTTTGAGAGAGCGACTTTTGTCCTTCTCAAGATCATCAGTGGCGTTATGACTCATTTGGTGTGTTAGGATAGTCGCGATTTGCCTCATTTGGCTAAAATGACTTTCCTCACAAAACGAAAAACAAGTCATCCATAATGGGCGGCTTTTTGTATAATATAAACGGATATAGAAGTAGGGGTAACATTATGGCGTACCAAAAGTTAGATGACATCGAAATTGATGGTATAAAGATTACAAATATTTATCGCAAATGCGAATATTATTTTCGAACTAGTGGATATAACTATGTTTTTTGTTTCCGCTGCGATGTTACTGATGAAGTTGTAATGTACAACCTTTGTAAGAAAGCTTTTCCTGAAGGCAAAGGCCATGTGAAATATGACGGCACGATTGGCACATACGCTGTTGACCATGATGAAGTGAGAATGATAGGGCCAGAAACCAAAAATGCATGGATGTACGACGAATGCATCGAAAAAGGTTGTAACTGGGCTTATTGGGTAAACGAAGGTAACGACGATTAAAATAATGATGATAATAAGTCGTCCACGAAGGGCGGCTTTTTTCTATGTGTGGCACATTTGTGACAACTGCTATGATAAGATATGGTTAACAAAGGAGAACTTTGATATGAGAGAAGAATTATTAAAAGGTTTAACAGAAGAACAAATTGCTTAAGTTAAAGAATGTAAAAGCCATGAAGAACTTTTAGTTTTAGCAAAACAAGAAGGTATTGAACTTACCGATGAACAATTAGAAGCTATTAATGGTGGCGGATGTAGCAGCACTGATACAAGAAAAACATGTCCAAACTATGGCTCCAAGAATACTGAACTTTCCCCAAACACTAAAGGAAAATCTGTAAATGGTATGCTTGTTAGTTATTATAAATGTAATGACTGTAAAAAAGTCTTCTACGTCATCTAATATTAGTTAGGACATTGAACGGGAATCCTCGGTTATTCAATTGCCGAGTAGGTTCACATAAGGCTTCTATTAATATGGAAGCTTTTATTATTTTAATTTAAAAAATAATTATTGCGATGTGTCGCAAATGTGATACAATTTTTTCGAAGGTATTTAAAATGGCAAAAACAGAAACGGTGCACACTAGAGTTACACATCAAATTAAACAGCAAGCTGATAAGATTTTTTCAAGATTAGGTTTAACAACTAGTCAAGCAATTATGTTGTTTTTAACTGCTTCTGTTAATAAAAATGGAATGCCTTTTGAACTGGTATTGCCATCTGATGAAGAACAAGATTTAGCGTTTGCGACTTCTATTGCCACTGTTGACGGAGAGGAACCAAGCGAACACGCCAAAGAATTATTCAGATTATATAAGCGTGGTGTTATTGATTTAGAGACGGCAAGATTTGCTATTAAAAGAATGCATACAAAATGAGAGATCCATACGTATATGAAGGTACGAATGTACTTATTAATAAATTAAATATCAGAGATGAAAATGAATTAGGAAGGGCTGAATCAGAGTTCGTTATCTTTGCTATTGAAGAATTAAAGAATGAATCTTTTGTTGTAAATAACATTTTTGATGCCTTAAAAATCCATAAATATCTTTTTAAAGATCTTTATGAATGGGCAGGTTGCGCAAGAACCATTGATGTTTACAAAGGCGAATCATTATTGGATGGAAAATCTATTGATTATGTCTTTGCTTCTTATATCAATCAAGCATTGAAAGATTTGGATAATGAATTCCAGATTGTTGATTGGGAAGGATTAAATTCTAGAAAAAAAATTGAGAAGGTTTGTTACTTTGTAACTGAATTTTGGCACATTCATCCTTTTAGAGAAGGCAACACTAGGACAACAGCGATGTTGCTATATTTTTTGATTAAGAAAGCCGGCTTACACATTAATATAAGTTTTCTTTCTAAGAATGGAAAATATTTTAGGAATGCATTGGTACTTAACTCTCTATATAGTAACTCTAAACCAGAATATATTCTTGGCATCGTTACTGATGCAGTTACCGTTAGAAATGTTTCGAATAAAAAATATGAAACTATTGAAGGGTTTGAAGTAAATAAATACTCATACACAAACCATACAGTTAATAAAATTAAAACAATTAAAAAAGCTGATGATTGGAATAAATAAATTTTTTTGATTGCGAATCACAAAGCATTAGCGAAACCACGTGGTAAAGCCTTGAATTCTTTTAAATAGCACTAATTAAGTTGTCCATCGCGGACGATTTTTAAAATGCTTTGATATAAGCAATATAATTATATCAGCTCGCGCTTGTTTATTTTATATATAAATGATATATATAGAGTGTACGGAGGAAATAAATATGAAGGTTAATAAAGGTCTATTTATTCTTTTTACAGCATCGTTATTTACTATTGCTGGTTGTGGCGGTGGCAGTAATTCTACTGAATTAAATAAATATCAAAAAGTCTCTAAAGCATTTGCGGCAATTGGTAGAACCCTAGATTTTAGTTCTAATAAGTCGCGTTCAAGCGTGTCTCCTCGTGCGATTGATATCCATGGAGACACGAGCAATTTTGATACATATTTTGCTGGTGCGGAAATAGGTGGAGAAATCGAAGATCAAATCGATTTAAATACCCCACCTTTTATGCAGTTCCAATATTTAAAAATCATCTATGAAACGATTGGATCTAATTACTCATTTGACACTAAATATAGTCACACTATAACTGGTGATGTCTATATTGATTTTGAAACCGGTTATAAAGATAAAGATTCATCTGAAGCTAACAAATATAGCTTTGCTTTTGATCTTTCGGTCTATATCAATATTGACGATAATGATTTGATTACTTCTGAAGTAGGCATGGATATCACTTTGACCCAAGGCCAAAAATCTTATAAATATTATAAATTTGCTTTATTGATTTTAGATTATGACTTTGCCAAAAATGATGATAACTTCGAACTCGCTATGTATGATTATGGCGAAGATAAAGATCTAGCCTATTTACATTGTGATTATGGTTATGAATATGACTATTGTTTAGTTTCTGGTGGCAAACTTAATGAGTGGCGAAAACTCCGTTATGAAGCGGATCGAAAAATGTTTAAAGACGCCTCTCACCCAACTTTAGATAGCTATATCAACGAAGGAGCAGTGATTACTACCAGCAATCAAAAATGGTACAAGGACAACGCTCTTAAAAAAGTCTTTGCAGAATCTCCTGAAGCGTTAGTGATTTCTAAAGAGGCATATGCTAGTTTTGGTTTAAATAGCACTGACCTTAATCCTGAAGGTTATTTCGCTAAAGCGAGTACCGATTCTAACGCTATTCAAACAATTTATGACCAAGCTAGTAGAACATATGGCGATGGATTAATCTATCACATCATCGCTGAAGAAGAAGATGGTTCCCCTGAAAAGAGCTGGCCAATTTCAGAAATTACTCAGATTACAGGTATGGATTTCACATTCTCTAATAGAGATGATGTCACATATAGTTATTATCGTGATGATAAAGATGGTGAATCTGCCTCTGTTGTTATTACTGTTACCGGAGCAAATGCAGGTGAATATACTCAATTTGAATATGAATTAAAAGAAACTTATCACTTCACTAAAGGAGAAGATCAACAAGGCTTCCACATTTATTCTATGGGGTTAATCGATAACACGATATTATCTATTTATGTTTCTCCTTCTACTAACACCATTGTCTTCCAACACTATTTTGGTGGCGGCAGTGGTGGTCAAGGTCAATATGACCCAATTCTTTTAGATAATTTATTTACATATGACCTACCATATAACTACTTTAATCAAACTTTCTATCTTTTTGATAAAGATGCACTTGGTGATTTAGCAGACTTATTAAACGATCAAGACGTTAATAAAATATTCGCTAATAAAATTAATTTAAAAGTCTCTGAAAAAATCGAAATTCGTTTAATTGATAAAGATATTGAAAATGTTGGTGGTTCTAGTACTCTTGAACAAGCTCGCGACAATGTCATGAATTCGTATGGTTACAATTATAAAAGTCAATGGAATGAGACTAGAATTTCAAATGGCTTTCTAAATACCGCTACCCAAGATTTGGTAGTTATTAGACCAGCTGAAGACGATGGCACATTCTTCATTTATCTATTTAGATGTGTCGATGATACAATGAGTAAATATCTTGATGGGGCTATTGTCACTACCTACATTGATATTCCAATTTATGTCCATCCTCATGATGAAGAAGTTTATCTTGAAAAGAGTATAAGTTTCAAAGAAGGTGAAAGTGTACTCTCAGAATTAGATCAAGATGTTAAGTATTATTTAGATGAAGGCTTAACTACTTTGCTCACTGACAAAAACTGTGCCGCTTATGAAGGAATGGAACTCCATAGAAGAGATTATGAAGATCCTGAAAAGATTTCTGTCCCTGGTGGAGTAGATTACGAATTGCTTTATACTTGGAAACTCTCTAATCAAATGGAAGATGAAGAAGAGATTTATAACCGTGTGATGAATATGGTTGGAGATCCTAAAATTCGTTCATATTTAGAAGGACATATCTCTTCAAATAACCCAACTAATATAGGATATCAGATCTTTATTGGAGATGAAGTAGTGGGGTATTTAGAAAAGGATGACCCTGTTGATGCCGCTGAATATCTCTATGCTCAATATACAAAAGAGTATTCTAATTGGAATAAAGGCACCAAAGGTGACTATTTCTATACAGGCGAAAAAGAAGAAGATGTTGTCTTCTTTAATAAAGAACGATTAGATACTGGAATGATTGAATTTATTCATATCCATCTCACTTCTAAAGTTATGGCTAATTATGAAGCCGGAAGTCAAGGCGGCGATTCTGGCGAAGGTGGAGAAAGTGGAGGAGGAGAAACTCCAACAACCGCTCAAGTAACCTTATATTTCTATTCAAATGGAACATATAATTACGCCGATTACATCACATGTCCACTTGGCGATAATGTTAAAGCTCACTTAAATGGCATAGAAGGTGACTTCTATCTTGATGATTCCTTTAGCCAACCTCTTCCTGATGAATACGCTGCTGCTACCGGACTTATCATTCATATCAATGTTGTTTCTAGTCAAGAAGAATGGACAACATTCCAATTAATCATTGATGGCGATAGTGAGAATCCAAATGTCATCGAAATCAGAGCGAAAATTGGTGATGACCTTTATGACTATCTCACCCCTTATGGCGATGAGTTCTATTTAGATTCTGAATATCAATATAGAATCACCAAAGATTATTGCTCTGTCGCTTATGATATGGTAGTTTACGCTAGAACTAATCAAGGTGGCGAAGAAGATGCAAATAAATGTAGCGTTAATGTTTATATCTATGAAAATGGCGAACTAGTTGATCAAAAGCAGATTAAAGTCACTATCCATGAAGATGTCAGCACCGAAGCATATGGCTTAGGCATAGATGGAACTTTGTATGCTGATGAATCTCTCTTAACTTTATTAGATAACACTAATTGTTACGCTTATGAAGGTATGAGCATCTATTTAGACAAAACTATTTATGACCCACAAACTAACGACGTTAATGTCACAATTTATAAATTCAATAGTGATTATGAGAAGATGGGAAGGGATGTCATAGTTTGTCAAGCTAATGAAGATGTCCGTGATTACTTAAGAGGTTATGGTGGTGATATCTTCCTTAATTCTGACTTTTCAGAGCCATTAACTATAAAAAACTGCCAAGCCTATGATGGCATGGAATTATATATAGTTATACATAAATAATGTCGCGTATTAAATAATTATTTTTGAAGTCGCCCATAATGGGCGGCTTTTTTGTGGCACTATTGTGGCAAACTATATGATACGATATAACTAACAAAGGTCAACCTACATATATTGAAAACTTCCTAAAAGCTCTCGCGGATGATTTAAATACTGCAATAAAATTACAGTTAACAAAAATCTACAATAACATTTAATTAAAGCGTATGGTAAAGCCTTGAACTTAGGTTAAACAATGTGAACTAGGTCGTCTTTTTTGGCGGCTTTTTCTAAAGGGCAAAAAATATAAAATTGCACTTTGGATTGCACTTTGGAATATAATGTATAGGCGATTCTTCCTTTCTTCACATTCTTTCAAGACTGGTAAAAATATGAGACTCTTATTTGAAATTGATCTAAAGAATTATGATAAAAATGGCAAAGTTTTTAAAAGGCCATCCGCTAGAGCCATTATTATTAAAAATAATAAAATTTACATGGTTCATAGTCTTTTATATGATTATTATAAATTCCCTGGCGGTGGAATTGAAAAGCAAGAATCTAATCTAGACGCTCTAGTTAGAGAAACTGCTGAAGAAGCCGGATTAATAGTAATAAAAGAGTCCATTAAAGAATATGGCTACGTGCATAGAATCCAAAAAGCCAAAGATGAAGGATATTCTATGTTTGTACAAGATAATTATTATTATTTGTGTGACGTAGAAGATAAGACGATTGATCAAAAGCTAGATGATTATGAGGACTATGAAAAATTCACTCTGGAATTAGTTGATCCTATGGCTGCTATTCACGCAAATAGAAATGTTGATCATGGACCAAAAAAGAAAGAAATGGTCGAACGTGAAGCCAAAGTATTAGAGATATTGATTAATGAAGGATATTTCTTATAATCGATACAGATTAAGTTGTCCATAATGGGGCAGCTTTTAGTTTGCGAGTGCTCGAGACACACGATAAAATATGTTTATCAAAGGAGAGAGCTTATATGATTACCACAACAAGACTAAGAAAGTACGAATCTGATTTATACGATATTTTGGATTATGAATTACCTGCTTATCATCAAATCGTAAAAGTTAAAGGCAGAGTAGTGGGCTCTAATACAGTTCATCTTGATATCTATATTAAATATGGAAAATACGCTGATCCTGATCCTGCTGAATGCCAAAGAGTGGTGGATCAATACATTCACAACCTAAACTACGATTATAAAGAAATTTACGAAGTGTATTTCGATATTTACTTTAAATAAACTAAGAATCGATAACCATTCTATATGTGTTAAACTATCATTTAGGGTTTAAAAACACTGACCATAACTCAGTTATGATGTCTATTAACTTAAATACATAGTTATGGGATTAATTATTTATGGAACAAATTACTCTAGAAAAGATTACTTATAAAAACTATGTCAAAGTTATTTGGGGACTTAAAGTATCTCCAAAGCAAAAGAACTTTGTCGCTAGTAACTGGAACTCTTTAGCGGAAGCTTATGTTGCTATTACAAATGGAGGGGTTGCTCTTCCTTTTGCAATTTGTAAAAATAATAAACCAATCGGCTTTTTGATGATTGGCTATGGTCTAGCGGAAGATGACGATCTTGAAAAAGAAGACCCAGGATTTGTGGAGATGGCTAGAAAAAGCTATTGCCTATGGAGATTCATGATTGATAAAAGATATCAAAGAAAAGGATATGGTAGAAAAGCCATAGAACTCGCTTTGGACTTCATAAAAACACAACCATGTGGCAAAGCTGATTATTGTTGGTTAAGTTATGAACCAGAAAATGAAGTAGCTAAAAAACTTTATGCCTCTTTTGGCTTTATCGAACAACCTCAATGGTATAAAGGTGGAGAAGGGGAAGAGATCCCCGCTATTTTAAAGCTATGAGTATTGCTATGACAGAAATACAAAAATATCTCCTATCACAAAAAGATCAAAAATATCGTGATTTTACTTTGCCTCTAATGCCCACTGTTGACGAAAAGACATTCATTGGGGTAAGACTTCCAATTATCAAGAAATATGCTAAAGAAGTGAAAGGCAAGGAGAGAGAAGAATTTTTAAATTCTTTACCTCATCAATATCATGAAGAAAACATGTTACATGCTTTCATTCTTTCTGATATGAAGGACTATGATGAGTTTATTCATTATGTTGATATCTTTCTTCCTTATGTTACGAGCTGGTCAGTATGTGATACCTTATGTAATAAACATCTAAATAAGTATAAAGATAGACTGATTAATGAAGTGTATAGATGGTTAAAGAGTGATGAGATATATCGTGTTAGATATGCGGTTAAATGTTTGATGAATTATTATCTTGGTGAATACCATAAAGATGAATATATAAAGAGAGTGGAAGAAGTTAAGTTAGAAGATTATTATGTCAGAATGATGATTGCCTGGTATCTCGCTACCGGATTAGCAAAAAACTATGATTCTTTTATTAAGGCAATAGAAGAACATCGATTTGATTCTTTTACCCATAATAAAGCGATTCAAAAAGCAGTGGAATCTTATCGCGTCAGCGATGAACATAAAGTGTATTTAAAAACTCTAAAAGTTAAAGGATAGGGCATATGTGTTGGGTATTTAAAAAAGTTGGATATCGTATTTATCAGAAAGTTCTTAAGCTTGCGATGAACTTTATGGACTGGTCAGAACCTAAGCTATTTGAAGGCGAAGGTGCTGTTTTAAGGCTTCCAGAAATTATCAAAGGGATGGGCATAAATAAAATCCTTGTTGTTACCGATAAAGGAATTATGAACCTCCATCTTATCGACCCTTTATTTAATAAATTAAAAGAGGAAGGCATTGAATATTTCATCTATGATGAGGTGCAACCTAATCCTACTATTCCAAATATCGAAAAATGTAAAGATACATATATAAATAATAACTGTCAGGGTATCATTGCCTTTGGTGGTGGTTCGCCAATGGATTGCGCAAAAGCAGCAGCGGCTAGAGTAGTAAAACCAAATCAATCAATTCCAAAGATGAGAGGCTATCTCAAAGTCGGCAAAGCATTGCCACCTTTCTTTGCAGTTCCTACCACAGCGGGAACTGGTTCTGAAGTCACTTTAGCAGCAGTGGTCACTAATCCAGAAACACATGAAAAAAATGCGATATGTGATCCATGTTTACGCCCTAAATACGCAGTCCTTGATCCTTCTTTAACAGTAGGCTTACCTCCACATATCACTTCAACCACTGGTATGGATGCTTTAACCCATGCAGTGGAAGCTTATATCGGTAAGGGAGAAACTAAATCCACTGATAGATTTGCGGAAGAAGCAACAAAGTTGATCCATGCGAATATCGAAAAAGCCTATAGCGATGGTAAAGATATAGAGGCAAGGGGAAATATGCTAAAAGCATCTTATTATGCTGGGAATGCCTTTACACGTGCCTTTGTTGGCTATGTCCATGCGATTGCCCATAACTTAGGTGGCTTATATAACACCCCACACGGTTTAGCTAACGCAGTTATCCTCCCTTATGTCTTAGAATGGTATGGAGATTCCATTTATCATCACTTAGCCAAATTAGCGGATCTTATCGGTATCACTAAAGAAGATATGAGTGAAGAGGAAAAAGCGAAAGCGTATATCGCTGAAGTTAGAAGACTTAATAAAGTAATGAATATTCCTGAGAAGTTTGATTTTATCAAAGAAGAAGATATTCCTACTTTGGTGAAGCGTGCATTAAAAGAAGGCAACCCAGGTTATCCTGTACCGAAGATCATGTCTCCAAAAGACTGTGAAGAAGTCGTTCGATTATTAATGAAATAGTTATTTTTTTGAGAGAAGAGCAATATACGTTTGAATGTTGAGCTTTTTTAGCCTGCCTTCATCATTTGTGTCTTCGTAAATATCAATGATTTGGAATCCAGCCTTTAATACTCCACCGATAAGTTCTTCTAAAGAATGGGAGAATTGAACGCCACAATCGTCTTCTTGAAGAGATTTCATTTGTTCTTTGTTTTTAAGTGGATTAAAAGGCATTTTATTTTCGATAGTTTCTTCATCATTAGTGAGATAATTTATTCCGTTATCTGCTCCATACATGAATAACCCATTCTTCTTTAAAATACGATGGCATTCTTTAAAAAGAGGCATGATATGTTCGATATAGCAATAAGAAACGGGTGAAAAAATAATATCAAAAGAATCATTTTCAAATGGTAAAGGTTTAGACATATCACCTTTAACAATCTCGATATCAAAGCCTTCTCTTTTTGCAACTAGCCTGTCACTTTCAAGTTGCATATCTGATAGGTCAAACACTGTGCATTTAGCACCTAATGCGGAAAAGATCGCCATTTGTTGCCCACCGCCAGAAGCTAAACCTAAAATCTTTTTACCTTTTAAATCTCCTAACCAACTATTTGGAACTGGTTTAAGTGGAGTAAGGAAAACTTCATAGTTTCCTTTTGTGGCTTCTACATAAGTTTCATGGCTAATAGGCTGACCCCATTTCCATTCATCTTCTAAAATCCACCTTTCAATAGTTTTGATATTTTCTTCCTGATAATTAAATTCTTTTTTCATAAGTCATTCACCAAATATATTTCTATTATACTAGCGAAAAGTAATTTTGCTAAAATATAGCAAATGAAACCAAAATATTATGAAGCATACGAAGAAAGATATAAAGAAATCCATAAACGTGGTGTAAGCTGGTCTAGCAATATCGCTACTCCTATTGTTTTGGACGTTATTAAAAGATTTTCTATCAAAAAAGAAGATAGCATTCTTGAGATTGGTTGTGGTGAAGGAAGAGACGCAAAAGCGGTGCTAGAAGCTGGATACAATTTATTAGCCACTGATATTTCTAATGAGGCTATTAAATACTGTAGGGACATCATGCCTAACTATGAATCGCATTTTATGTGCTTAGATTGTTTAAAAGATGAACTAGAAAAGAAATTTAAGTTCATTTACGCAGTTGCAGTTATTCATATGCTTGTCTTAAATGAAGATAGAAATCGCTTTTATGAATTTATTCATAATCACCTCGATAATAATGGTGTAGCCCTCATCTGTTCGATGGGCGATGGAGAAACAGAAATAAAATCAGATATAAACCAGGCTTTTGATATTCAAAATAGAGTTCATGAAACTGGTGATATTATGGTGGCTGCGACTTCATGTCGAATGGTGTCATTCCCTACTTTTGAAAATGAGATTAAACTTGCTGGACTAGAGATTATTGAAAAAGGAATTACTGAATCACTTCCTGATTTCAATAATTTGATGTACGCGATTGTAAAAAGGAAATAGAATTACATTATGGTGACTTGGATTATTGTTGGTTCTGTTATTGGTGGTCTATTAGTTTTATTCTTAATAGCTCTTTTAATTGTTTATAACATCGTATTTTATAGTCCAAAGAAGTGGCAACAAAATAATTTAGAACTCCTTGATTCAATTAGTTATCAAGGAAAAGATGACTTAGCTAGAGAGATGATTAAACGTCTAGTGGAAATTCCTTATGAAGAAGTAAACATTCAATCTTATGACTTATTAAGACTACATGGATACCTATATAAAAACTCTGAGTCTGATGAAGTGGTGATTATGTTCCATGGATATCGTGGTGGCCCTCATCGTGACTTTTCTGGTGGAGCTTACGAAATGATTAAGATGAATAAAAATGTCATCCTAGTTGACGAAAGAGCACATGGGAAAAGCAAAGGCCATTCAATCACTTTTGGTAGAAAAGAACAATATGATGTCCTCAACTGGATCAACTATGCAAGGTCTAGATTTGGACAAGATATCAAGATTACTTTAGTGGGAATTTCGATGGGTGGAGCAATCGTTCTTTATGCCGCTGATAAAGTCAGCAAAGATGTGAAAATCATAGCAGATGCGCCATATTCTCGTGAAAAAGACATAATTTTATACACAATGAAGAATATGAAACTACCCGCTAGTTTTCTCTATCCTTTTGTGCATTTAGCCTCAATAATTTATTCTCACGCAAGGCTTGTTGATGACGCAGTTAATAATGTGGCCAATTCACAATCTAAGATTTTAATCATCCATGGTACAGGTGATTCTATTGTCCCATATCAGTCTAGTGAAAGAGTGTATCTCGCTAACAAAGACCGTGTTCAATATGAGCTATTCGAAGGGGCGGAACACGGCATAAGTTATCTCGTTGATACTGAACGATATAGAAAAATCATCACCGATTTCATGAAGTAGTATGTTAGAAAGTGGAAACATTTACTTTAATGGATCCTCAATTATACCTATGTAGGCGACTAGCAGAATACAAATATTACATCATGGACGCCGTAATCAAAAAAGCGTTCGAAATAGTGTATAAAATTAAAAATAGGTGACATTTACCACCTATTTTTTGATTTTTGCTACTCTTTTACTTCCTTAGTTACCTTTTCTTTTTGTTCTCTATTTTCTCTTCTAATTAAGATGACTAGAGGGATGAAAACAAATAGCATGACTATGGCAGTGAATAGGAAAATATAGGAGTTAGGTTGGATTGATGTTTGGCCAAAATCATCGACATATAATGTGCCTTGAATATATGATGCACCTTGTCCGATATATGGTCCAGTAACCATTGGGATTAGGACCGCAAAAATCATTCTGACACCTTGGAATAAACCAACTTCATTTTCTGGAGTGTAGTCTCTTATTTTTGCTCCAAAGACTGCGGTAGCAAGTAAAAATCCACTCATGAGGATAATGCCACCAACGATTACTCCTGCTAAATCTTTGAAGAAGAATAATAACATTGCACCAATCATTGTAGCGCCTAATGCGCCGAATATAACTTTGTGTTTGCCAATTCTATCCATATAGACACCAATGACGACTGTGATGACACATGCTGAGCCTAAGATGGAACCAGCTGCGACCACTAAATCGAATTGTAGGACTTTCTGAATATAGACCATGAAGTATGGCATATATACTTGAATACCAATGCTGAAGATCATGAATGATAATAAAACTAAGTAGAGATTTGGATTCTTTTTAACAACACTTGGTCTGAAACCATGAATGAGATTCTTCATATATGGTTCTTCTTTATTAGGACCTTTTACATCTTTTGGTAATAAGAAGATACAAACGATACCAACTAATGAAGTTAAACCACCAAAGACATAGAAGAATAAGCTCCAGTCCATGATGTTTTCGCTAATTTGTCTAACTAACATGCCTTGCAATAATACAACCGCAATCATAGCGATAAGAGGAAGGATAGAAAGAACTGATTCGACCTTGCCACGATTTGATTCATCAGTATTATCGGTAACGAATGCATTAAAGGCTGCATCGTTAGCGGTGCTACCAAAGAATGTCATGACACAATCCATGACAACGATTAATGCACCAGATAACATCGCTGCATTCGCGACGAATGAAACGCTTGAATGTGGATCTAAAAAGGCAAAGAGGATAATGGAAATACCCCAAATGATATATCCGCCAGCGATAAATAGTTTCCTTTTTCCTAATCGATCACTTAATGCACCCATGAAAAGAGTGGTGATTGTGGCTGCCGCAGCGCTTAAGGCCACCATGATTGGAATAAAGTCATAGTTATGGGTACAGTCAAAAACATAAACATTTAAATAATTGTTCTCAATGGCCCACGCTAGTTGGCCGATAAAACCAGCAATGATAAAAGAAAGCCATTTACGAATTCCTAATTTTGCAACTTGCATAAAATTACTCCCTGAAATTATTAGTTCAGTGACTTCCTCCCCTCCTTATAGAAGAAGGGGCTTCCCACTCAAGCAATCTAATGATTTCAGTATCAGTGGGCTATCCCCGAGAGTCCCTCGGTTAAGAATATTTTATATCAAGACATTCAACTTGTTTATATCTATTTAATGAGAAGGATTTAGAACTAATCTTATTCCTTCTTTTTTGATATTAACCGCGGCATTATGGTCACGGTTATGTTTAACTCCACAGTTCGGACAAATCCATGTTTTATTTTCTAATGCTAAATCAGTTTTTCGATATCCACATTCAGAACATAATTGGCTAGAAGGGAAGTATTTATCTACTTTAACTAACTTCTTATTTAACCATTCGAGTTTGTATTTTAATTGGTTAAGAAAAATACCATAGCCTAAATCATTAACGAAGATACCTAGTTTAAGTTCTTCTCTTCTTTCACTCATCTCTTTTAAATCGAGATCTTCAATAAAAATGTAATCATAAGAGTTTGCTAGATATCTTGATGTTTTATGAAGGAAGTCTTTTCTTTGGTTAGCAATTCTTTCATGAAGGTTTCTAATTCTCATCAGTTGATCTTGATAGTTCTTACTACCTTTCACCATATGAGATAGCTTTCTTTGTTCTTCCACTAATTTATCGAGTGATTTCTCATAAAACTTAGGCATATTGGCTTTGGCTTTAGAATCACTAATAAAAAGATTGGATAAAGAAAAATCTAGACCGATGGAATTAGAAGCATCTAGTACTTCTTTACTATGTTCTTGGTATTCTTGATAATCTTCCTCTCCTAATAAAGAGACATAGTAATATTTCCCAATACGAGAAACACTGACCATCGTATAAATAAATGATTCTGGTAAATGACGATGATAGATAAATTTAACTCTTCCAATCTTAGGGATTTGGATTTCATCTCCTTTAATACGGATGGAGTTATTAATGTTCATGGTAATATAACCATAATCATTCTTTTTCTTTTTATATGTGGGGAAAGCTCTTTGATGACTAAAGAAATTCATATAGGCATCATATAAATGAATAACAGTTTGTTGTAAGGCGATAGAATCAACTTCTTTTAAATATGGATATCTTTCTTTATATTTAGGTAATAACTTAATTAGCTCATATTTATTAATCTTATAGTTATGATCTTTTTCATATTCGTTTTTACACATAGAAAGAAAGTCATTATAGACTTGACGAGAGCAACCTAAAGTCTTCTCAATTAATTGCTTTTGAGATTCATTAGGATATAAACGAAAACGATAGGTTCTTTTGACTCTCTTCATAATTAATAATACCTTATATAGATATCAATTTATTGATATCTTTTTACGTATTAATTATATCAAATTTCTATCGTCTTTTATAGGATTATCTTGATTATTTTTTATGTTTTTAGTCAAATTCATCCCCCACCTATAGAGGTAGCCATCAATAGATAAACATTGCTAATCACAATATCGATGTGGGGGTCTTCTTTGAAGGGGTGATAAAAAGAAACTTCGATTTTAGAAAAGAAAATAAGTAAATTAATTTCGAATATCAAACACGTATTGCCTATATTTAAAGTAAAAGGCCGCGCAGGCCTTCTATTTGTATATATTGAAATAGTATGAACTTATCTCTTCTGGTGATATATCTTCGCCATGCCTTAGATAGTATTGAAGTAAAGAAGTATAGCCATTGATATATTGATGTCTTCTAATCTCAAAAGGAATGTCATTGTTACCAATAATTCTTTTATTAATGAGCGAATCAATTAAAGGTTTAATTCTTTTTCGTAATTGAGATAAGAAGATTGATGATGCTCCGCTATTAAGGATAGCGAGGATTAACTCTTTATCTTCTAAGAAGTGATAGAAGGAGTGGATGACTAAGTGTCTTAATTCTTCTGGGTTTTCATTTGAAAAGTCATGATGCTTTTCTTTTTTAAGATGTGGCTCAAAAATGTGATTAAAAATGTCATCACATATATGAATAAATATTTGATCTTTATTTTTAAAATAAATATAGAATGTTGATCTAGAAATTCCCGCTTCTCTGATGATGTCGCTATTATTGATTTTGTTATATTCTTTTTCAATTATTAGCTTGGCAGTTGCATTATAGATTTTTGTTAATGCTGTATCTTCTTCTTTTTTGTATCTCATATAGTGAATTATACATTTTATCGAACACATTATCCATTTTTTGTTTCTTTTTTTGTGGGTAAACGTGTATGCGTATATTAATATATACAAAGAACATGAAAGCAAGTTCATTGTCATTATCAAAGAAAAGAGTACTAACAATAACGATTTTATCTATCATCGTTATCGCTCTTTTTATTGCTTCTATTTTCATTGGCTCTAGTCATATTTCCTTTATGGAAGGCTTAGAAGGATTATTTGGAATTGGAGATAAAGCAAACATTATCATTGTCCAAAAGATTAGGTTACCAAGAATCTTTGCGGCGGTATTAGCTGGTATTGGTTTATCAATAAGCGGTGTCATCATGCAAACAATGAGTAATAATGTAATGGCTTCTCCAACCACTCTAGGCGTCAGTAATGCGGCTGTTTTAGGCGCTAATATCGCAATTATTATCCTTGGTGGAGGAATGATCGTGGTTAATGGCGGTAACATCGTTATCAATAACCCTTATTTTGTTAGTGGCATCGCCTTTGTAATGGCTTTAGCGTCAACTTTATTAGTTCTAGGATTATCTAGAATACATAAGTTTAATAATGCAACCACAGTTTTGGTTGGCATTACCTTTGGAACATTTTGTACTGGTGTTACTTCTTTAATCCAATATTTTGCTAGTGATACAGCTTTACAAACGGCGGTGTATTGGTCTTTTGGAGATCTTGGAAGAGCAAATTATGTCGATGACATAATAATGCTTGTTGTCGTTGCTGTTTCTTTAGCGTTCTTCCTTATCTTCTCACATCGATATAACGCCATGCTTCTAGGTGAAGATGTAACTTCTACTTTAGGTATTAACTTAAATGTCTTTAGATTTATCTCGCTTTTACTAGCATCGTTAATCACCGCAGTCTGTGTTTCTTTACTTGGCATTATTGGTTTTATTGGTTTAATCGTTCCACAAGTGATGCGTAAGATTGTTGGCAATGACCATAAGTTCCTACTTATTGGCTCATCATTATTAGGCGCTTCTACTTTATTATTTAGCGACATCATTGCGCGTATTTTATTAAATGGTTTCTCTTTACCTGTCGGAGCGGTTACTTCTATCTTAGGAGCACCAATATTCATCATCATTTTATTAATGGGGAGGAAGAAAACAGCATGATTAAAATTAGTAATGTTTCTTTCTCCTATAACAAGAACAAAGAAGTGCTTCGTGACGTCTCTTTTGAGGTAAATAAAGGGGAGTGTGTCGTGTTATTGGGCCCAAATGGAGTTGGAAAGTCAACTTTATTAACTCTGATTTTGGGCACCAACAAGGTGCAAAAAGGGGAGATTATTTTTGATGATAAAAACATCAATAATTTGAAACATAAAGAGAGAGCGAAATATCTCGCCTATGTGCCTCAACTTATTGGCGGAAATGACTTAACAGTAAGAGAAACAATCCTATTAGGCAAGTTACCTCATTATCAAATTTATCCAAGTAAAAAAGATTATGAGGAAGTTGATAAATATCTAGCTGAGTTCCACCTAGAAGAATTAAGAGACAAGCCAACGAATCAAATATCTGGCGGTGAAAGACAAAAAGTTAGTATCGCTAGAGGACTCATTCAAAATAGTGAAGTAGTGCTTTTTGATGAACCTACTAGTAATTTAGATATCCGCGCTCAAATTGATATTTTGAATATTATTAAGTCTGAAAAGGACAAAAAAGAAAAAAGCTTCATTATCTCGATGCATGATATTAATCAAGCCATCGCGATTGGAGATAAATTTATCTTCCTTAAGGAAGGAAGAGTCGAAAAGATTTGTGAAAAAGATGAGATTGATGAATCAATCATTGAAAAAATCTATTCGGTAAAGGCAAAAATTCATAAAGAAAATGGAGGAACGTTTATTACTTATGAAGATTAAGACATTATTGGTGTTATCGCTTATTCCTATGATGGTAGGATGCGGTAATCAAAACACCAGTGGTGGAGAAGGAGCAGACACAATTGAAATCACTGATATGCAAAATAGAAAAATGACCATCAATAAGAAAGCGATTGATCGTGTCGTTTGTTTAGGTGCAGGTGCATTACGTTATTATTCTTATATTGGTGATGTTTCTAAAGTTGTTGGCGTTGAAGAAATTGATGGACAAACAACTTTTGGTGTTGGACAAGCCCTTAGACCATATTATTTAGCAAATCAATCTACTTTCTCAGCTTTACCAACTGTAGGAAGAGGTGGTCCACAAGATCAAACACCTCATCAAGAAACCATTGCCGCTGCTAGACCAAATATCATTATTTCTTTCTATAGCGATGCATCAGTTAATGATGAACTAGCAAGTGCGTTAGAAGTGCCTGTTGTCGCGCTTTTACAGGGCCAAGATGGCGTATTCGCGGAAGACACATTAAAATCATTTGAACTATTAGGAAAAGTGTTTGGAAAAGAAACAAAAGCTAAAGCTTTAGTTGACTATATCAATTCATGTAAGGCTGATTTTGATAATCTTACCATTTCAGAAGATACTTACTATGCAGGATGCATTGGTCGTTGGGGAACAACAAATATCAGTGATTCACAAGCTGGCTTCCCAGTTTTCAAGTATGCAAAAGTTAAAAATGCATACGATTTAGATAAAGAAGGATTAGTACATGCTGATCCAGATAAAATCTTTGTTGATACCTCCGGCATTAATAATTTCGTTACTGAATACAAAAAAGAAGGCCAAGCTGAGATTTATGATAGTCTAAAAGCATTTGAAAACGGGGAAACATATCTCTTATTACCTTATAATGCTTATTACACAAATCTTGAAATTCAACTCATGTCAACTTATTATGTTGCAAGTATTGCTCATCCAACCGAATTTGCAACATTGAACTTTGAATCTAAAGCAAACGAAATTACAAATAAGTTCTTGGGAAAAGAGTTATATACTGAAATGAAAGCACATCAATATGGATTTGGTGGCTATCAAAAATTTAATATTAAGGATTTAGTTAAGTGAACGAAAACATTAAAGAATTCTTCAACAACGTAGCCAAAACATACACTCATGATGACAATCCAACAATCGATAAGTTGTTAGATTCTTTAATGCTGAATCCAAATTCAAGGATATTAGACTTAGGCTGTGGCAAAGGCATACTCACAAAACATTTATTAAATAGAGGATGTAAAAACATAGTGGCGCTTGATATATCTGAAGAGATGATGAAATACTTCAAAGAAGAGATAAACAGCAAATTTGTGACCTTTATTAATGGAGATTTTTATGAGTATGAAAGTGAACCGTTTGACTATATAATCTGCTTTGATGCTTACCCTCATTTTATGGATGTTGATGGATTCAAAAATAGGGTAAATCTACTTTTAAAAAATGGAGGTTATCTCGCTATCATTCATGATATAGGAAGGCCAACATTAAATGAGCATCATAAGAGAACAGCAGGCAAAGTTTCGAGGAAATTGCAGAATCCAAAAGAAGAAGCTGAAATCTTCAAGGACACTTGTGATATAGTTGCTGTGGAAGAAGCAGATGACTATTACAAATTAATCGTCAAAAAAAGATAATAAAACTAAAAAATGCGGTATTTGAGCAAATATTCCGCATTTTTTTATCTGTTTCTAATTCTATTTATGATTCGTGGAATTATCGTATTGAGCGCTGATAATGGAATAACTACTATCGGTACAAATATCTGGTGTGGTAGGTGTAATAGACCAACGAAAATGAATAATAGCAATAATGCCAGTCCCATCTTAAGAAGCATATATCCAAACTCGATTGCCATTCTTCTTCTTGGTGCTTTTGAAGGATAAACGACCGCCATTAAAATAGCGTGCCATAAATAGACTGCTGCATAGCCAATAGCAATTGATCCATATAGATTAAAACCATAGTCTATTTCGATAATAATGAGTGTGACTAGAAGTGATAAATCTATAAGGGACAAAAGTGATTGTAAAAGGATGACTCCTTGAATTTTACATGTATCAATAAATGGTGAGAAATGTGATTTTGAATTATTCTCGAGATAGATTGTTTCAATTTCTATGGTATAGATTTTATAATGTTTCAATTGGAAAAGAGTAATTTGGTTCATTTCGTATTCGTAACGCCAACCCATCATCTCTTCTAATTCTTTTAAATATCGAACTGGAAAACCTCTAAGCCCACATTGATCATCAGAAATATATTGTTTTGTGAGCATAGAACGAGATAGTCTACTCCAGGCATTACCAAGCTTGCTCTTTGCTGGTGTGTTTTCATCAAATTTTCTAACTCCAAACACCAATTCATCTCTTTTGTTTAACTCGTCATATACACGAATGATATCTTTTGTAGAATGTTGACCATCTCCATCAGCGGTTATTACATACTTTGCTTCTGGGAATAACTCTGCAATCTTACCAAATCCTAATTTTAGTGCTGCGCCTTTACCTTTATTTGGCTCTTGTTTGACATATTGAACATATTCTTCAACAGATTTAAAGATAGGATCGAAGTCACTACTAGATCCATCGTTTACTATAAGTATAGGAAAATCTTCTTGATGAAGGCTCTTAACCACATTTATTAATTCTTCATCTGGTTCATAACTAGGTATTAATACAACAGCGTTTCTCATGACTGATTTATTTTACTATTATTCTTTATATATAAGTAGGTCTATTTTTTACTATTAGTAATTTTTTACAATGTTTATCGCATTTTACAAGATAATTATTTATAATTAGTATACTTATGAAAAAGAAGACCAGATTACTTAAATTAATTGCTTACATTTTTATCTTAATAGAACTAGCAGGAATCGTTGTATTTTCCGTGTTCTATTTTAACAACCTATACAACTTCAAAGTACTCGCTACACCTGAATATCTCACTATCGGCGCTTTATCACTAGTGGGATTCGATGTCATTATTCTTTGGATTGTGATTTTATCTATCACCTCATTTAGATTCCATACTGATTTAAAAGCTGCAGAAGTCATTGGTGAAGACGTTCAAGAAGCTTATAACTTCGCAATGATTGGTTTAGCGGTCACCGATGAAAACGATGTTGTCATTTGGACAAACGATTTATTTAAAGAAAGACATATCGATATCATCGATGATAATATTATCGAATGGCAACCAGCCCTTGCTGATTTAAAAGAAAAATCAAGTGATGCGGTTGTTAAGCTAAAAATTAACAATCGTAATTTTGAGGTTAAATTTTTATTAGAAGCCGGACTTTGGATTTTTAAAGATAATACCGATTACGAACAAATTTATTCCTATAGTAAAGCACAGGCCCCTGTCGTTGGCATTCTTTCTATCGATAACTATGATGAAGTCATCAAAGGTGATGAAGACTATAACGATACAATTACGAAGGTTAAAAATATTATTTTTGACTACGCTAAAAACTATAAAATCTTATTAAGAAGATTCAAAGATAATAACTACTCAATTTTGTGTAACTATGAATCATATGAAAAGATGAAAGAGGACCGTTTCTCTATCATCGATAAAGTTAGAGAAGTTTCTGCTGGCGAAGATATTCCATTAACTCTTTCTATTGGTTTGGCACGAGACTTCCCAGATGTCGTTAAACTTAACGAACTTGCGGCAGCATCATTATCTATTGCTATGAGTAGAGGTGGTGACCAGGTTGTCGTTTCTGTTTACGGTAGTGAAATGGAATTCTATGGTGGAAAGACTGAAGCTCAAGAAAAACGTAACCGTGTCCGTGTCCGTGTTCTTGCTGACTCATTAATCAATTTGATTAAGAATGCTTCTAATGTCTTAATTATGGGCCATACAATGATGGATATGGACGCTTTAGGAAGCTGTTTAGGTATTAAAGCGATTTGTGATCGTGTTAATGTTCCTTCTGCATTGGTTGTTGACTTTAAAGCAACTGAAAGTAAGACCAGAGCGGCCATCACATCTCAATTCACTAAAGATGAATTAGAAAAATTAGTTGTTTCTAGTAAAGAAGCATTATCTATGGTTACCCCATCAACACTTATTATTGTTGTTGATGTTCATATTCCTAACATGGTTATGGCACCTGCACTTCTTGATAGAAGCAACCGTATCGTTGTTATCGACCATCATAGAAGAGCTGAAGAATATATCGAATCACCTGTTTTCGACTATATTGACCCATCCGCGAGTAGTGCGAGTGAAATTATTACTGAATTTATTAAGTTCTCTTCTATTTCACCACGTATTGAAATTCCATCAACATTTGCAACCATCATGTTAGCGGGTATCTTCCTTGATAGTGAATTCTATAAGAGTAATAACACTGGCATCAGAACATTTGAATCGTCCACTATTCTTAAAGAATACGGTGCAAATAACAGTGTGGCTGATGACTTATTAAAAGATGACTATGAAGAATATGTCGAAGTTAACTCTATCGTTAGAAATATGAAGACTGCAGAATATGGTGTGGTTTACGCAATTGCTAACCCAGATGTGATTTATGACTCTGCAACAATCGCTAAAGCTGCCAATACATGTCTATCAATGAAGGGCATCCACGCCTCGTTCATTATTGGTAAAATTAACAGTAGAGAAATCAAAATTTCTGCTCGTAGTGATGGCCTTATCAATGTTTCATTATTATGTGAAAAAATGGGTGGTGGTGGCCACTTCACATCCGCTGCTGCTAACTTCATGAAGAGCGATGTTAAAGAAGTTGAAGATGTCTTATTAAACGTCATTCAAACCTACTCTAAAGATGCTAGAGCAGATGTAAATAAAGAAAAGGAAGGAGTCTAATTTATATGCAAGTAATACTACTTAAAGACGTAAAAAACGTTGGCAAAAAAGACCAAATTGTGAACGTTAGTGATGGCTATGCGAATAACTATCTTATCAAGAATAGACTCGCTGTTCCTGTGACTAACAAAAGTAAAGAAATTTTAGCAACTCAGAAAGAAAATGCCCGAATTGCTGAAGAAAATAAAAAGAAAGAAGCTGAACAACTAGTTATTAAACTTAAGGATATCACCCTTGAATTTACATTAAATGTGGGCAAGGATAATCGCCCATTTGGATCTATTTCCTTAAAGCAAGTTGAGGAAGAATTGTTGAACAAATATAACATTCGTATCGACAAGAGAAAGTTTGTTAATCCTGAAAGTTTGAATATGCTTGGATTATATGTTTTGAAGATTGAGCTATATAAGGGAGTAATTGGCGAAATCAAGGTTCACATCAGCGAAAGGAAGTAATATGGCTCAAGGTCAAAATAGAACAGTTAAAAAACGTGTTACTCGCGACTTGCCATATAACGAAGAAGCCGAAAGAATTGTCCTTGGCAGCGCGATGCTTAAGAAAGACTATTGTCTCGATGTTTTAAACTCACTTGAAGAGCAAGATTTTTATCTCGGAAAGCACCAGGTCATCTATCGTTCCATTAGCGAACTCGCAATGAGAGGCGTTGATGTCGACGTTTTAACTGTTGCTGAAGAATTACAAAATTTAAAAGAATTGGAAAATGTTGGTGGTGCTAAATATTTAGGCGAATGTACTAATCGTGTCGTCGCTAGTAGTGCGCTTACCCACTATATCGGCATTGTTCAAGATAATGCAGTCTTAAGAAAGATGCTCTCTACTATTAGAGATATCGACCGCGTATATAAAGAAGAAGAGATTGAAAATATTAATGATTTCATCCTCGATAGTGAGAATAGATTTAAAGATAGCATCTCGAAGAGACATATCTCTTCGTTTATGACCACAAGCGAAATCGCTCCAATCATTAAAGAAGATTTAGAAAAGCTCCAAGATGTTAATACCGATAGTGATGTTATTGGTATTTCTACTGGTTACGATAGAATTAACCAAATTACACAAGGCTTTAAAGGTGGCGAAATGATTATTGTTGCCGCTCGTCCTAGTGTTGGTAAAACCGCTTTATGTTTAAACTTTGCTTATCGTATTGCTACCAGAAGTAAGAAAGCTGTCGCTATTTTCTCTCTTGAAATGAGTAAAGAACAACTCTTCAACCGTATGGTTGCTATCAGTAGCTGTGTATCTGCTAAAGATATCAATTCTGGTCGAATTAAGACGGCCTCTGATCGATTAAAGGTCATGAACGGCATCAAAGAAATCGCTAATAGTAAGATTTATATCGATGATACTCCTTCCATTAAACTTAATGATATCATCGCTAAATCCACTAAATTACAAGCTCATGAACCTGACCTTGGCTTAATCATTGTTGACTACTTAGGTTTGGTCTCCATTGCTAGCAAAGGTAGAGGCATTGATAACAGACAAGAAGAAGTTAGACGTATTTCCTTAGCCTTGAAGGCTTTAGCGAGAGATTTAAATATCCCTGTCATCGCTGTTAGCCAACTTTCTCGTGCTGTTGAGCAAAGAGATTCTAAACGTCCAATGATGTCTGACTTACGTGATTCTGGTAACATCGAACAAGACGCTGATATCGTTATGCTCTTATATCGTGGTGACTACTATGATTCTGCTAAAAAAGGTGGACAAAGTAACGCTGCTAATAAGAAGGGCAGTCAACTCACCAACGAAGATAAATTTGAACTTGCTAAAAAGCAAAAAGAAGAAGAAATGGGAAAAGAAATTCCTGGTAATGCTTCTTATACCGAAGTTATTGTGGCCAAGAATAGAAGTGGTGGTGTTGGTACCGCTAGATTATTCTTCTATAAAGACTATGTAAGATTTGATCAACCAACCGCTGAATGGGAGCAAGCAATGCAAGCCATCGCGGGTGATGATTAATATAGATATTAAAATATGATGTTTTTTGATGTAATCGCTAGTGGTTCTAAAGGAAACGCTACCTTGGTATTCACAAAAGAAAACATCTTTTTAATTGACCTTGGAATTCCTGCTAAAGAGCTAGAAAAAGAATTAGAGATATTTAATAAAACCACAAAAGATATCGATGCCTTATTCATCACTCATAATCACGCTGATCATTACCGCGGATTAAAAACTGTTTCACCTAAAAAACAATACGCTTTATATGGAACTTTACCAACTTCTTTAAGCAATGTAATTGAAGAAGGCAAAACCATGGAAATAAATGGAGTAAGAATAACTCCTTTTATGGTATCTCATGATGCTGTTAATCCATGTGGATATGTATTTGAAGATGAAGATGAAAAACTAGTGTATATGACTGATACTGGTAAATTTTTAACTAGAAATCTTCCTTTAATCAAAAACCCAGATTATTTAATTATTGAAAGTAATCACGATATTCAAATGCTTTTAAGAACTAATCGTCCAATGGAAGTAAAGCAAAGAATAATGTCTGATGTTGGGCACCTATGTAACGAGGACAGTGCTTTTGCATGTATAGAAATAATTGGTAATAGGACTAAAGAAATCATATTAGCGCACCTATCAGAAGAGGCCAACACTCCAGAACTGGCTTTAGCGGCCTATGAAAAAGTCTTTAGATACGCGCATAAAGATATAAATAGGTATAAAGTAAGATGCGCTAAACAGTGGGAACACACTATCGGAGGTCATTATGAAGATTAAGATCTATGCGATAGGAAAGATTAAAGACTTTTATAAAACCGGATGCGATGAATATCTTAAACGCATTAATCCGTATTGCAAAATTGAAGTTATTGAACTTAAAGATGAGCCAATAAGTGAGCGTCCAGGCGAAGCGGAAATCACTAAAGCAAAAGATATCGAAGGTGATAGAGTACTCAAAATTTTAAAGCCTTCCGAATACCTTATTGGACTCGACTTAAACAAAAAAGAGCTGGACTCTGTCGCGTTTAGCGAATATTTAATGAAAAAAATAGAAGATAATGGAAGCCAAGTTTCTTTCGTCATCGGCGGCAGTTATGGCCTAAGCGATAAACTCAAAGAAAGAGTGAATGATTCCTTATCTTTATCCAAATTTACATTCCTTCATCAGATGACTAGATTAATATTACTTGAACAAATATATCGAGCATTTAAAATTATTAATAACGAGACTTACCACAAATGATTATTGAAGAATTTAAATACCTAAAAGAAGTACCAGATAAGAACAACCCATTTATTCCTCATTATGAGTTAGAAGATGGTAGCGACTTTTATATTGAACCGATTTTCTACACTCAGCTTTTAGGTTTTAAAGAAAGACATAAAGATAAATACCCTTTGATTATTGAATCACTATTAGAGAGAGTGAGAAGAAATAAAAAAGTCATCTTTATAGGTGACTTTGAAACAAATACTTTCGAGATTGAAGGATATGTTATTTTAGAGATTACTGATATCACTGATCCGCTTCAGATCTTTGTTGAAGACAAATCACGTGGCAGTGACTATGGTGATTAAATAACCTTAACGTTTTTCTCTTTATATTTATCCTTTACTTTAGATTTATCATCTTCACTAGGATAGCCAATATATAAAGCAGCATAAGGCATAACACCTAATGGAGCACCAATCGCTTTGGCGATTTTTTTCATATTTTCTTTTCTAGGATAAACCGCGCACCACACTCCACCTAAGCCTAAAGAATGAGCGGCTAATAAGATATTTTCAGTAGCAGCCCCTAAATCGCAATACATTAAATCATGGGCAAGTGGGATTGCGTTTAAGCTATTTGTGCATGGAATAATAATGATTGGGCTCTTATATTTACCAAAGGTAACATATTTGTTTACCTCTGCCTTTTTCTCTTCGCTTTTGATGACATAAAAGACCCAAGGCTGTTTATTTATTGCGCTTGGCGCGGACATCGCTGCTTTCATTAAGATATCAATCTTTTCTTGCTCGACTTCTTTATCCGCAAATTGTCTAACTGACTTTCTTGTTAAAATGGCTTCTAATGCTTCCATTATGTTTTCCTCCGTAAAATAAAAGGGAGTATAATCTCCCTTGTTATTGAACAGGTCTTAATTGACGCATGCTCATCCACATCACTCTTAGTGACATTAGGACGATGAACGCCATTTGACCAATCATATTTGTTGGCATTACGAATCCAAGAATCATACCTAAGACGGCTGGGGTGAACGCTGCCCACCAAACAATCTTTTGACATGTCCAGACGTTGAGATAGCGGTAAACGCTATTCTTTCCTCTAGTAAGAATGAAGACCATAAGTCCTAAGAACAAGATAAGACCAGCGTAGACACCTAAGTAGATAAATGACATCTTGAGTGTTGTTTCATTCTTTTGAGAGATATATGTTTCATCTAAAACGACTTTCCAGTTTGTTAAGATTACTTTTGTTTTAGCAGCACCTATTAATTCAGCATCAACAGTAAGAACTCTTGCGATAAGGTCACCATCTTTGGTGTTATTCCAATCTAAGCCACCATATGTTGAACCCGCTCTTGTGGTGGTTTCATATTTATAAACTGCCATTGCCATTGTGCTTGGTGTGAGAATTAAGAAGCTTGGAGTGTAGAACTTTGTACCTTTTTCATCGTATTCAGCTTTTTTAGCTTCATCATATTTATTTAAAGTTCCGACTTCATATTTTGTTTGATCAAGAACATTAACAAAGTTAGATAATTCGTTTCCAGTTTTTTCGGTGATATAAACCATGAAGTTATAGTATTGATAATCTGGGATTTCAGTTGTGCTTCTGCTGCTATCATGAATGATATCGGTGGCAACTGGTTCAGTGCTAACTGGTTTGTTGAAACTCATTGTGCCACCAGATACATTAAATGTATATCCGTCTGCTTTTAGGGTTTCGAATGTTTTCTCAACGCCTCTATCAATATTGTAGTTATATGAAGAAATGATAGAACTACCATAGGCTTTGCTGTAATTGACTGTGATAGGGATAATTGGTAAGCAAACTGAAATCAATAAGAAAATAACGGCAATCCACCATGGGGCTTCTTTACCACCATCGACACAAGATTGATTAGAGATGATGCCTTTGAAGACATTGATTAAATTTCTTTTAGCTTGAGGCGACATTTGCGCTCTTTGTTTTTTTAACTTTTTTGGTTTGTTATTTTTTCCCATATTATTTTCTCTTTCTTTGCCTACAGCAAAATAAAGTTTATAAGTTATCGCTTACTTTGTAAAGTAAAATAAATTTTAAAGTACCCTGATTACTTTTACAACATTAACTAAATAATCATCTGTATATGCATTGTTTAAGACATATATTGGCAGCAAATCATAGCGGTCTATGGCTTGTTTGTTTTCAATTTGAAGTGTTACAGATTCACCAAACACTTTCTCAAAAGATGACTTCATCCAGTTATAGTAGGCTTGAACATATGATTTTGTGCCCTCTGGAGCATTATTTAAAAGATTGAATCTAAAACATATTGGGGTTTTAAAAAAGCTTGTTCCTAATTCTTTTTTTGCTTCTTCAAAATACTCAGTCGCAGCTGTAACGCCATCATCTTTAATCGAATATGAGTTAACTATGTCGTTATAGTTTTGTCCGGCTTTATATACGTTTTCAGAAATAGTGACATCCGAATTCAATGTTGATGTCTTGTCACATCTAGACAAATTATCAGTCTTTAATTTATATTGTGAATGTGGGGAGTACATATTATTGCAAAGATTCAAAAAGTCTTCTCTTAAGAGAGAAGATAATACGGACATACGAAACTTAGCGTTATTTATTGCTTTTGTGTAATGTTCATCTTCTTCATTTGGCTTTAAAGAAATGCTGTAACTATACTGTTTATCTTCTATTTCGTAATAATAATCATCTTGATTGTTGGCTGGTTCAGAAACTTTATTCCCGTTATATTTATCTTGAATTGTTACATAGTTTACCGAACCAATTATTCCTTCTTTTTGAGCTTGCCATATCTCACCAAATTCAGTCCCTATTTTTTTATATGCATTGTCGCTATATAAAATATAGAGTCGTGGATTATTTAAAAATTTGTGAATCTTTTTTAAATAATTGTTTGGACCATATCCGAAATAGAAACTGAAGTTGTTGTCGTCTATTATTTCAAAATCAATAATGGTGTCATAGAAATCACCAGGTGGGTTTAAGAACTGATTTTTAAAATCATTCGAGCTAATTTTTCTAACTGGTTGGCAATCAGAATCATAACAGTAATTATCACCTAATTCGACGATTATTTTCCCATCTGCTTCTACTTTAATGTCTTTAGCTAAATCGAGTTCAAATTCGTCATCTATATTCAATTTTAGGAGGCCTCTGCTGTTGAAATTGGCAAGAGAATAATCTTCTTTATTTGAAAAAATGGTCATTTCATCAATCGTCTCTAGACCTTCTTGTTTCATTGCTGAAATCAAGTCATTTCTAGTTTTGATTAATGGGTTGTTTTTGATTTTTTGAATTATCTCGCCTTTTATATATTCACGGGTGTTTACAGCGTATCTAAGGCCATAAACTCCATTTTTGTCTAGATTAATATAAGTGGAACGTACTATTTCGTTATATTGCAAATATGGTTTATAAAATCCACCTAATCTTAACTCAGCGTCTTTGCACGCAACCGAAGCAATTCTTAAATTACTTTCATAATCCGACTTATCTTTAATGCTTCCAAGATATCCCTTTTTGGATAAAACATAATCTGGATCTTCTCTTGGTGGAGTCACATTCGAGGTGCATGAAGAAACAAGCATTATTACTGGTATTAAAGCAACAAAAAATTTCTTCATTTAAATCACCTCAGCAACCAAATCGGTTAATAAATTATAATTTATTTTGTTAACCTTTGTAATAATATTATACTCATTATTTGCGTCTATGCCTGAAACAATTCCTCTGGCATATGCGTTTTGAGTGTTATTATCAACATATATACACGCTCCACCAGATTGACCTTGAGTAATATCGCTACCAGTAACACCACCAACTACAAGTAAAAATTCAATTACTGCCCTAGCAATATGTTTTCTCATTGTCTTTCCTCAATCTTCTTTGCTAATTCTGACATGGTGATGATTTTAATATCATCATGAGAAGTGACTATTTTACATAGTTCTTCTAGTTTACTAAAGGAATTTCCAAATTCAAAATCATACGAGTGAGCAACAAATACAAATAGCTCAGCCTTATCGTCTTTTATGAATTTATCTACTAGCTCAAGAGCAACATCAATCTGCCAAGTGGTGATATTGATATGATATCGATCGACAGGAAAAGAAAAACTTTCGTCTAGTTTCGATGTTCTAATACACCTAACATTTGTGGACCATCTAATAATATCGATACATCTGTCATCAAAATCCTCAAATGGAAAGGCAAAAGTGACAATTTCTCTTTCGAATATTTGTGATAAATTCGAGATATCGCTTTTAACCTCATCTTCGACTATATAATCCGGGCACATTGTAAGGTGTGGATGGGTCAAAGAATGGCTGGCAACCTCATGATTAGCGTATATTTCGCGGTTTTCCCATAGTTTTAGTCTTTCAACTGGCCTACCTTCGTTATACCATACAAAGTCTTGAAGACCGCTATTGAGATTGAATGTTGCGCGAATCCCAAAACGATTAAATATTTCTATAGTTTTTTTGTCGTAAATTGTTCCGTCATCAATCGAGAATACAAAATATTTCATGCGATAATTGTATCGATATTGTCTTGCGTTTTCAATCATTCTAAGAATGTTTGATTTGCCAAATACATAATAAAAATGCATAATAGTCGTGCATGAAAAGAATAAAAGCG
>JAILBR010000061.1 GCA_024680795.1 Bacilli bacterium | reverse complement strand
ACTAAATAATCGATGTATTTAAAGTAGTCATCGCTAATCTTTTTATATGGTGCTGGATTGACAATAACAAGCATTTTATTATCGTGTGCTTTCTTAATAACGTGTTCTACTGTTTCAACCGAATTTTCGAATTGGGTGAGTAAAATATCGCCTTCTCTAAATAGGTCGGAATGCTTATCAATATCTTCTGGAGTGATATCTGTATTAGCGCCTTGAATGATGAGAATTCTATTTTCCCCAGTATTTTCTTCTAACATGATAAAGGCAACACCTGTAGGTTTGTCACTGTCTTTGATATACGCTTTTAAGCCAATCTCTTTTAATAACTTTTTAACCATTTCCCCGTTAGCGTCTTTACCAACTGCACCGATAAAAGAAACATCTCCACCTAAAAACTTACTGGCGGAAGCTTGATTAGCACCTTTTCCTCCTACATTAACCATATAACTATCAGCGAGAGTGGTGACTCCTGCTTTTGGAAGATTCTTGGTAAAGATAGTGGTGTCAATGGCGACACTGCCGATGACTAGTATTCTTTTACTCATATACATTTCTCCAGGTGCTTAAATATTTCTTGCCAATATGCTTCGACATTAACTTCGATTGCAACTTTAACATTATGAGGTTCTTTTGATGCGCAGATTGTTCTACCTGTTTCATCGGTATCAGAAGTATCAACCTTGACATTCATATCTTGCCAAGTAAATACATCAGGATTGATGATAGCGACGATTGTGGCGGGATCATGAAGTGGGCCAGCTTCTAAACCAAAATAGTCTCTTTGGTTTTTATTAAAGACTTCCATCAGTTTGACAAATAGTTCTCCACCTTTAGTTTTGATTTGTCTTGCTCTATTTAAAACTTCATCGGTTACTAATACTTTTCTTGTCACATCTAAACCAAGCATTCTAATTGGAACTCCAGAATTCATGACAATGTCTGCGGCTTCCGGATCCACTAAAATGTTGAACTCAGCGGCAGGGGTGACATTGCCTTCTTTTGTGGAACCGCCCATAAAGACAATCTCTTTGATGTTTTTCAAAATATTCCTATCTTTTAAGATGGCTAAACCGAGATTAGTCATCGGTCCAGTAGTGACCATCACTATATCTTTATTATTATTTATAATATCGACTAAAAAATCAGTCGCATTTTTCTCGTTATATTCTTCTTTATATTTTGGAAAAGTAAAACCATCTAAGCCACTTTCTCCATGTATCTCTGCACATATCCTTGGTTCTCTTTTGATTGGTCTAGGACTGCCTTTAGCGACTTTAATATCAGAACGATTGAAATAGTTAACTAGGTTTAAGGCGTTCTTACTAGTTTTCTCGATAGTTTGATTTCCTGAACAAGAAGAAACACCGGCAAGATCTAACTTATCTGAATAGCAGGCAAGAAGTATCGCAAAAGCGTCATCGTGTCCTGGGTCAGAATCTAATATAATTTTTTGCTTCACCATGCTTTAAATATAAAGCAAAAATTTATTTATGAAAATAGTTTAAATGTATTATATAATTTTCCATGTTCATAGAATTTTTTGAATAATTTAGCGATCATTTTTTTGACCGCATTCATGCATTTGTTTCTTTTTAAATGCAATCCCCCTTTAACGTCTTAGTGATTACCTCCTTATTTTCTAAGACGTTTTACTTTTATGTTTTTGTGATATACTTGTAAAGTATCGCTATGAAATACACGAATTTAGGTCAATTTAGTTCTATCAAACCATATATAGAAGATAAGCTTTCTAGACTATCTAACTTAGATAGAAGTTTTGATTCTCTCTTTAATATGATGTTTGAAAATGAACCAAATATTTTATTTGAAGAGAATACAGGCTTTAGGATTAAAAGATATACATATGGTGAATGTAAGGCTAATGTAAGTATCATCGCTAAAAATATCAAAGCCAAATATCCAGGTGCTGAATATGATTCAGTAATCGGTTTATATCTCGATAATAGCCATACTTGGATTGAAACATTCTGGGCTATTTTAATGTGTGGATTTAGGCCATTACTTCTCAATATGAGACTTAGTGATGATTCTTTAGAATACGCTTTAGATATCACTAACGCCGCGGGAATTATCTCTAAAGGTAAAATCTTTTCATGCCCAACTTTATTAGAAAGTGACTTATATAAAGAGAATGACCAAGAAGTGAATACCAAATTTGGTGAAGAACTATTCGTGATGTCTAGTGGTACTTCGGAAAACATCAAGATTTGCGCTTATTCCGCTGAAGAGATTATTAAGATACTTTTACAAAGTAAAGAAATCATCCTTTCTAGTAAAAGAGTGCAGAAGTTTTATGATGGTGAACTAAAGTTATTAGCGTTTCTTCCTTTCTATCATATCTTTGGGTTTGTTGCTAATTACTTGTGGTTTGGTTTTTTTGCTAGAACATTTGTTAAGCTTAATGATTTAAATCCATTAACTATCCAAAATACGATTAGAAGACACCATGTTACCCATATTTTTGCGGTTCCATTATTCTGGCAAAAGACATATGACGCAGCGATAAGAGAAATCAAAAACAAAGGGGACAAAACCTATAATAAATTCCTTAAAGGAATGAAATTAGCGAGTAAGCCACTTATTGGCAAACTCATTACTAAATACGCTTTTAAGCAAGTTAGAGAACAACTATTCGGTGAAAGTGTTAACTATATGATTACTGGTGGAAGCATGATCGATAAGAAAGTTTTGACTTTCTTTAACTCGATTGGTTATCACTTATCTAATGGCTATGGGATGAGCGAAATTGGTATCACTTCAGTGGAGTTATCAGAAAATCATAAAACCCTTAATTCTGCTTCAATCGGTAAACCATTACCAGGATTAGAATATTCAATAAATGAGAACGGAGAACTCCTTGTTAAAGGAGATACTTTAGCAAAATATATCATTGAAAACGAAGAGATTCATAAAAGAAAAGATGAACCTTTCTTGACCCATGATTTAGCTTATAAAGATGGTGATAGATATTATCTACAAGGTAGACAAGACGATTTAGTGGTTTCCATTACCGGAGAGAATCTCAATCCAAATATCATCGAAGAAAAACTAATGATTGATAACGTTATTTCTTTATGCCTTATCAATGGCAGAGATAATTCTTTACCTATCTTATTAGTCTCTATAAGTAAATACTTATCCGCAGAAGATGCAAATCAATTAACCAAAGATTTAGTAATTAAAATCACTGAGCATAACTTAAATAGTCAAATTGGCAAAGTGGTGTTAGTTAGTGAACCTTTTATTGGGGAAGATGAGTTTAAGATTAACCGTAAAAAGTTAGAAGAAAAATATTATAGTAATGCTTTAACTCTATATGTCCCAAAACTAAATAAAGATGAGTTTAAAGATGAAATCTCTAATAAAATTAGAGAGCTATTCGCTAAAACGATGAATAGAAATATTAACGATATCCATATGGACACTGATTTCTTTTTAGATATCGGTGGAACAAGTATCGATTATGCGGTAATGATGGCGGAGATCCAAGAAACATATAACGCCTCTCTTAGCGATAGCGAGAAACCTTTAACTACCATCCAAGATATCTCCCAATATGTGAAGGAGAGATTATGATTAACTTCTTCAACTGGTTTGTTAAGATAACAGGATGGCTAGTCCAATTAATCGTTTTCAGGACTAAAGTTTTTTATGTTGATAAAGCTAAACAATCTCGAAAGATAAAAGGGCCAGCGATTATTGTTTCTAACCATACTTCGGTTTGGGATTATGCGATATGGTTATTCGTATTTTTCTCGCGCACATTACGTTTCCAAATGGCGGAAGTTCTTTATAAAAAGAAAGTACTTGGTTTATTCCTTAAAATGATGGGTGGTATTTATGTCAATAGAGAGACTCATGACTTATCATTCATTGATAAGAGCAACGAAATATTAAGAAAAGGCGGAGTGGTGGGTATATTCCCAGAAAGCCGTCTTCCTCTTCCAGAAGAAGAAAGACCCCTCCCATTTAAAGAGAGTGTGACCCAACTCGCCTTATTAAGTGAAAAAGTGATTATTCCAGTTTATACAAGTGGAGTTTATTTTAAAAAAAGTCGTGTTCGTGTTATGATAGGTAATCCTATCAATGTTAGTGATTATATTGATGAATCGTTATCGGAAAAAGAAAACATTGATAGAATCACTAAATTACTAAGAGAAAAGATTATTGAATTAGGACAAAAACTAGATGAGCAAAGGTAAAGTGTTTTCATTTAAATATCTGCTATTTGATATCATCAGGGTGTTAGGCGCTCCTGGTTTACTTTGGTTTAGGCCTAAAAAATATTATCTAACTAAAGAAGCTAAGAAATCCGTCAAAGGTGGAGCACTAATGATTTCTAATCATATCTCTTTATATGACCCAATGTATTTAATGCTTTCCTATTGGAAAAGAAGACATCATTTCATTGCCATGTCTGATTTATTTCAAGGCAGGGTAAAAAGATGGCTGTTCACTAAAGTCTTTATGTGTATCGAAATCAATCGTGAAAACTTTTCAATAGCGTCTTTAAAAGAAATCACTACTCATTTAAATAACGAAGAACTTGTCACTATGTTCCCAGAAGGACATGTCAATATTGATAAAGAAGGGATTAATGCCTTTAAAGGTGGAATGGTTTTAATGGCTTTCCGTAGTAATAAGCCAATCGTTCCAGTTTACTTAAAAAGAAGAGAACATTTCTATAGCCGTATAGTTTTAGGAGTGGGCGAACCAATTAACGTCCGTGATTTCGTTAAAGGCAAGATGATTAATAGCAAAGAAGTGGAAGAAGTAGTTAACCATCTTCAAGAGGTTGAGCATCAATTAGAAGTAATTTGTGAGGGTAAGAAGAAGTAGTTATGGAACCTTGGGTAATTGTTCTTATTGTTATCGGTGTACTTCTTGTGGGATTTCTTATCTCACACTTTTCAATCATCTATTATATCTTCACCAGATTCTTCGCTAGATTCAAAATTAGTGAAATCGATGAAAGACTTAAACAAGACCATAATTATGACCGATTTAGGCAGGATATGTTTGATATTCGACACGAATTAGAAAATAAAGAGCATAAAATTTTAACTGTTATTTCTAAAGACGAACTAAAGTTACATGGCTATTTTTATAACCAAAATTCTAAAGACACGATTATCTTTTTCCACGGTGTTCACGTTAATGCATTAAACACATTTAGTATTCATGCAAAAAAGTGTTTAGAACATGGCTATAATGTTTTGATTGTTGACCAAAGAGCCCATTCTTTAAGTGAAGGGAAATACATCACGTATGGTAAATACGAACAAGAAGATGTCTTAAGATGGGTTGAATTGGTCGATAAGATGGATGGCGTTGAAAATATCTATTTATATGGTTCATCGATGGGTGGAACGTCTGTATGTCTCGCTAGTAATAAAATCACCTTTAAAAAAGTTAAAGCTCTAGCGGTCGATTGTGCTTTTACAACCTTTAGAAAACTTATTAACCATATCTTATCTACTAAGAAAATCCCTTCTAAATTATTCATGCCTGGTGTTGAGTATTACGCGAAACACTTAGCTAAGGTAGAATTTGATGATTTTGATACAACTGTATCACTTAAACAAAATAAAATACCGACACTTTTTATCCAAGGAACTGCAGATGTTGTTGTCAGCGAAAACTTTTTAGCAGATAATTATAATACTTGCGCTTCTTTAAAAGAAGAGCTGCTAATTAAGGATGCCACTCATACCTTAGCCTTAAACTATGGTGGAGATGAGGCATTTAATAAAATGTTTAAATTTTTTGAGGAGAATAGATAGATGGCAAAGAAATTCGCAATTATGCCTGATACAACTTGTGACTTATCACTTGAATATCAAAAAGAATATGATATCGAAGTCATTTTAGGACACTATGCCACACCTGATGGAAAAGAACACATTTCTTTCCATAGCTGGGAAGGCATTGATAGAGACCAATTTTACAAAGAATTAAAGAAAGATCCAGATGGATTTAAAACCTCTCCACCAAATGTTCAAGAATGTAAAGAGGCTTTCTTAAAACATTTAGAAAAAGGTGAAGGCGTTTTAGCTATGGCTATCTCCACTGGTATCAGTGGTACATATGATTTCATGACCAAAGCCAAAGAAGAAATCGCAAAAGAACATCCAGAATATGAATCACAAATCAAGGTTATTGATTCACTTCGTTTTGGCCCAGGTTATGGTTTAATGGCGGTCTACGCTGCTAACTTAAGAAAAGAAGGTAAATCATTAGAAGAAACCACAAACTGGTTAGAAGAAAATAAGAACCGCTTCCACCAAACTGGTTGGATGGATGATTTATCATTCGTCGCTAAGAAGGGCAGATTAACTCACGCAAAAGCCTTCTTTGGTACTTTAGTGGGTGTCAAACCTGTCGGCGAATTTGACTATAATGGTTTAACCACTGTTATCGGTAAGGGTAAAGGCGAAAAACAAACCTATAAGATTCTTATCGAATATATCGCTAGACACATCATTAACCCTGAAGAGCAAATCATCTTCATCGCTACTACTAATAGACATAAACAAGCAGAAGTCTTTAAACAAATGATTGAAGATCGCTTCCATCCAAAAGCAGTCTACGTTAATGATGTCTATTCCAACTGTAGCATCAATGTTGGCCCAGGCTTAATGGCAGCCTACTATTATGGCAAACCTATCTCTAAAGGTTTAGTGGAAGAAACTGCAGCCTTTAACGATATCGTTGCTAACTTAGGAGAATAATCTAATTTTAATTAGAAAATATTAACATCATGAATTTAAAGAATCGAATTAACGGCAATCTCTTCAGAGAAATGGTCCTCAATGGACTAAATAATCTCTGTAATCACGAAAAAGAAATTAACGCGATGAATGTTTTTCCTGTTGCTGATGGTGACACTGGAACAAACATGCGTTTAACTTTGGAAAACGGATATAAGAATGCTGCCCCAAATGAACACTTAGGTTCGTATCTTAAAGATTTATCTGCTGGTATGCTTCTTGGTGCAAGAGGAAATTCAGGCGTTATTTTATCTCAACTTTTCAAAGGCATTTATCTTGCTTTAGCAAGAGATAGTATCGCTAATCCTAGAGAGATGAAAGAGGCGTTAATTCGAGGTTATAGAACTGCCTACGCTGCGGTGGTTAATCCTGTAGAAGGAACAATCTTAACTGTAGCTAGAGAAGGTATTGAAAATATCAAAAACCAAATCTATGGCGATATATCTTTTAAAACATTTTTCTCCATCTATTTAGCGGAGATGAATAAGAGCCTAGAAAGAACCCCAGAATTATTAAAAGATCTAAAAGACGCTGGTGTTCTCGATAGTGGTGCAAAAGGATATATCACAATTATTGAAGGCATGTATAATTGTATAACTGGAGTCAGAATCACTTATGAAAATGTGGTTGTTGAAGTCGAACAAAAGAAAGAACAAAAATCATATTTCGGTGTTGACTCCAAATTTGAAAAAGGATACTGCATGGAGTTTCTACTCCAATTAATGAATGCGAAGAAATTTCAAAAGACTTTTAATCTTGAAGCCTTTATTGAAATGCTAAAGCCACAAGGAAATTCTTTGGTGTGTCTTCAAGAAGGAACAATCGTTAAAGTCCATATCCATACCTTTAATCCATCAGTGATTATCACTTTAGCAAGACAATATGGTGAATTTGTTGCTTTCAAACTCGAAAACATGCAACTCCAACATAACGAATATGTCAGCAAGAAAAAAGAAAAGCTTCCTCATAAAAACTTAGGCATCATCGCTGTTGTGGATGGGGAAGGTGTAGAAGAATTATATAAATCGATGGGTGTCGATATCGTTATCCAAGGTGGACAAACAATGAACACATCGAGCCAAGAATTCGTCGATGCCTTAGAAATTATCGATGCGGATGATGTGGTTATCTTACCAAACAATCCAAACATTTTTGAAGCTGCTCATCAGGCGATTGAAATGGCAAAAGCTAATAATGTCACTATCATCAAATCCAAGACTGTTTTAGAAGGTTATTATGCCTTAGCGATGGACATTCCAGATGAAAAGAATGACGCTAGAATTAAAGCGATGGATGAAGGCAAAAACGGCATCATTTCTATCTCTGTTGCTAGCGCTGCTAAAGAATACAAAACCAAAGATATCGAATGTCATATTGGTGACAAAATTACAGTCATCAATGGCGAGGTTGTCGCTAGTGAAAAGACTGCGATTGAGTCGCTTAAGAAAGCACTTTTAAAAGTAGAAGATATTGAAGACAGAATTGCCTTAATTATTTTAAAAGGTGAAGGTTTTGCTGACGAATTCGAAGAAGAAATACAAGAATTAATCGATGATGAATTCTCTCATCTTGAGGTTCAATTTATTGAAGGTGGGGAGCGTGTCTATGACGCTCTTATTGGTATAATCTAATGCTCTGGTTATATATCCTTTTGGGAGTCTTAGGCTTCATTATTTTATTTGTTATTTTCCCTCCATTTCTTATCTCTTTTATCCTTTTCGAAGTCTTATTTGTTAGGAATAAAAAAGGCAAATGGGATAGAAGTTTATCTTGGGATGATCCTGAACAACAACAAATGTTTGATGAGGGTAATGTCTGGGGTGAAGAAAACGAAAAATATCGTACCCGAGTTAAAATCAAAAGCGATGGTTTTAACCTTGTTGGTGAGTTCTTTGATTTTGGGTTTGACCGCACTGTCATAATTATTCCTGGAAGAATGGAAGCGGGAACCTATTCATATTATTTTTCTGACCCATATAAACAAGCTGGTTTTAACGTTTTAGCGATTGACAACCGTTCACATGGTCTTTCTGAAGGACGTTATAACACGATTGGTTTAAAAGAATATCGTGATATTATTGCCTGGTCTAAATATTTACATGAAGCTTTAAACCAAAATAAAGTCATTGTCCATGGCATCTGTATCGGCTCTGCGACTGGATTATATGCTTTAACTAGTGAAGATTGTCCAGACTATTTAGCGGGTTTAATCGCCGATGGAATGTATATATCTTTCGATGAATTATTCAAAAATCAACTTATCAAAAGAAATAAACCCGTCTTTCCTTTCTTAATGATTGTTATGGGTTTAATCACTTTAGTGGCCCATAAAAGACCTAAGAAATATGGCCCTATCAAATATATTGGAAAACTAAATAAACCAATCTTATTTATTTATAGTAAAGAAGATATTTTTGCTAAACCTGAAAAATCACAAATTTTATTTGATACATGTGGAAGCAAGAATAAAAAACTCGTGTGGTTCGATCATGGAGTTCATTCACATGTGAGAATCAACGCTCCAGAAAAATATGATGCGACGATTAAAGAGTTTGTAAAGGAACTATTCGATGAATAAAGTAGCCTTTATTACAATGGATGTCGAATCATATTATGATACGACATGCTTAAAGAAAAAGAACATCCCATCTGATGATAAATATGATTGTGCTGAGGAAATCAAAAAGTTCCTCGATTTTTTAAATGAGAGAAATATCAAAGCGACATTTTTTGTCACCGTTGACTTTCTTCCACGTTGCAAAGTCTTTCTTTTAGAAGCAATTAAAAGTGGTCATGAAATTGCTTTACACTGTTTACATCACGTCAAAGTTAAAAAACTTAGTAGCGAGGAATTTGATGCATCGGTAAAAGAAGCTAAACAAATTATTAAAGACGAACTAGGAATTGATATGGTTGGCAACCGCTTCCCAGAATTTGTTAGTAAGAAAAAACATCAATCGGTCATCGAAGAAGATGGATTTAAGTATGATTCTGTAAGATTTGCGCCAAGTAAGAAAGAATATACAAAACTCAATGATTTAGTTTATCAAAATGGAAAGTTCTACGACTTTGTTTTAGCGAGAACCCCATTATTTAAGTTAAATATTTCTGGTGGAGGTTTTGTCCGTCTTATTCCTTGGAAAATTATTGGACCAAAAATCAAAAGACATATTAAGAAAAAAGACTCCTATATCTTATACATCCATCCTTTTGAAATTCACAAAGGTGATTTACCAAATTATAATGTTAACTTCCTTAAAAAGTTATATCTTAAAAGAGGAAGAGATATTTACTTGAATAAAATTGATCAAATCATCAACTGGATGAATGAAGAAAAATATCAATTCTTAACAATGAGTGAATATATCGAAAAATATGGACGAGAAAACTAAAAAGATTCTTAAACCTATCGCAATTGCGGGTGCTAAAATTGCCGCGAACATTGTAGCCAGAAAAGTCTATGATTCATTTTTTGGTCGTTATGAAAGGCCTGATTATAATGTCACTCCTGGACTCATAAATTACAAAGATTTCGAGTCATTTTTGCCTCGTGAAAAAATGCATATTAAGAGCAAAGACGCAACACTGCGGGCCTATTTTTATGAAAATGCCTCTTCAAAGGACCTTATTTTATTAGCTCATGGTTTCCATGCAGGAGCGGATGATTTCTTACCAGTTATTGCTTATCTAGTACAAAAAGGATATTCGGTTCTTACTTATGACATGACTGGAACTTATGACTCCACCGGAAAAGGGACAATTGGTTTTTGTCAGTGGCTAGTCGATTGCGATTATGTCATAAATTTCATTCAAAATAATAAGAAGTTCAAAAAGCTTAATTTATATCTTCTCGGTCATTCTTGTGGTGGCTACGCAGTTAGTGCAGTCCTTTCGCTTAAAAAGCATATTAAAGCCTGTGCAGCAATCGCGGCCCCAAATAATGGCTACACCTTACTATTAGAAAAGGGAACTCAATACGCTGGTGAGTTTGCTAATCAAGGCGTCTCAAAAGATTTCCTAGACAGCTATCAAAAGAAGTTATTTGGAAAATATTGTAACTATTCTGGTTTACAAGGCGTTAACTCATCAAAGGTTCCAACCTTTATCGCTCACGGATTAGAAGATGAAGTAATCGACTTTGATTTACAGTCCTTAATCTCTCATCGAGATGAGATGAAAAATAAAAACCTACAATTTTATTTTGGAACTGGAAGCCAATCTAAGCATAATTCGATTCTATTTTCTGACCACGCAAACGAGCTACAAGAATCGTTCGAAAAAAGTGCCAAATTAGTCAAAAAAGAATATAAAAAAGATAAGGAAAAACTAGTAGAAGAAAAGAATGCTTTATGTCTAAACATAAACAATCACGAATTTAGCGAGATAAATTATAATTTATTCGATCAAATAATCGAGTTCTTTAAAGCGCATAAATAAGTCTAAATTTACTATATAAAATTTAGTTGTGTCCCAAATGTAGTTAGTCATATCTAACTCATTTTTATTTATCTTACTATTGATAGTAAGCCTATATTTTTTATAAAATATTCTTACAAATACGGCTATAGCCAAGGAGGATGTTTATGGCGCATTTACAGGAAAGTGCTGTTAAACAAATTACAGAGATCGTTAACCGTTATAAGGACGAAGAAACTCCACTCATGATGATCCTCTCCGACATCCAAAGGGAATACGGATATATCCCTCTAGAAGTCCAAGAGCTCGTTTCCTCATTGACCGGTGTACCAGTCAGTGAGATTTATGGTGTTGTTACTTTCTACTCCTTCTTCTCGTTAACACCAAAAGGAAAGTACGTAATCGGTGTTTGCTTAGGAACAGCGTGTTACGTCAAAGGAAGCCAATTAGTTTTAGATAAATTTGGCGAATTATTAGGAATCAAACCAGGAGAAACCACAGAAGATGGCTTATTCACATTAGACGTCTTACGTTGTGTTGGTGCATGTGCAATCGCTCCTGCAGTATCCATCAGTGGTAAAGTGTTCCCAATGGTGGAAGTCAAACAAGTCGAAGGTATTATTAATCAATACCGCGCAAAGGAGGCATAATTCTCATGGTCAAAATTAAAAGTAGTGAAGAACTAATTTCTAGACAAAAAGAATGTGCTTCTTGTTTAGATAAAAAATTCCATGGTCAAGATGGCAAAAGAGCTATCGTTGTCTGTGGTGGTACAGGTTGTTTAAGTGCTGATTCAAAAGGCATCTTAGACAGATTACAAGAACTCATTAAAGAAAAAGGTCTCGAAGATAAAGTCACCGCTAACATCGTTGGATGTTTCGGTTTCTGTTCACAAGGACCATTCGTTAAGATTTTCCCAGAAGAAACTTTATATACTAAGGTTAAAGTCTCTGATGCCGAAGAAATTATCGAAAAAGATATTATTGGTGGTGAAGTCGTTGAAAGATTACTCTTTGTCGACCCACAAACCAAAGAAAAAGCAAGAAGACAACACGATATCAACTTCTATAAATTACAAAAGAGAGATATCGCTTTAAGAGGTAATGCTGACATCAACCCAGAAGTCATCGAAGAAGCTCTTGGTGATGGTTCATTCCTCGCATTAAATAAAGCTCTCCATATGAGCCAACAAGAAGTCATTGATGAAGTCTTAAAGAGTGGCTTACGTGGTAGAGGTGGCGCTGGCTTCCCTACAGGAAGAAAGTGGCAATTTGCTTATAACGTACAAAGTGAAGACAAGTACGTCGTCTGTAATGGTGACGAAGGTGACCCAGGCGCATTCATGGATCGTTCCATCATCGAAGGTAACCCAATTAACGTTATCGAAGGTATGATGATCGAAGGTTATGCAATCGGTGCTAAAAATGGTTACTTCTATATCCGTGCAGAATATCCAGTCGCAGTTGAAAGATTAAAGAACGCTATCAAACAATGTGAAGAATTAGGTTTATTAGGTGATAACATCTTAGGAACTGATTTCTCATTCAGATGCCATATCCGTTTAGGCGCTGGCGCATTCGTTTGTGGTGAAGAAACTGCATTACTTAACTCAATCGAAGGACAAAGAGGTATGCCTCGTCCACGTCCTCCATTCCCAGCTGTTAAAGGTTTATGGGGAAAACCATCTGTTATCAACAACGTTGAAACACTTGCTAATGTTCCATTCATCCTCTTAAATGGCGCTGAAGAATATGCAAAGATTGGTACTGAAAAATCTAAAGGAACAAAAGTTTTCGCTTTAGGTGGTAAAGTCAATAACGTTGGTCTCGTTGAAGTTCCAATGGGTGTCACATTAAGACAATTAATCTTTGATATCGGTGGCGGTATTCCAAATGGCAAGAAATTCAAAGCTATTCAAACCGGTGGTCCTTCAGGCGGATGCTTAACCGAAAAAGACTTAGATACACCAATCGACTACGATAACTTAGTCGCTGCTGGTAGTATGATGGGTTCTGGTGGAGCTATCGTCATGGACGAAGACAACTGTATGGTTGACGTTGCTAAATTCTACATGACCTTCATCTGTGATGAATCATGTGGTAAATGTTCCCCATGCCGTATCGGTACTAAGCGTTGCTTAGAATTATTAGATAAGATTACAGAAGGCAAAGGCACAATGAAAGATCTTGAAGAACTCAAGAGCCTTGCTGAAGTTATTAAATCCAACTCATTATGTGGTCTTGGTCAAACTGCACCAAACCCAATTCTCTCCACAATGGCGAGCTTCTATGATGAATATGTCGCTCACATCGTTGATAAGAAGTGTCCAGCCCACGTCTGCAAGAGCTTAATGCAATATAAGATTCTTCCAGAAAAATGTGTCGGCTGTGGTATGTGTGCACGTAACTGTCCTGCTAATACAATTGTCAAGACAGATCAAGTACCTGTAGGTAAAGATCCAAAATTACCATTACGTGTCCACTTCATCAACACAGAGAACTGTGTGAAATGTGGATTATGTCAATCCAACTGCCGCTTTGGCGCAATTATTAAGGATTAAGGAGGCTTAGAACGATGGGATTAGTTAACATTAAAATCGATGGTCAAGCTTACCAAGTTGAAGAAGGCCTTACAATCTTACAAGCTGCTAAAAAATGTGGCTTCAATATTCCTACTCTCTGTGCATTCAATAATGGTGAATGTTCAAGAGCAAGCTGTAGAGTTTGTTTAGTGGAAGTTAAAGGAGCAAGAGGACTTGTTGCTAGCTGTGTTTATCCAGTTAACGAAGGCATGGAAATCATCATCTCTTCTCAAAAAGCAGTCAATGCTCGTAGAGCAAGTGTCGAACTCTTACTTTCCAACCACCACAAAAACTGCTTACAATGTGATAAAAATGGACACTGCGAACTTCTTAAAGTCGCAGAAATGGTTGGTGCAAGAGATGGCATGTATGAAGGTGCTCAAACTCCTGCAACAATCGATACTCTCGCTCCAGGATTAATTAGAGATACCTCTAAATGTATCTTATGTGGTAGATGTATCGAAAGATGTAAACAAGCACAAGGTATTTCCATCCTTGGCTTTGAAAACCGTGGTTTCAACACAATCGTTGCTCCAGTTGAAAATAGAAGTTTCGCAAATTCCCCATGCTTACAATGTGGTCAATGTGTTAATGTCTGTCCAACCGGCGCTTTGATGGAACATAGTGAAATCGCTAAAGTTGACGAAGCATTTGCTCAAGGCAAAAAAGTTATCGTCCAAACTGCACCAGCAGTCAGAGCTGCTATCGCTGAAGAATTCGGTGATCCAATCGGCACACCTGGTACAGGCAAAATGGTCGCTGCTTTACATAGATTAGGTTTCTACCGTGTCTTTGACACAAACTTTGGTGCTGACTTAACCATTATGGAAGAAGCAAACGAATTATTACAAAGAATCAAGAAGGGTGGCACATTACCTCAAATCACATCTTGTTCACCAGGATGGGTCAACTATCTTGAATACTACTATCCAGAACTCATTCCACATGTATCTACATGTAAGTCTCCACATATGATGGAAGGCGCCATCATCAAGACATATTTTGCTCAAAAACATGAACTTGATTCAAAAGACATCTTTGTCGTTTCAATTATGCCTTGCTCAGCCAAGAAATATGAAAGACAACGTGAACAAATGCCAAATGATGTCGATGCCGTCTTAACCACACGTGAACTTGCTAAACTCATTAAGAGAAGTGGTATCAACTGGAATAGATTACCAGAAGAAGAATTCGACCAAGACTTACTTGGTGAATACTCCGGTGCAGGTGTCATCTTTGGTGTTACTGGTGGTGTTATGGAAGCTGCTCTTAGAACTGCATACTTCTGGCTCACTGGTAAAGAATATGGCAAGATCAATTTCGAAGCTTGCCGTGGCTTAGAAGGTGTTAAAGAAGCCGCTGTCGATGTCGAAGGTACAGAAGTACGTATCGCTATCGCATCCGGTATGAAGAATGCTAAACCATTATTAGACCAAATCAAAGCTGGTAAATCCCCATACGCATTTATCGAAATTATGTGCTGTCCAGGTGGATGTATCAACGGTGGTGGTCAACCATTCGTCAAACCAATCTTCTTACCAAATGAAGATGATGATATCCTCGAAACATATCGTGCAAAACGTGCTAGTGTCTTATATTCTGAAGATGAAAGACAAGCAGTCAGACAATCTCATAACAACTCAGACATCAAGAAACTCTATGAAGAATTCTTGGGTGAACCAGGTAGTGAATTAGCGGAAGAATTACTCCATACCAGCTACGTCAGCGATAGACCAAAATATAAATAGAAATTATTTATAAATTAAAAGAAGTCTCGGGCTTAATGCTTGAGACTTTTCTTTATATATCCTTATTATATTATTAATAATAGTGATAAAATTATTACGATACATATATTTGGAGTTCATATATGAAAATTAGAACGCTTATTATTCCTTTAATTTGTTTAATGCTTATTTCATGTGGTGGTGGAAATGCCAATGATGAATATATACCAGTTACCCCTCAAACAGATAACACTGATAAGGATAAAGATAATGAAAAAGAAGATGTCAAAATTTCCTCTTTAAGTATAACTAACCCAACAAAGACCACTTATTTTGTTGGTGAAAGGTTAGATTTAAGTGGCATGATTATCTATGTCAATTATAGTGATGGCTCTAAACTACTTGTATCCAATAATAGTGTCGTTGTTACTGGCTTTAACTCATCAGAAGAAGCCACTAATCAAGTTGTTACTGTTACTTATGTTTCTGTCAGTGCGACATTCACTGTTAATATCGTAAAAAGAGAAGATACACAAAATCCGCCAGACGACAACCCACCTGATGATAATCCGCCAGACGACAACCCACCTGATGATAATCCGCCCGAAGTTAATCCTCCAGTACAAAAAACTCTATCTTCAATTTCTGTCACTCCTCCAACCAAAAGAGGCTATTATATTGGAGAATCTTTAGATTTAACTGGTATGGTTATTACCGCAAATTATAGTGATGGTACACATTCTACAATCCAAAATAGTAATGCCACAATTACAGGATTTGATTCATCAAGAGTGGTTGAGGACCAAACTATTACAGTTAAATATCAAAATAAATATGCATATTTCACTGTTTATGTTATGGAAAACATTAATGAGGGTGCTGAAGGGTTAGATCCAAGGAATGAACCAAATATTGGCGATCAATATTATTTAAATAATATCGGAGATATATATACTGTATGGGAAAAGTATCGTGGAAGAGGTATAACTATTGCAGTTATCGATGTCAATTTTAAGCCAACGCACGAAGATTTCTATTATAAAAATGGAACAAGTAAGATTTCCCCAAAAAGCGCTTCATTTACAGCTTCTGGAAATAATGTAGTCACTAATATAGGCGCTAATTATGCGGTTGATCCAAATAATTCTGGCGAATCACATGGAACTTTCTGCGCTGGTGTAGCTGCTGCGGCAGTAAATGGCAAAGGCGTAGCAGGTATTGCTCCTGAAGCAGAACTCATGCTTTTAAGAACTGACGCCAAACCAGCAAGTATTAATGCTGCATTCAAATATGCTGCTGATAACGGAGCTAGAGTAGTTACAATTTCAATTGGATCCTATAATCATGGTAGTGGTGATTTAGACCACGGAAATATAGACTTAACTACTGCATTTAACTCTGCGGTTGCTTATTGTCGCTCTAAGGGTGTGGTTGTTTGCTCCGCTGCTGGGAATGGTGGTTTAGACAATAATCCAACAGAATATACTTATCCAGGAGCCACAGAAGGTGTGATTGGTGTAGGAGGAACCGCTTCTAATTCATTATTTGCAATCTGGGATGGTAGTTCCTATAACAGTGTTTATAACGGAACTGTTTATCAGTTTGTTGATGTCATGGCACCAGCTGAGGGAATGTATGGATTAAGCCATTACGATTCCAAGAACTATGATGGTGGTTGGAATGGCACATCATTTGCTAGTCCGATTGTAGCTGGTATGGCTGCTTTGTATTTTGAAAAATACCCAACTAGAACTGATGATGATTTTGAAAGAGATTTATATGCATCGTGCTTGAAATTAAGTGATGGAAGTGGATTATATCCAAACAAATATGGATACGGAAGAGTTGATGTGGCTAAATTAATGAATGAAAAAGCGTCTGGAAATGTAGAAGTTAAAATATCTGCTTATGATTGGTCAAGAGCATATATTATTGCTGATGGACCTGATCTAGATAACGATTATCATGTGCAAATGGCTAGATATGATGAATATTTCTCTGCGACTATAGATTCATCTAAATATGAGATTTTGCTTATTTCAGGTAGAAATAGAGAGGGCGGAACTGGCAGTGAGATTGTAAATTTATTAACTTCAAGTTTTTCCAAAGGACATACTTATAGCCTTGCAAATGGTTATCTAGTTGGAGGAAAACATGTGGGCCACTACAGCAAATAGTGTATTGCACACGTATATAAAAAAATATAGAATTTTCTTGTTATGAATATCCCTGCCATTGTTGTTGTCGCGATTACATTAGTGTTGATGGTGCTTTCTATTGCTTTTGACTGGAAAGTCAAGATTAAGAAAGTGACCTTTGCTTTATATTGGGCCATCTGTTTAGTGGGTGCAATCATTTGTTTGTGCGTGGGGTTTGCGGGATCAACCCCAATACAAAGTATTTTCCTCGCTGAAGGAAATATTAATCCTCTTAAGATTTTGATTATTTTCTTATCATGCGCTAGTATATCAGTTTTGCTTGATAAGATTGGTTTCTTCGCTTATATCGCTGCAGTAATTTTAAATAAATCAAAGAGCAGTCAAACTAAACTATTCTTCTCTTTTAGCGCGATTATCGCTATATTAACTGTCTTTACTAGCAATGATATTCTTATCTTAACTTTCACCCCATTTATTTGTTATTTTGCAAAGAACGCAAAGATTGATCCTACTCCATTCATCATTTCTGAATTCGTTTGTGCAAACGTATGGAGTATGTTCTTCTATATCGATAATCCAACCAACATCTACATGTGTATGAAGTTTGATATTGGATTCTTTGAATATGCAATGAAGATGGCATTACCTACTATTTCTTGTGGTATTTTTGCGACATTCCTCGTCTATCTTATCTTTAGAAAAAAGCTACAAGTCAAAATCGATATCAAAGAAGTGGAAGTCGTTAAACCTGATAGAGCCTTATTAACTATTGGTGTGATTGGCTTAGCTACCATGGTCACTTTAATGGCGGTTAGTAACTATATTCCAGGCGTAGAACTATGGTATATCCCATTAGTCTGTAGTGGGGCAACATTCATTGCTTGCACGATATGCCTATTAATTAAGCGAGAAAAACTAACAATTGTGTGGAAGGCTTTATTAGGCTTGCCATATGCCTTGATTCCGTTCTTGCTATCAATGTCAGTATTTACTGCTTCTTTAAAAGAAGCGGGATTCATCCAGATATTCGCTGACTTTTTATCAGGACAACACCTATATTCAGTTGGTCTAATTAGCTTTGTAGCTGGTAATATCTTAAATAACATTCCGATGACGATGATGTTTACCGACACTTTGGTGTTAATCGAAAACTTACCACATAATGTTGTCTACGCAGTTATCGCCGCAAGTAACATTACCGCTTTATTAACTCCAATCGGTTCTTTAGCAGGTATCATGTTTATGAAGATTTTGAAACAGAATGACGTTAAATATAACTTCAAACAGTTTGTCATGTATGGAAGTGTGATATCGATACCGACGATATTACTAGCGTTAACTATTATTAACTTTGTTAATTTTGGATAAAGAAAAAGTTCTCAAGCGAGAACTTCTTTTCTTATATATCGATATAGATTAATCGAGAGGTTTATATCTTTCGTGTTTGACTTTAATCTTTTCGCAATATTCTTCCATCGCATTAGAGGTGCAGTGGACTATGACATCTGGACAAGCATAGAATAATCCCCAACCTAAATCTTTGAATAGAGGTGCTTCGATATAAACATGTTTAAGGTTTCTACATCCTCTAAAGGCGGTATCTTGAATGGTATCGACACTATAAGGGATGACAATTTCTTCAAGGC
>JAILBR010000047.1 GCA_024680795.1 Bacilli bacterium | reverse complement strand
AAAGGAGGACATACTTAAATGTCAGTTAAAGTTGCAATTAACGGATTCGGTCGTATTGGCCGTTTAGCGTTCAGACAAATGTTTGGTGCTGAAGGTTATGAAATCGTCGCAATTAATGATTTAACTTCCCCAAAGATGTTGGCTAACTTATTAAAATACGATACTGCTCAAGGCGGTTACTGTGGAGTATTAGGTCAAAATTTACATACCGTCTCTTCTAAAGAACCAGTTATCGATGAAGAAACAAAAGCAGTTTTAGTTCCAGGTTCTATCACAGTTGATGGCAAAGAAATCACCATCTACGCAGAACCAAAAGCACAAAACTTACCATGGGGTAAATTAGGTGTTGATGTCGTCTTAGAATGTACAGGTTTCTATACTTCTAAAGCAAAAGCACAAGCTCACATCGATGCCGGTGCTAGAAAAGTTGTTATCTCTGCTCCAGCAGGTAATGACTTACCAACAATCGTCTTCTCAGTTAACGAAAAGACATTAAAAGCAGATGACAACATTATCTCTGCCGCATCATGTACAACAAACTGCTTAGCTCCAATGGCTAAAGCATTAAACGATGCATTCCCAATTCAATCTGGTATCATGACCACAGTTCACGCTTATACTGGTGACCAAATGATCCTTGATGGACCACACAGAAAAGGTGACTTAAGAAGAGCAAGAGCTGGTGCTGCTAATATCGTTCCTAACAGCACAGGTGCTGCAAAAGCAATTGGTCTTGTTATTCCTGAATTAAACGGTAAACTCATTGGTTCTGCACAACGTGTTCCAGTTCCAACCGGTTCTACCACAATCTTAGTTGCAGTTGTTAAAGGTGACGATGTCACTAAAGAATCAATCAATGCTGCTATGAAAGCACAATCAAGTGCATCCTTCGGTTACACAGAAGAACAATTAGTTTCTAGCGATGTGATCGGTATGAGATTCGGTTCCTTGTTTGATGCTACACAAACCATGGTTACAAAAATTAGCGATGGTTTATTCCAAGTCCAAGTTGTCTCTTGGTATGACAACGAAAACTCTTATACTTCCCAAATGGTTCGTACCATCAAATACTTTGCTGAATTAAAATAAGCAATCTATTGGGCAATATAAGGCAAAATGCAAAATAGCGCCCATTAATTTGGGCGCTTTATATTTATAAAAGGAGAAATAAACTATGTTATTAGTTAAAGACATGAAGGATTTAGCAGGCAAAAGAGTTATTGTCCGTGTTGACTTCAACGTTCCTCAAAAAGGTGGAGTGATTAGTGATGATAACCGTATCGTTGCCGCTTTACCAACTATCAAAGAATTATTAGCAAAGAAAGCTAGAGTCATCTTAATGTCTCACTTAGGTAAAGTGAAGCACAAAGAAGCACCAGAAGTTGTTGAAGAACAAAAGAAAAAGAACAACATGGCCCCAGTTGCAGTTCGCTTAGGCGAATTACTCGGTATCGATGTTAAATTCTGCCCAGCAACAAGAGGAGATGAACTCAAAAACGCAGTTGCATCTTTAAAAGACGGGGAAGTGCTTTTAATGCAAAATACTCGTTATGAAAAAGGCGAAGAAAAGAACGACCCAGAACTTTCTAAAGAATGGGCAAGCTTAGGCGATGCCTTCGTTATGGATGCATTCGGTAGCGCTCATAGAGCACACGCTTCTACATATGGCATTCCTGAAATCTTAAAAGCAGAAGGTAAACAAGACGCAATTGGTTACCTCGTTGAAAAAGAAGTCGTTTCTTTAGAAAAAGTCGTCAATGTCCCTGCAGATAGACATCCATATATCGCTATCTTAGGTGGATTCAAAGTCTCTGATAAGATTAAAGTCATCGATTCTTTATTAAAGAAATGTGACAAAGTCATCATTGGTGGCGCTATGGCGTATACATTCTTAGTCGCGTTAGGTAGAAAAGTTGGTAATTCACCATTTGAAGCTGATCAATTAGATTACGCAAAGAGAATGTATGATACAGGCAAAATCTTATTACCAGTTGATTCTGTTGTCGCTCAAGATTTTGAAAATCCAAAGAACATCCACGTAGTGGAAGGCGATATCCCAGAAGGTTTTGAAGGTATGGATATTGGTCCAAAAACTAGAGAAATCTATGTTAAGGAAATCGCTAAAGCAAAAACTGTTTTCTGGAATGGCCCAATGGGCGTCTTTGAAAAAGACGAATTCACTGCTGGTACCATTGCAGTTTGTAAGGCTTGCGCAGATTTAAAAGATGCTTTCACCGTCATTGGTGGTGGTGATAGTGCTTCTGCTGCTAAAAAGCTCGGCTTTAAAGAAAAATTCTCACACGTTTCTACAGGTGGAGGCGCATCCTTAGAGATGATTGAAAACGATGGTCATCTTCCTGGCATTGATGTGATCAAATAATATGAGAAGAAAATTATTAGTTGGCAACTGGAAAATGAATAAACTCAATAGCGAGGCGAAAGAATTCGCTATCGCTAGTGTTCCTTTTGCAGCTTTAGCCAAGAAAAACAATATCGATATCGGTGTTTGTCCAACTTATTTATCTTTAGCCACTGTGAAAGAATTCGCATCTAAAGATATGATTGTTGGCGCTCAAAACTGTCACTTTAAGGAAAGTGGAGCATTTACCGGAGAAATCTCCATCCCAATGCTTAAAGAGTTAGGCATTGATTGGTGCTTAATCGGTCACTCTGAACGCAGAACATACGATAACGAAACAAATGAAAAATGTAATTTAAAAATCAAAGCCTTAATCGCTAACGATATGGTGCCTTTATATTGTGTTGGTGAAACTCTTGCCGAATTTGAAGCGGGAGACACTAAAAAAGTAGTGGGTGCTCAAGTTAGAGAAGGTTTAGCGGATTTAACTAGCGAACAAGTCAAAGACTTGGTTGTTGCTTATGAACCAGTTTGGTCCATCGGTACAGGTAAAAACGCTTCTAGCCAAATCGCTCAAGACATCTGCTCTTTCATCCGTGAAACATTAAGGGATATGTTTGGTGATGTCGCTGATGGTATCCGTATTTTATACGGTGGTAGCGTCAAACCAGTCAATGTTAAAGAATATCTCTCTTGTCCAGATGTTGATGGCGCTTTAGTTGGTGGAGCAAGTTTAAAAATTGATTCTTTCGAAGAATTAGTTAGAAATATCTTATAAGGTATCTATCATGGTGGAAATTTCAGAAGAAGATCGTCAATTATTTCATGAAGGAGTTGCGTATAGCTCTCCTAAAGGAGAAGTGAAGGAGAAGAAAGAAAAGAAGTCTTCGACTGCCTTTTCAATTGCCAAAGTTTTTGGCTATATGGCTGTTGCTTTACTCATTACCACCGCAGTGGCATTTGGAGTAGGGGCTTTAATTTCTTCTATTTTCTATTCCGATTTTCATAATGAAGGTAAACTCCTTACCACTTATTTCGTTATTCTTATCGTCTCTGCAATTGCTCTATTTATCGATGTAATTGTCATCCATTTCATGGTCGCAAGAGATAAACATAGCATTATGGTACCGGGTATTATATACGCGGTATTAATAGGCGTATTGTTCTCTATGCTCACAATCATCATTGATTGGCGTTTGTTAGGCATGGCCTTTGGTATTACTGCCTTGACATTTGTGTTGATGGGCTTAATCGCTTTCCTTTCCAAAGGAAATATGGCCCCTCTTCTCATTGTGATTATGGGTTTAGTCATCGGTATTGGTGTCTTATCTTTAGTGCACTGGATCTATGCGATTGCGACAGGAACCATTATAAATGGTTTATATCTCGGTATTAGTATTGCGGTATTCGCATTATTAATGTTTGTCACAATCTATGATATGTGGCGTATTAAAGAAATTGCTGAACAAGGGGCGATGAGTAAGAACGTTGCTTTATATTCTGCTTTCATTATTTATGTGGATTTCATAAATATCTTTATTAGGATTTTATATTTCCTACTAATCATACTAAGTAAGAGTAAAAAGTAACTCAAATTATATTATAACTGAAGGCGTGCGCATATGCGTGCGCTTTTATTTTGCCAAAAAAGTTTAATTTCCTCTTGCACATATGCGCGTATGAGAGTAATATATAGCACGTTAGCAACTTTTCTAACTAACCTCTTAAAAAGAAGAGTAAAAATAATCATGAAAAAAAGTTAAAAAAGTCGTTGACTCAAAAATATCGTTAGTGATATTATATTCAAGCGTGCAGTCCTGAGAAGGAAGCCTATTACATAGTAATACTGCACGGCACTGATCTTTGAAAACTAAACAGATGTACAAACAACAAACGTCAATTTTTTTAATTTACAAAAACCAGATAATTATTTTGAACTAGAATACAAACATTGAGAGTTTGATCCTGGCTCAGGATGAACGCTGGCGGCGTGCCTAATACATGCAAGTCGAACGAGGCGGAAGGGAGCTTGCTCCTGGATGCCTAGTGGCGAACGGGTGAGTAACACGTAGGTAACCTGCCCTTAAGCTTGGGATACCCAGAGGAAACTTTGGCTAATACCGGATAACAACAGAAGAGGCATCTCTTCAGTTTGAAAGGCCCTTTACGGGGTCACTTAAGGATGGACCTGCGGCGCATTAGCTAGTTGGTGAGATAACAGCCCACCAAGGCGAGGATGCGTAGCCGACCTGAGAGGGTGATCGGCCACATTGGAACTGAGACACGGTCCAAACTCCTACGGGAGGCAGC
>JAILBR010000022.1 GCA_024680795.1 Bacilli bacterium | reverse complement strand
TTTTACTAATAGTTCAACTTTATATGAGAGGCGGAATAAGCTTCCCATACCTGTTGTTTTGATTTCCACTAATTCATAGCTCTTTAAATAGGTCTTAAGAATAGCGTCGAATGCTTCGTTATAATTAAGGTCTTCGGGAATAGTAATCTTTAATAATTTTTCATTACCAACAGTTTTGAATTTGAAGATTTTTACCATAGATAATAAGACATATAATCCCGCTAAAACGAGGGCGATAATAGCGGCGATAACGATATAACCAAGTCCAGCAATTAAGCCAAATGCTACTCCGCCGAAGAGAAGGAGCATTTCTTCTGCTCTACCGTTTGCACTTCTGAATCTGATAAGTCCTAATGCTACGGCAACGGTGGCAATTCTAACCGCACCTGATTCAGTACCATCTAAGAATAAAGCAACCATTGAAATGACACTTGTCACGATCACCGGCATCAAAATTGAAGTGATGAAAAAGCTTTTTGTGGCTCTTAATTTTAAGGAAATAATAACTGTGTAAATTAGACTAATAACTAATGTTATTCCAACCAGAATTAAACAAACGACATACTTGTCTAATGATGATAATAAATCAAATAGTGAACCCATATTTCATTTCTCCTTTTGTTTCAAATTTCGATAAATTGAATGTATTTAATGTTTGATATTGTTTCTTTTTCATTTCTATTTTGTGAGCGGTTCCAACTTTGGAAAAACTTGTCTGATAGATTTTTCCTTTGCTAAGAATTTCGCTTAACCAAAGAGGAACAGAATGTTGCACCTTAACTTCAAGAATCGCTCCACCTTCCTCAATAAGAGGTTTCCCTTCCATCGATGTATGAAGATTTAACTCATCTGTTCGATAACGAGGATTCATATCAATAGTGATTCTTAAGTCGCTATTATCTTGATAATAAGCAAGACGATCATAGATAATCATGTATTTAGGTTCTAAATTCTTGTATGTTTCTATGAATGCTTCTAATTCTCTACTTATTTGTGTTTTTTCCTTTGCTTCTTTTGAAGCGATTAATTCAAACGCTTCTGTTTCACTTAAAGCAATTCTTCTTTTATAGACAATATTCTCGCATTTCCTTTTTACTTCTAGGAACGCCGGCTTTCCAGGAGCAACTATTCCATATCCTCTTAATCTTAATTTTTCTTTATATTTAGGTTTTTCAATGGATTTATTTATCAACCGATAATCAGGAGTATCAAAATAAATCGACGCAATAGAAGTCAAGCCATATTTGTCAACTTTCATATAATGGCTAATATAATCCATGAAATACTGAAGTTGCTCACTGTTAAGTAAATACTTAAGTTCGTATCTTTTCATAACACTGATAATCTTTTCTTTTTCCATCTTTTGTCCCTCCTTGCAAATACATAATAAAAAAAGAACCTTAAATGAACCTTAAGGTCATAATTTTTTTAAATAAAAGAAAAAGGACTGAAACTTTCGTATCAATCCTATTTGACTAAGTTGGTTTGCTTACAGTGTTTTGATACAATACAACACTTCCGTTTTAGCACAACACCATATGCTTTCCTTATTATATAAGGATTTAAAGAAGAAAGCCATCATTCGCTGATGACACTGCTTTAGTCAAGTTGACCTAAATGGACAGAAATGAGGCAACGCTACAGTTCATTTATATCGCGCTGCAAAAGTATCAGGTTGATTAACACGATAATTACTTTAAAAAAATACATTTATTAGCAGACTATCGGCGCCATGAACTAGCCTTAGGAAAATCGACCATACGAAGGCACACGACAGGACACCCTAATAGGGACCGCAAGATTGGACGTGTTAGGATCTTGCGTTGTGGAAAGCATCGCCCAAAAGGTAAAGGCGGTACATAAATAAATGGCGTCCTTTAGGACACGGTTTATATACCAATATTACCTTGCTATCGCATCATCCTGACAACCCGAAATGCCTATTTATTTTTCTGTTTTACCTCATCCATTTCTGCAATAAGCTCGTCTAAAGGACGATATTCTCCGCCCCACCATTCAAAGACGTGCATACCTTCATCTTCAAGCAC
>JAILBR010000036.1 GCA_024680795.1 Bacilli bacterium | reverse complement strand
AGCGATAAATAAAGTGTAAATTGTATTTAAAACAAGGACCCATGGAGAATCAAATACGCCGTTGAATCCCCCGTCGATTCCTGCAGCAATCATGTTAGAAGCTGCTACTAAGAAGAATGGTAAACATAGTAATAAGTTCTTGATATTTGCGATGCCAAAAACCTTAATTCTATATTTAATAATAATGTATATATAATATGCGACTAATAGTCCTCTTAATCCCACAATAATGGCAAGTTGATAGATAGGTGCAACTGGGATTAAATCCACAGGAAAAGCAGCCACAAAAATAAAGATGAGGATAAATAGAAGTAAATCTGAAAATCTAAATCTCATTCGCTGGTTCTTCTTCCTTAGGGAAAATTACTTTCTTATATATAATATATAACACTATAGAAGCAATGACTAGCGAAATGCACCAGTATTGAGATGGGGAAAGGCCTTGAAGTTGCCCTCTTTCATCACCACGAATAAATTCAATGAGGAATCTAAATATACCATAAGATAATAAGTAAATAGGCATTGTATAAACAGTGATTTCTTTAAACGCTAATACTAATAATATCGTAGCAAGAATTAATAAGAACACCATCTCATATAATTGAGTTGGAAAAACTTTATGATCATGCCCTGGAAAATACATTCCAAGAGGTGATTCTGTTTCTAATCCATAGCAACATCCATTTAAAAAACATCCCAATCTGCCAATGCCATGCCCAAAACATATCGCGGATGGAGCAATTTTAAGCACTTCCTTAATAATAGGGGGGTTATTTCTTAGATAATAGAAGCGATATACTAGTAAGAAAGTTGCTACTCCACCAAATAAGCCACCATAGAAGGTCTTATTCCAAGTCCAAGCTTGAGGTTCTCCATTAATTGAGTGTTTAATTGCTTCATAGATGTTCTCAAAGAGCATAGCAAAAAGTATACCCATAAAAATAGTTGCCAAGACTACTATAAAATAATCAATGATCTTGTTTCTGGTATCTAAGCCGTGCTTCCTAAGAAAAAGGAAAGTAACTAGGACTGCGACGATTGCCCCAATTCCCATCATGATAGCCATTGATGAGCCTTCGATGCCAAATAGATTCGGATACATGGTTGTATTATAACAAGAATACAAAACTAGAGTTAATGATAATGTAATATTTAGGACATAAATGTTTGTTTTTTTAAAAGGATAAATAACCTACTAATTACATTTTTTTCATTTATAATACGCAGCTCAAGAATCGAATTGGTTTTTAAAAGACTTTGGAATAAATTTATCTTTTCGCACAAAGATTAACAACAAGCATCATTTGACAATCAAAGACCATCTGAATGACATGAAAAGCGTCATATTCATATACATTTTTGCGTTTGTCATAACGTCAAATATAGGCTCAAAAAAGTAGACACCGCTATCTTTATGACATCAAATACAACTTCTTCAAAAAAACAAAAAAATAAAAATTTTATGCGATTTTTTAGTATTATTTCCTCGCAAAAGGTCATTTTTTCGAAAAAGTTTAAGAATTTTGAATTTTTACACATTTGACACTTATACGCGTATGTGCTAGCATAATGCGGCGAAAAAGATATGAACGTATTTATTCTTTATTTAACTGCATCAATCTGTTTGCTTGTCCCAAGTCTAGGTTACACCTTATTCGTAAAGGTTTCTTCACTCAGGATAAATAATCAACAAGCAGTCCAGAAAATTAAAACATGGTTCACTAGAATAGTAGCTTTATTAGCAATCGTCTTTATCATTGGTGCTTTCTTCCATAATAATGGTGCCATGATCACAAAAAACGGTGAAACACCCGGCTCATTAAATCCTGCGTACGGGTGCGTTAATTTATTGGGCACGCCATACGGGGACAATAGATTCCTTAATTTCCTTGCATGGTTTGGAGCTGCTCTACAATATCCAGCAGCGTTGATTGCCCTATTAATCCCATTTTTCCCTTCTAGAACCGCTAAAGTGATAAATAAATATATCGCTTTACCTGTCGCTTTTCTTGAATTCGTTTTCTTATTCAATATTTGTAATGCATTAAATGGTAACCTACAAGTTGATTATCGCAATATTTTACTCTCTATGCAGGTGGGCTTCATTTTTGCTTCTGCAATTATTATGGCAGCGGAATATAGAGAAGAGATATTATTTCCAAATCATAAGGACATATTGAAGGCATACGGATTATGGCTCATGATCTTCTTTGCCACATTACCAATTAACACATTATCAACACTATTCCCAACCGACGGAATCTTGTTTGGAACATATCAAACATCTTTAAGAATATATGATTTATCTTTTACTCACAGATTGACAATCTACTTCATGATATTCTTAACATTCCTTGTTTATTTCACATTACGTAATAGCGAACTTAACTTAAGAAAAAGTGCTCTTATTGCTATTTCCGCTGGATGTTTAATGTGCTTCATGGGCAGATATAACGCTAATTATTTGTTCTATTATGCAGATGGGGTATTAAAAATCGACGTTAATACATTGCCAATTCACTTATGTCACACTGCTTTATTCGTTGTTCCTATTTGTATTGCATTTAATTTTAAGAGACTATTCTATTTCACCTATTTCATCAACGTTTTTGGTGCTGTGTGTGCAATATTGATGCCTAATACAGGTGAGATGTTGAATATTTACGCTCCAAATGTTGTTTTATATTGGTACAATCACTGGGCCGCTTTTGCGATGCCACTACTTTGTGTTGCTTTGAAAGTATTTGAAAGAGCTAAATTCAAACAAATGTTATGGTCGCTTGGATTCTTTGGCTTATATTTCGTTATTATTATGTTCGCCAATGCATGGTTATCTAACTATGTGCCTGGTTATAATCCAGACATTGTTGGTTCTGGCACCGATTACTTCTTTATTAATAACGACTTTATCGCATCAAAATTAATGAGCGACATAGAGGCGGAAGAACTATTAAGTAAAGTTGCAAAATGGCAATGGGGTGATCTCGTCTTTGTCATTAGACCTCCATATCAAGCCATTTACTTTGGTGTTTATATTGCTATCGCTTTTGCGGTATGGTTCATCTATTCACTATTCTTTAGAATAGCAGACAGCCATATCGAACTTAGAAATATGCTTTTAGTAGCAAGAAAAGAGAATTTGACTATGAAAGAAAGAAGAAAAATGGAATCTCTTACCGAAAAAGACTTAAATCCAGATGAAGTAAGTCTTGTATTTGAAAACTTCTCAAAGAGATATGGCAATTCACCTGTTTTGTCCGCTAAAGAAGTCAATTTAGAAGTCAAAGGCGGCCAAATCTTTGGATTCCTTGGCCCAAACGGAGCAGGAAAATCAACATGTATCAAATCTGCGATTGGTATTCAACCAGTCACAAGTGGAAATATCTTTGTTTGCGGTCATGATGCTGCAACGGAAAGCGTTAAAGCTAAAAGTTTAATCGGATATGTTCCTGACCACTACGCATTATATGAAAAATTAACTGGTAGAGAATATATCAATTACATTGCTGATCTATATCATGTCAGTAGAGAAGATAGAGACATCCGTATTGAAAAATACGTCAACCTATTCGAATTAAACCAAGCATTTGATAACCGTATGCAAACATATTCGCATGGTATGAAACAAAAAATTGCGATTATTGCTGCTTTAGTGCACGACCCAAAGGTATGGATTCTTGACGAACCACTAACTGGTCTAGATCCACAATCTATCTTCCAAGTCAAACAATGTATGATTCAACATGCTAAAGCAGGAAATATCGTTTTTTTCTCAAGCCATATTATTGATGTCGTCGAAAAATTATGTACAGATATTGCAATTATCAAAAAAGGACAAATTGTCTATCGTTCTAGTATGGAACAAATTGAAAAAGAACATCCAGAAGGATTAGAAGCCTTCTATTTAAGCATGATTCATGATAACGGAGATTTAGACGAGTAAATTATGAAAGTATTAAGAGGAATTAGTAACTTCTTTAAGAATATTTTCACCCCTATAGGAGGTTTCTTTAAGCGTAAATACGCGGGTCTTTGGACGTTGACCGTTATGCAGCTTAAAGATAAACTCAATTTCTCTTTCAAAGCCGATAAGAAGGGCGCTTTAACTAAGTTAATCCTCTATATTGTCCTATTTGTAGTGGTCACTGCTGCTATTTCAATTGTGTTTACATTAATGAATAAGCTATCGGTATTTGGCACATTTGCCGGCGTTCCTATTTCTGTATTTAACTTATTCTTTATTACGATGACTTTATTGTCGATCGTATCATGTACTGCAAAATTAACTAATTCTCTTTACTTTAGTAAAGACAACTTAGTCTTGCTCTCCTACCCAGTAAAACCTAGTATTGTTTTCCTATCAAAACTACTAGTGTTCTACCTACTAGAATTAATCAAATCAATTATCTATTTAATTCCAATGTTCTTGGCATATGGAATCGTCTTTAAATTTAGTATCTGGTATTTCCCCTGGGTTATTTTGATGTTCTTCTTAATTGCCCTAATTCCTGTCGCAATAGCGTCAGTTATATCCATTCCATATATGCTAGTTAAAATGTTCTTAACTAAGAGACCATTCTTACAAGATATGGCTATGTTAGTTTTATTAATTGCGTTAACAGCGGTATTGTTCTACTTCATTAATATGATTCCAGAAAACTTGCACTTCATTATGAACTGGAATAGTATTTATTGTCCTGCACTAGTCGATTTTGCAAACCAATTTGAAATGTGGCTATATCCTCTATATTGTGTATCTGCTTTGACAATCGGAGCCACAGTTGAAAACGATAGTCCTGCACTTATTTCTAAAGTGTTTACCGCTAATTCTGGCTTTTATTTGCTCGGTTTAATTGGCTCATTAGCCATTTTACTCGCTCTTGCTTATTTACTTGCTAAACCACTATTTTATAAGATTGCAGTCAAGCCATTTGAATATAATAAGAAAATTATTTTCCATAATTTTGCAAGGAGCAAATCAAAGATTAAATCATCCTACATTGATGCATTTGTCCCTGTTGACGGTTATGAGTTAAATAGCAGACAACTCATCGAATTAAGAATCAAATTTGAAAAAGCATTAAATGAACTTGTTAAAAATGAAGAAATATTTAAAAAGAACAAAGTATCTACAAAGAGGATTCTTAGTCTTCTTAAAAGGCAACTTAACATGGACTTTATGGTAGTTAATGTAGAAGAATTTGTTGAAAAATATAAAATTGGATATTTTGTCGAAACAAGAAACGAAGTTAACCACCTAGTTTTAGCTAGATCAATTGGAATGACTAATGTTGAATGTTATGATCCAAACTATTTGAAAAAGCAGAACGAAACAAAGACAGCGTTCTTGTCTGCTTTATGGAAAGATATCTTGCTAGATATCCGTACACCAGGTAGCATCGTTAGTAACTACACACTATTTATAATCACTCCAATTGCGATTGCATTATTGAATAAACTTTTTGCGTCAATCAACACTTCATTCATGGGTGTAGGTTTAACAATCATGTTTAATATTTTGATTATTTGCCTAATCCCACTTAGTAGTAACGTCATATTTGCATCCATTTATTCTAGGGAAGGCGAAAGCGCATATTTACTTAAAGCGGCACCAGTTAATTACATCAAAATGTTGACCACTAAACTTGTAATTCGTGGGGTGATTGTGACGTTATCGATTCTTGTTACATGTATTTTATATAAATACTACGCAAGTGATTTCACTCAAAAATTCATTAAACCAAGCATGCTCTTTATTGGAATTGCATGTCTATATATTGGGCATTTAATCTGGTCTGCTGAATTAGATTACATGAATCCACAAGATAGGTTATATAGTGAGACTGGCGAAGGCAACATTACTAATCCAAATGAAACCATTTCCACTGTTTTAGCTTTTGTTGTTACCGCTATATTCACATTTATTTCTTATTTCTTTATTAAAGAAAACATTATGAATGCCTTCTACAAAATTGCGTTGGTAGGCTTTGTATTCCTCGCTGCAAGAATTGCTTTATTCTTATTAAAGATTAAAGGCTATCGCACTTCACGTGGAGAAAGGGGTAGAGACTAGTATGAAAAAATCAGTAATTATTCTCACTGCTTTAGTATATCTCTTATCTATCGTTCTTGTTGCGTTTTTAGGCTATCAAGCAGAAACACAAAACCCACCAATTATTGCAGAAAGTATCGTGTTTAGATTCGAAGGAGATGACAAATTCCCAGAATTACCACACGAACACATTGAAAACGGGGCGGTAATCTATGAAGTAAGGTACAATCCGGAATATAATCCAGATTCAGAAGTCTTACTAAATAGATATCCATATATTTATGACATAAAGGATTATGACTATTTGTTTACGGTAGGTGGCAAATTAACTCTTTCTGCAGAGCCATATTCCTCAAAAGGAGAAGTTAGTGATAAAACACTTACGTATTATGTCGATAAAAGTAAATCGGACTACATTGAAGTAGATCAGAAAGGAGAAATCACACTTAAAGCAGACTCAACAAGCGGATTTTATGAAGTATTGCTCAGCACAAATGATGGCTCTGCAATCAAAATGACCATTTGTATAAAATGGTAAGTAATTAGAATTGTATATTACTCCGTTCGCGAAGAATATATATTAATTTATTAAAGAAAGGAAAAAACTATTATGAAGTTTAAAAAAGCAAGTCTTGCTCTTATGGGTATTGCTGCTTCGATGGCAATGATAAGTTGTAATAATGGCGGCAACACTCCTGTTACTCCTGAAACCATTAAAGTTACAGGCATTACTTTAGATAAACAAACTTTATCTGTTGAAGAGCAAGGAAAAGCAAGCCTTACTGCTACTATTGCTCCAGAAAACGCAACAGTCAAACTACTAGATTGGTTAAGTAGTAATGAAGATGTTGCTGTTGTTAGTGCTTCTGGTGTTGTAAGAGGTATTGGAGAAGGCACAGCTACAATTACTGTCAAAAGCAAAGAAGAAGGTTCTACAGTTCAAGCAACTTGTACTGTTACAGTTACAAAGAAAGATAGAACTATCCACGTCACATCAGTCGCAATTTCAGGAGCTGATTCAGTTAAAAAAGGTGAAATGATTGCTTTAACCGCATCAGTCACACCTGATGACGCAACCGATAGAACTGTATCATGGTCAAGTGATCATCCAGAAATCGCATCAGTTAACGCTAATGGTGTTGTTACTGGGCTTACAAAAGGAACAGTCACTATCACTGCTACATCAAATGATGATGAAACCAAAACTGCCACTAAAGAAATCGAAGTTATTGACGATTATAAAGCAGTTACAGACGTTACATTAAATAAGCAAACACTTAATATGTCAACTGCTGACAAAGAAACATTAGTGGCCACAATTGCTCCAGAAGATGCAACTAATAAGAAAGTTACATTCTCAGTTGCACCAGAAGGAGTTGTAAATGTTGATAGTTTAACTGGTGCTGTTACAGCGTTAAACGAAGGTACTGCAGTTATTACCGCTACAAGCGAAGACAATCCAGAAAAGAAATCAACATGTAATGTTACAGTTCTTCCAAGAAGTGGCGAAGGTCATGTTAAAACTGTCACTATTCCAGAAAGTGTTAACGTTAACTTAAATGAAAAAGAAACAATCGTTGCTACATTAGCAAACGAAGCTGGTACACTTCCTGCTAACCAAAAGGTTACATTTGAAGTTGTTAGCGGAACTGCTGCAACATTAACCAAATTATCAGATAACGTTTACCAAATTAGCGCTGGTGCTGAAGTTGGTGATGTTGTTGTCAAAGCCAAGAGCGAAGATGGCAATGTTGAATCAAATCAATGCACAATTCATGTCGTTGATCCAGTCACACACGTCTCTGAAATCAATGTTTCCGGTGCTCCAGATAAAATGCCATTAGGTACATCTGAAAACTTAGCTGTTGAAGTTTTACCTGCTAACGCAACAAATAAAGCAGTCTCATTCTTATCAAATAACACAGACGCTGTTATTGTCGATTCAACAGGTCACATCAGTGCAGTCGGTTTAGGAACAGCTAAAATTAAAGTTATGTCTGTTCAAGATCCTTCTGTCTTTAAAGAAGTGACAATCCAAGTTATTCCTGTCGCAGTTAGTGGCGTTTCATTAAATGAAACAAGCAAACAATTAGCGGCAAAAGAAACACTCGAATTAGTGGCAACTGTTACACCTGCAAACGCTGCAAATAAGAACGTTTCCTGGTCAACAAGTGATAATACAGTTGCAAAGGTTTCACAAAACGGTTTAGTTACTGCTGTCAGTGAAGGCGACGCTGTTATTACAGTTACAACTGAAGATGGTAGTAAGACTGCAACATGTAATATTCACGTTGTTTCTCCTGATTTAACAAGAATTACATCTATCACCAAGCCACTTTCTATTCAGTCTTATGAATCAAAGTTAGAATCATTAGATTCAACTGAAAAGCTTTATGAAAACGGAAGTGAATTAAGTTCTGGTAAGTTCTTTGAATATGACGAAGATGAATCTGATAAACAGGTTTATAAAGTTGGCAATCAAGGTAAATTTAAATTCACTCCAACTGCTATTACAAGCGAAGCCGAAGTCTATAGCGCTTTAACTTATGATAAATCATTAGAAGTCTTTGATAATGGCGAATTCAAACCAGCAGCCCTAGCAGACTACGCTGATGTAGAAGGAAATGAATACGAATTTAAGGATGCTGCAATTGGCAAGAAATTAAGACTAACTGTTACACCAACAGAAAGTTCAAGTTACTATATTTCAACAAAAGATAGAGAAGCATGTACTACATCATTTGAATTTATCGTTGTTGAAGGATATAACGCTTATACATTAGGCGAATTATCATTATTCGATAACCATATTCCAGGAGAAAACCCAATCGATTGGACCGACATTCGTAAAGGGGCTGGCGTGGATGGCCTTAACGTTGAAGGTGGAATCATCTTACATAATGACATTGCTGTTACATCAGACGTGTTGCCATCTTCCGCTATTTATACCACAGCAGAAATTGAAGCATACTTAACTGGATACGCAGCAGACTTTAATCAGTGGTGGCAAGACATTGGCTTTGAAAGCGCTGATGAAGCCAAAGATTATTTAATTGGTACGCCAAGAGATTATGGTACTATTTTCTCAAGAAATACTTATGGAAGTACTGATAATGATTTCGCCATTGAAGGTAACTATTTCTCACTTAACGCATCCGAATTTAAACCAGTTGCATTTATGGATTATGAAGAAAGCGATAAAGATCCACATTTATTATTGGTTAACGGTCAAGCTAACCAAGGTGCTCACGCACAATTATTTGGTATTAATACCGATGTACCAGACTACAGTGATGAATGGAATAATGGTTCAAGCGACGTCACCGTTAGAAATCTTAATATCATTGGTAATGGTGGATTAAGTGATAGCGATAAAGTAACAAAATTGAATAAAGGTAGTTACTTTGGTTTCAAAAGTAGAGGTGCTGGCTTAACACTTGAAAATACTATTTTAGTAAATACATTCTCAGGTGTAATGTCTGACAAACACAGTGCTGTGCAAAGAGAATTAACATCATTAACAATTAATAAATCAAAGATTTATAACTCATACAACTCTGCCTTATACTTCTTTGGAACAAAAGATAATGAAATTAATGATTCTTGGTTCAATAGAGCTGGCGGACCACTCATCTTAATGGATGAAAACCCAACAGATAATGCACAAGTTGACCACGGTGTTAGCCATTATCAAACAGTTGGTGTGGCAAATAACACATATCTTAATAACCCTGTTACAGGTGCAGAAGCATGGTTTGAAGGACACGCAGGTTCCAAAGACTTAGTGCAACAACAGCTCATTAATGTTGGTGATCCAACTTTAGGCGCAAGCGGATGGTTCGGATTATTATCTGCTGGAATTAGACAAAATGCTGCTCAACAACAAATTGACTTTGATGCAAAAACAACTTGCTTAAAAGATAATGAAAACGGATTCTGCAACTTCCTTGTTATCGACATTTGTGCGCATAGATTCGCAAATAATATTGATGAGAATCTAACAGGTAGTTTCACCATTACAAATGGTAATGAGACCGGATTATTAAATATGGCTAAAGTTGCAAAACATGATAATCCAAATCCATATCCACCAACAACAACCATTGTTCCTGGTGCATTTGCTCCTATCATTATTGAAAGCTCTGCTGGTGGATTGGTTTACGTTAATGGTGGCGCTGGTGCAGTCCCATACGCAAAAGCCGCAGAAGGTGATGATGTTGCATTATTTGATGGTGGTAACATCAACGCTGCTGTTGATCAAACAAATATCCAAAAAGTAGTAAGCGGTAATTTCTTATCTTACTATATGGATCCAATGGCAGCTGCAAGCGCTACAAACGGTAAATTCGTTGGTGTCCTATTAGGAACATATAGCGTCAAAAACATCGTTGGCTAATCTATAACAACAAACAAAAATTGGAACGTTCTTCGGAGCGTTCCTTTTTATTGTATAAAACAAAAGACCGCCAATTTAGGCGGCCTATGTTTGATATTTGAAATCTAATTAATAAATCTTATGTGCTAAACGGTTATATTCTCCGTAAAGTTTTAAGCATGCTTTTCTATCAAGTTCAATAATGAGCTTTTCTCTTTCACCCGGTTCTTGCATCTTATAGAATTTAGCGTCCCTAAATCCGATTTCTTCAGTATCAGCGATGTTGCAACCATAATAAATCTTATCAATGTTTGCCCATAATATCGCAGACATGCACATTGGGCAAGGTTCGCCAGTTGTATATACTTCACATCCACTTAAATCATATGTTCCAAGCGTCTTACACGCTTTATGAATTGCCATCACTTCGCCGTGGCAAGTTGGGTCATTATTTTTTAGAACTTGGTTATGTCCTTTTCCCACTACTACACCATCTTTAACGATGACTGCGCCAAAAGGTCCGCCATGGCCAGCTCTAATTCCTTTTCTTGCTTCATTAATTGCCATTCTCATGAATTTATTCATGTATTGTTACTCCTCTATAATTCCTTTATGTTTGTTATAAACACGATGATAATACTTATTCCACCCTTCAAGTAATCTTTCTTTACTGTAGAAACTTGCGATGAACCTACTATTTTCTACCTGTTTATTATAATAATCGATGTCATTTTTCAGTTTTCTGATTTCAAGAGTAAATTCATCCGTAGATTTACCTCTCGCATATCTTTCAAATAAAATTGGTTTATATAAATTTAAGTCTCTAAGTAAGATTGGCTTTCCAACATTAACCGCTTCTAATATCGCCATTGGGAATAGTTCTTTGAATGAAGGCATAAAGAATATATCTGAGATATTATATATCTCATTCATCTTGCTTCTATCCACTATTCCTAATACCCTTAAGTTCTTTGGTGGGTCACTTAATATCTTTTTATATCTTTTATATCCATCAGTGATTCTTCCAAAAGAAAAACCTCCAGCCCATAAGAAAGTGATTTCTGGGTTGTTCTTTACTACTTCAATAAAATCATCGAAACCTTTTCTAGTTTGTATTTGTCCACATCCTAAAACCACGAACGCGTTATGGTCGATTTGGTATTCATTTCTCAATCTCATCACTTCTTGATCACTAAGTTTTTTAAAAGACTCATTATCAACGTAGTTAGGAATATAAGTAATCTTATTTCTAGCGATACCTAAACTCTCTAATGGCTTAACAAAAGCAGGGTTCACCACCACTAATTCATCAGCCTTTTTATAAAACCCGTTCACATATTTATCAAAGATAAACTGAGCTATTTTAGGTAATTTAATGCTTCCTTCATTTTCACTAGGAACAAAGTGCACATAAACGATATTAATGTGCTTTTTATTCATTCTTAAACGATAGCCAAAATTGACTGAATGGATGTGATAAATATCAAAATCACCTTTTGGGGAATTGATTTCCATCTCAATCCCTTTAAGTTCTTTTACTAACTTGGTCTGCTCTAAATAAGCACTGCCCACTCCCTGTCCAGGAACCGAATCAGCCTTAGATAGCATATTGATACGAATTGCCATAAATTAATTTTATTATTTATTCGTGAGCTAAAAAAGTATAAATTATTATTCATATAACAATAATTTAGAAAGGAGCTAAATAAATGATTAGTAAATCTCTAGCAATCATCGTCTTAAATAAAGCTCTTGAAACAGGCGCTGATTACGCAGAAATATTTTATGAAAATAGTTCTGGAAACGGATTAACCATTGAAAATGGCAAAGTCTCAACCTCTAGCAGTGGCATCACTTCTGGTGTCGGACTTAGATTATTAAAAGAGAACAGATGTGTTTATGGATATACATCTGACTTGTCAAAGAAAGGCTTGTTATCTCTCGCTGACTCTTTAAACAAATCCTTTAATGGTGATAGACTCATCACTGTCACAAAACTCGATATGATTAAGGGCAAAAATAGAAACCCAATCACCAAGAGTTATAAAGAATTCTCATTAGAAGATAGAATCGCTTTAGTCAAAGAAGGAACCGAAGAAATCGCTTCATTGAACGATCCTAGAATCGTCAGATATATCGGTAGTTTTATCTCCAACCACCGCTCTGTTGCTGTCTTTAATAGCAAGGGCAAGTGGTTTAAGAGAGACACCGAATTTGCACGTCTATTCTATAGTGTTGTCACCATGGATGAAAACGGCATGGAAACCGGTTTTGAAGCTCCAGGATGTCAACAAGATGTATCCTTCTTCTATAACAAGGTTCACGCTCGAGAAATCGCAAAAAAGGCCGCAGAAGTGGCATTAATTAATCTAAATGCAAAAGAATGCCCAAGCGGAAAGATGCCAGTTATTATCGGTAATGGCTGGGGTGGAGTCTTGTTCCATGAAGCATGCGGACACGCTCTTGAAGCTAGTTCTGTTAGCAAAGGTTTATCATGTTTTTCAGGTAAGCAAGGGCAACAAATTGCTTCCCCACTTGTCACCGCTTTAGATGATAGCACCATCCCTGGAGAATGGGGCTCAATTGATATCGATGACGAAGGTAATTTCGGTACCAAGCGTGTACTTATCAAAGATGGTATTCTCATGGACTTCATGATCGATGATTTCAATGGCAGAAGAATGAATAGAGAAGGCAATGGTAGCTGCCGTAGACAAAACTATAAATACTGTCCAACTAGCCGTATGAGTAACACTTATATCGCTAATGGCAAGAGCACAAAAGAAGAAATCATTGCTGCTACAAAACTCGGTTTATACTGTGTTGGCTTTAATGGTGGTAGCGTCAATCCTGCCACTGGCGAATTCAATTTCGGCGCTAGTGAAGCTTATATTGTCAGAGATGGTAAGATTTGCGAACCAGTTAAAGGTGCAACATTAATTGGCAAAGGTGAAGAAATCTTAAAGAATATCGATATGGTTGGTAACGACTGTGCCTTTGGACAAGGTATGTGTGGTGCTTCATCTGGTTCAATTAGAACCAATGTTGGCCAACCAACTATCAGAGTAAAAGAAATTACTGTCGGTGGTAGAGGAGGAGAATTGAAATAATATGAAGTACGATAAATTATTCTCTCTTGCAAAAGAAAGAGGCATCGATCAAATCGAATTAGCGGTCTCTACAAGCAAAGACTTATCTTTCTCCTTATTCCATGGAGAAGTTGATTCCTATAACTCTAGTAACTCATCTAGTTACATGATTAGAGGTATCTATAATGGCAAACTTGGATCTGTTTCTAGTGATGTTTACTCTAACGACTTAGTAGAATATTTTATTAATGAAATCATTAATAACGCGAAGTTTATTGAAAATGATGATCCTGTCTTTATTTATAAAGGCAGTGAAAAATATAAAAAGATTAATACTTATAATAAGGATTTAGAAAAGATCTCTGTTGATGAAAAACTCGCTAAGTTACATGAACTAGAAGACAAAATCAAGGCTATCGATTCACGTATCGTGGAAATCGAGAGTGTTGAATATTCTGAAAGTGTTTCCAGTGAAACAATCATCAATTCAAATGGTTTAAAACTCAGTCAAAAGAATAACTACTTCTTTATTTATGGAGCAGCATTAGCTAAAGAAGGCGAACAAACTAAATCTGGTGGCGATTATCGCTTAGGAAACGACTTTAGTAAACTCAATATCGATGAGCTCGCTAAGGACATCGCTGATGATACTTTAAATCAACTCGGTGGAGAACCATGTCAAAGCGGCGCTTACAAGGCTGTTTTAGGACCTCAAGTTGTTAAAGCATTATTAAATGCTTATATCTCCTCTGCAATTGCGGAAGATGTGCAAAAGAATTCTTCACTCTTCGTTGGCAAATTAGGCCAGAAAGTGGCTTCTAGACACATTACTGTCGAAGATAAGCCATTAGCGAGAACTATTTTTGCAAGATATTTCGATGACGAAGGTGTTGCAACATATAATAAAGCCATCATCAAAAATGGTGTTCTTCAAACTTATTTATATAACTTAACTACTGCCGCAAAAGACGGAGTTGAATCTACTGGAAACGCACAGGGTGCAGGTAGCAAAGTTTATACAGGCACTTGGTATACAGAAATGAAACCAGGCAAAAAGAGCCAAGAAGAACTCTTTAAAGAAGTTGGAGAAGGTGTTTACATCACTGAAGTGCAAGGTTTACACGCGGGATTAAATCCAAGAAGCGGTAACTTCTCACTTCAATCAACAGGCTTCTTAATTAAAGATGGTAAGAAAGATAGACCTCTTGACATTATCACTGTCAGTGGTAACCTCGTTAGCTTATTTAACGACGTCACTGCAGTCGGTAATGACTCTAGAGAATCTATTGGTGGAAAGTTCCCTTCTGTCATCGTTAAAAAGATCAACGTTGGTGGAAAATAGGCGACTCCCAACAAGTTTACAAACAAAAATGACAAGTTTTGAGGCTTGTCATTTTTTGTTTAATTCGGTTTATTGATTAGTCGTGTTCAAACCAGAAAATACGGTTGAATAAGATAATCCAGATAAGGTCTAAGATCCAACCGACTGTGCCAGCTGCAACGACCCAGATAATACCGAGGACCATGTGGAGCCAATTCTTAGCCACCACTGCGCGACCAATACGGTAGACTGCCCAAGTAATATCTAAAATCCAAATACATAAGATGATTTTGATAAGTCTATCATGACCATCCATCCATTTGATGTATTCACTCATAATTCTTCCTCCTTAATAATTTAATATTAACCAAAAAAGTAAGAATAGCAACGACTTTTTTAAAAGTTCTTTAAAATACTTTTAATCTTTTTGTTATTTTTTATTTGCCAATCATGATTGCTTAGTTATACTATAGCAATAGGTATTGTCATGGAAGAAAAAGAAGAATTATCACTTGAAGAACTTGGAGAAGAAATTGTCGAAGCGGTTAAAACTAGAAACGCCGCTAAAATTAAAGACATATTTGAAACCATACCAAACATCGATATTGCGGAAGCAATTGAAGATGTCGATGATGTAAATGTTTACATCTATATTTTCCGTGTCGTTAAAAGTGAATATACCGCAGAGTTCTTCGCTGAACTAGATCCTGAAATTCAAGAGAAGATCATCAACGCCTTAACCGATAAAGAACTTGTTGAATTAACGAAAAACTCATTTGCTGATGATATTACCGATACCCTAGAAGAAATGCCTGCTAACGTTGTTAGCCGTGTTTTAAAAGCATGTCCAAAGGACATTAGACAAGATGTTAACTACCTTTTGAACTTTAAAGATAATACCGCTGGTAGTGTCATGACCACTGAGTATTTGGAAATGAAAGACACCACTACTATCAAAGATGCCATTAAAATCATTAGAGATAAAGGAAGAGACGCTGAAACCATTTACACCATCTTTGTAAGAGATAGCACTCGTACCTTGGTTGGCACCGTTGACTTGGATGAACTCATCTTTGCGGATGAAGATGCTAAATTAGAAGAAATCATGAATCGTGACTTTGTCACATGTAACGCTGATGACGACCAAGAAGAAGTCGCTAACATGTTTAAACGTTACGACTTAAATGCGATGGCGGTTGTAAATAAAGAAAACAAGATCATTGGCATCATCACTATCGATGACGTTGTTGATATTATCGTTGAAGAGGCGACCGAAGATATCGCCCACTTAGCGGCTGTAAGTACGATGGATGAACCATATTTAAAGACTCCAACTTTGAAGTTAGTTCTTAAATGTGTGCCTTGGATTATCGTCTTGATGATTTTGCAAGTGTTCTCTGCGATGATTCTTTCAAGCTTTGAAACCGCAATTAGTCAGTTCGCCATTCTTGCTGTTTTCACCCCATTAATTATGGATGCTGGTGGCAATTCAGGCGGGCAAACCACTACTATGATTGTTAGAAGTCTTTCCCTAGAAGAATTTGAAGGAAAAGATTATGGCAAGGTAGTATGGAAAGAATTAAGAGTGGCATCCGTCATTGGCTTAATCGTTTCATCTTTCGCATTTGGTTGGTTAATGTTTGAAATGTCAGTTGGCATTATCAATACCGATTCAATTAATGATATTGGTGGAAACTTCTATGGCAACGTTGCGCTAGTTTCTCTATTAGTTGCTTCCACATTATTTGTCACCATGTTAATCTCTAGATTAGTCGGTTGTTCACTTCCATTCTTAGCTAAATTAATTAAGCTCGATCCTGCTGTTGTTTGTGGTCCTATCACCACCACTATGGTTGATATTATTTCCTTAATTACCTACTTCCTATTATGGACACAGGTATTAGCACCGATAATCTTTAAGTAGTTATTTTTATAAAATAAAAATAGGCAATCGCCTATTTTTTTGTTTCCTCCTCTAACTTATAGTTTTCAAGTTCCCATTTTGGATGGGCCTCAATCACCATATCGATGGCGGTATTATATAAGTTTCTTTCTTGTTCTTTTCTATTTTTTGGAGTGTGTTTATATGCCTTATAAACTTTACCAAGAGCAAGATAGCATTCACTCTTAGAATTATCAACTAGACCAGAAATAAGGACATAAGCACGAATAGAAATGAGATTAGAATCATCACAGATTTCTTTTCTTAATTCGATGTTGAAATTATCGTTCACATAATTAATTGCTTCTTCGCGTTCTTTAGAAACAAAGGAGATATAAACTTTCATTGATAATGCACGTAAATAAACGCGATGTGAAACGTTTTCTTTGTTGGCAAGCACTAGATCTAGTAGCTTATCTGCTTCATCATATTCCTTCTTATCTAAAGCGATATAGACCTTATTCATATTTAAGTCAGCAGTGAAGTTAGTTAAATCAGTGAAGGTTTTAATTTCAATATCTTCTTTACCTTGGCCAATTTCATATTCCACTCTTAAGAGTTCATTAAAAGCTTCAGAATTCTTTGGATTTGAGACCATCGCTAGACGATATCCATCGTTAAGAGCATCTAATTTAGCAGGGAATATGTTATAAAATAGCGCAATACCACACACCACCGCCACAGTTAAGAAGAAATATGCCATATCACTTCTAGTGGTCTTAACATAGTCTTTATTAATATAGAAAATAATAACTGCGCCAGTAATCCATAAAGCCAAGAATAAAGTGCCCATTAATAAATATGCTTTTGGCTTTGATTTTTCACTTTTTGGCATAATCTTTGTTTCGCCAGTCAATCCATCAAAATTACTAAATCTGAACTTTGTTTTTCCTTCCTCTTTATAAAATAAGAAGTGGAGAATATTAACAGAAAGGATATTGTATCCACCAATTTTTGCACCAAGGATATGTCCTAATTCTAATAATATGGCGCTGGTAAGAATTCCAACCACAATCGCCCCTAAAATGAATAAGGCATAAATAATACCTAATTGGAAAGTTGATTTAGCAAAATATGGTTGTAGAACCACTAAACCATAGACGATTGCAACTGCAAATATTACTAAATATAGTAATAGGCCTGTAACATCTTCTTTTTTCATTTTATAACACCTTTAAGTAAATTTCTTTTGCGGTTTCACGATCTAATGGATGACAGTGATGATCCACAACTTTACTTCCCTTTCCTGACACAATATCCGCTAAAGCATCGATATCTGATTCTTTAACGCCAACTTCAGATAGTCTAGACGGCATACCTAATTTCTTAAAATATGATTTAAACGCTTTTATGCACTTAAGTGCGGCTTCCTTTTTCTTTGTTTCTTTAATTCCAAACACATGGCGGCCAAGTCTAGCAAATTTATCAATATCATAGATGTAATATCTTTCTGCCCAACCTGGGAATAAAATAGCAAGGCCACATCCATGTGCTATATTAGCAAATCTTCCACTAACCGCATGCTCTAAAGCATGAACTGGGAATACATATTTCTTGCCAATGCTTGTATATCCATTATGCGAGATAGTGCTATCAAGCATAATTCTCGCTCTAGCATCATAATTCTCCGGTTCGTTATAAGCGATAAGGCCAACTTCTACAACATTTTTAAGAAGACCAAGAGCAAATTCATCCGCTAATTCATTTTTATCACTATAAGAGAAGTATCTTTCAAAAGTATGCATTAAGATATCAACTACTCCATAAGCGGTTTGTTCTTTATTAACTGAATAAGTAAGTTCTGGATTTTCAATCGCGAAAACTGGTCTAATCAAATCACTCAAAAATCCCAGCTTAATCTCAGTTTCATCATCTTGAATAACGCATGACGCTGACATTTCACTACCAGCAGCAGCGATAGTCAAAATAACACCGACTGGTAATGCACTAGTTGGGCTTGCTTTATGTAAATTAAAGTCCTTAATATCACCGGAATAATATGTGGTTGCAGCGATACATTTTGCGGTGTCGATAACGCTTCCTCCACCAATCGCTAAAATGAAATCAATTTGGTTTTCTATGACCATTTTATTGCCTTCTCTAACGAGATCAAAAGTTGGATTTGCCCTGACACCTTGAAGAATATGGTAGGTTATATTCTCTCCTTCAAGAGAATGAGTAACACGTCCTAAAAGTCCGCTTTTAATAACTGATTTTTTGCCAATAACAATAAGGATATTTTTGGCGTTATGTTTCTTTAAAATCTTGCCAACTTCCTCTTCCCTACCTTTCCCAAAGTAGATTTCAGTCTTGGCTTGAAAGTCGAATGAATTCATCATTTTTCATACTCCTTAATGTCGTTTTGCAGACTTCTTACGAAATTTTGATACTTAATGAAGGTAAAAGATCCTAATAGACCTTCTAGTGTTTTATTCTTGTGATTAGCAAGATAGTAGACTGTTGACTCACTATACCCATAGGCATAGAATCTAGCGATAGATCTTCTCCTTGCTATTGGAAAAACTTTATTAGCATCTACTTTAGTGATAAATCTAATAATTGTGGTATAAAAAGCATTATATATAAATTCGGAGAATAAATCCTTTCCAGCACTATCAATCGTGGCGTTAATAAAGGCTTCATTCTTCTTATAATACGCAAAGACAATCTCCACTAATTCTTCAAAGTTAGTAGCATTATTAAGGTTAGGTATTTTTTCATCCAAAAACACCTGTGTTAAAAGATCATAAATATCATGATAATGGTAATAGAAAGTCTTTCTAGAAACTCCACATTTCTTAGAAATTTCCATTACGGAAATATCATCTAATGACCTAGTGGCCATCATTTCTTTTAAAGCCTTAGCTAATGCATGTTCTGTTTTCATAGATTTTTAATCTTTGCATATTCCTTTGCCACTTCACTACCAACAGCGGCGTTATTACAAACTAGTCTGATATTGCTTTCTAGTGATTCACCACCAGTAAGTTCAACAATTGTCTTTAATAAGAATGGAGTGCAATCTTTCCCTTTGATTCCTAATCTATCCATTCTTCTAATCGCGGTTTCAATTGCTTTATCAATTACTTCTTTATCCATCGCGAATTCTTCTGGGATTGGATTAGTTAACAAGATACCGCCAACTAAACCACTATCGCGTTTTTCTTTGATGATTCTAGCCATCTCTTCTGGTGAATCAACGCGATAATCAACCTTTAGTCCGCTCTTTGATGTATAGAAAGCTGGTAAGTCTTCAGTTTTATATCCTAAAACTGGAACACCCATTGTTTCTAAATATTCAAGTGTCAAAGGTAAATCTAAGATAGCCTTTGCACCTGCACAAACAACAGTGACATTAGTTTTAGCTAATTCTTGTAAGTCGGCGGAAATGTCCATTGTTTCTTGTGCGCCTCTATGTACGCCACCAATTCCACCAGTAACAAACACCTCAATACCAGCTTGGTGAGCAAGAATCATCGTTGCAGAAACAGTAGTAGCGCCCCATAGTTTCTTAGCAAACACAACAGGTAAATCTCTACGAGATACTTTTAAAATACCTTCTCTCTTGCCAAATTGTTCAATTTCTTCATGAGTCATGCCAACGATAGCCACGCCGTCAATGATACCAATAGTGGCAGGAACCGCACCATGACTTCTCACTACATCTTCTGCTTCAAAAGCAGTTTTAACATTTTTTGGATAAGGCATGCCATGGCTAATAATTGTGCTTTCTAAAGCCACAACAGCACGTCCTTCTTCTAAAGCTTTTTTAACTTCAGGATTAATTTTAATCATTTTTTTCTCCTCTAATTACATCTATAAGCACCACAACAATTAACACAAGAGCAGAAACGGCTAGAGAAATAATGCCGGCTGCTAGATAGTTAACAGGTAGTATTTTGTTAAAATCAATGTTTATCCAGTTTGTATTTGGACCAACAATCACCATTACAATGGTAATCAATAAAGTTGGAATGATAGTGAATGCAAGGATTGTTGCGCTTTTCTTAAAAATCTTTCGGATTACAATATATATTGCTACAAAAGATAATATGGTGATAGTTATAACCGCAATACCAGTTGCGCCAAATCTATTTGCTTCTCCGATTATTAATCCGTAATCTTCGATTCCAGTATATATAATACCATTTATATAAAGTATATAAGCGATAAATGCTAATAATGTTCCTAAGGTAAATAATACCGATATAGGCAAGACTTTTTTAAATACACTCTTGAGGAACGAAGGTTCAACATCTTTGCTGCTCTTTTCAGTCAATAAATAAAAACTTGGCAGCATAATTGAGAACACTTCCCAGAGTAAGAAATTATTATATGTGAATGGATACTGATAAGTATAAGAAGTGACTAACGAGATGATGAAGAATGTAATGGATAAAATAATTGCAAAAATCGATTTGCTAACATAAAGAGAAGCTATAGCGTTTAGTCTACTATTGATCTCTTTTCCTTTTTCAATCTTTTCAACAGTTCTATTGAACCCTTCTGTAATATATGCGGTAGGGATATTTTGTTCGTTTAATTGTTCCATTAAAACAGTGGCGGAATTTACATTTAGGTCGCAATATAAGGCACCTTCATCGGTAAATTTCAATTCATTTTCATCAAAATGGCATACACTATTGGCGTTCATGAAACCTGCTTTTTTGAGAATGAATTGAGTGTTTTCAACGGACGATCCTGATAAAACTTTGACATCTATTCCTTGGTTAGAAAGATAATCAAATACTTCTTTAGTTCCTTCTTGCAATTCATCTCTTAATAACACTAAAGCAATCGCAGTAACTGTAGAGAGATATGTGTCACCTTCAATTTGCTCGATACCTTTAGATAAGACTAATACTTTATAACCCATCTCTTGAAGTTCGTTTATCTTTTGATAGGCACCTTCATTTTCGATTTTCATGTTTTGCGGTTCGCCAAATAAATAAGTCACTCCAGTAGAGAATGTTACCGCACCATAACGATTAATATCGTTGTATTTAATTGATGATATAATTTCAGATTTATTGAAACATCTATAATATTCACAAAGTGAATCATAGTAGTTATCTTCTTTTGTGTATTCGATGATATTAGAAATGATTTGATTAATCTCATCAGTACTAATGCCACTTAAAGAAATAGATCCTTCCACTTCTTTATTCTTTGTTTTAAAAGCATCTAGTCCCACTATTACTAGTCTTTTTGCTCTTGCTAAATTATCTAAGCCAGCAACATCTTCATTAATGTCCTGCTTTCTAAGTCTTAGATAAGTAATAAACTCGATGATGTTAGCAAAGTAGATAAGTCCCGCTGGGGCTGCTAGTAAGAATTCATTAATCTTGTTAGCTAAGAAAAGATTTATTTCGCTAGATGTCGAAACATGGCTAGATGAAATTGCCGCTAGAGTAAAAATAAGGATCAAAAGTAAAGAGACACATGTTAAAAGGACAAAGAACAACTCTAGTGTTCTAGTTAAAACAGATGATGTTGGGTCTTTAATAAGTTTGTTTTCTTTCGTTCTTGAAATAGCGATAAATAATCTAAATCCAATTACACTAGCAAAAATAGCAAATAGGAATAAGCATGGAAGCCATGAATAAGTATCTCTAACAACTAATGCGCTGAAGAGACACAATCCAGAAATAACAGCAAGAAAAAGAATATGGATATTAAATAGAGAATATTTCAATATTTGCCATACTTTGTTTTCTTTAATATTTACACGCTCGCGTGAATGCATATAAATATCATAAGAAAAAAACTTGGAAAATCCAAGTTTTTACATCTTCTTTATGCGTTTTTCTTTGAAGTAGTTTGAAATTATCAAACTACATTCATCTTCTAATATACCACCTTCTACGTTAGGATGGTGATTAATATTTTTAGCTTCGAGAACATTTATTGATGATTCTACCGCTCCGCCTTTATAATCTTTGGCCCCATAATAGACGTTATTAATTCTAGAATGGATGATGGCGCCCATACACATGATACAAGGTTCTAATGTGATATAAATGTCGCAATTAACGAGTCGCCAACTTTTTAACTTTTTATTAGCCTTTCTAATTGCTTCTATTTCCGCATGGCCTATCACTTCTTGATTGGTCTCTCTTTTGTTGTGACCACGAGCAATGACCTTGCCGTCTTTTACAATCACACAACCGATTGGAACCTCGTCGATTAAAAGAGCCTTTTGGGCTTCTCTAATCGCTAATCTCATAAAGTAGTATTTATCGTGTTTCATAAAAAGTAAAACCGTCACACATGAACAAGATACTTAAGGCTGCTACATTCCTGTCCTGACCTGGTTCATAGTTATCCATCGTAACGGCATAGTTATTATAAAGCAAAGCAGATTTTTCGCAAATCATTATTACTTTTTTTGTTGATAACTATTCTCACAAATTATTATTATTTTTCAGCAAAAGTCATACAAATATACGATTTTTGCCCGTAATTTATCAATTTTTACCTAATAAAATGTGTCGAAACTCTTTCTTCCTCATTAAGAAGGTCAGGGTACTTTTCTTTAGCGTCTTTAATGGCTTTCATGAGGAACGTCATTCTTTGCGCAACCACTCTTGCATTCCTTAATCCTTCTTTATCTTGTTCGATTTCGCCAGGCATTCTTCCGAAACCATTATTCCAATAATCACCAGAAGCAACAGGCATTCCAGAGATGGTAAAGTACTTATTTAAAACATCGAATGAAGCAGTTGTTCCACCACGTCTAGCAATAACAAACGCTGCACCAACTTTATACTTTTTAGAAAATCTAGACGACTGAAATAAACGATCTAAGAATGAGATTACTTGGCCATTTGGTGAAGCGTAGTAAACAGGCGAAACAATTATCATACCATCTGCTTCTTTCAATTTGGCGCTTGCCTCATTAACAATATCTTTAAAAACACAGTCATCGTGTTCGTGGCAATATCCACACGCCATACAACCTCTCACGTCGATATTGGCGATATTTATTACTTCACTTTCAACATCCAACGCTTTAAATGTTTTCTCTAGCTCTCCAATGAGTATCTTGGAATTGCTTTTTGCTCTAGGCGAGCCATTAATAATAAGTACTTTCATCAGTTTTTCCTGCCTTTATCTCATTATATCAAAAAAGGATCCGAAATGGACCCTTACGTAATACTTACTTTTGTCAGTTTTGAAAATATTTATCTCTTAAACTCGATTATGCTTCAATGCGGTTTCGAGTAATAGTGAATCTATTATGGAAGTCACAAACATACTCAACGTCATGTTTGTTTCCGTCAACAGGGTGTTCATCCATTACTTCGAGACCATAAAGATAATGCTTTTCATAGTAATCAAACATATAGTTGATTGCTTCACTACGAGTGGAGAAATAACTTCTCTTAAGTCTGACATATTGACCGTTAACAACAGCGGTTAATTTGTAGTAGTTCATGGAAATGCCTCTCTTTCATCAGCAGTTTAACGTCATGCCTGGGACGAGGGGTATCTCGATGATGCATATATCATAGTCCCTTTTTTAAAAATGTCAATAGGCAAAAATGAAATAATTTACCTTTAGGTAAAAGGTATAGAAAACAAAAATATTTTTCAGCAATTGTCTAAAACTTGTTATATAAATAAAAATTATTAATAATTTTTAAGAAAATATTCAATCTCAGAAATGACGTTTTTATCCATTTCTGTCATCTTGTCGATCGATTTTTGGCTTAAAAAATACTTTCTTTTTGGCAAAGTATCTAAATTCTTATTTTTAATAAGCTTTGAATATTCGCTAAAAGTATCAGTCATATATTTAACTGCATCAGTTGTATATGTTGGATTATGTCTCTTCTTATCAACAATTAAGAATTTGATGTTCTTGTTATTCAAAGATTCCACAATCGCCGTGGAGGATTTATAGCCGACCACATTATCGTCCTTAGAATGAATGAACAGCAATCTGTCTTTGGTTGAACTTAAGTACGAAAAGTTATCAATGTTGTAATAATCAGGTTCTGCTTTTTTCTCATATCGGCATAAGCGCCACGCAAATGGACTGAGTTTTACGATGAACTTGATTTGATTATATAAAGACACAAAACCAGAAATAATAACCGCAGTTTTTATTTCGTCATGTTCGTTAATAACATTTAATGCCGTATAAGCGCCTAGAGAGTGTCCTACAAGCATAATTTCTTCTTTCATGTCTAAATACATAAGAAGATCATTAACGTCTCTTGTTGGGTGATTTAAAGAACCTAATGCCTCTCCTTTACTTGCTCCACATCCTGTGTAATCTAAAGTTAGAACTTTATATCCCATTAAAGTTAGTTCATTTATCTCTTTTAAATATGCGGTATGTCCCGGTCCAATACCTGGAAGAAAAATGACAATTTTATCTCCTATAAAACCTTCGCGATAATAATAAAAATATGAGACCATCACATTGATGGAATTCAAAAATGTTTTTTCTTCATATTGCAAACCAGGAAAATCTTTATAACTGTAATAAGGGACGGCCTCATCCTTATCAAATCTTCCTAATAAATTCTTTTTATAAGCATTTAAAATTATTCCCATGCGAATATATTAGCATAAACATTCAAAATATTTGATATACTTATTAAGTATGAGTGAAGAAATTGACATTTACGAACAATCGATAACGACGACATTTAGAAGATTTCTCTGGTCGAAGTTTTTGAAAGCAGTAAAAGAATTTAATTTAGTCAAAGATGGAGATGTTATCTGTGTTTGTATTTCTGGTGGAAAAGATAGCATGGTGCTTGCCAAATTATTCATGTGCTTAAAGAAATTCATGAAGGACATGAACTTTGAAGTTAAGTATCTTTTAATGAATCCTGGATATAACAAAGAGAACTTAGATTTAAACATTCAAAACCTGAAAACCTTACATATTCCCGCTGAAATACACGAGACAAACATCTTTGAAGTCGCCTATATGCAAGATAAAAGCCCGTGTTTTTTATGTGCAAAAATGAGAAGAGGGGCTCTTTATAATATTGCTAAATCGATGGGTTGTAACAAGATTGCTCTTGGCCATCATTATGACGATGTCATTGAGACCACTTTAATGAACATGCTCTCTAGTGGAAGTTTCCAAACCATGCTTCCTAAACTTAGATCCACGAACTATGAGGGCATGGAATTGATTAGACCAATGTATTACATTAGAGAAAAAGATGTCATCAGATTTGCTAAACACCACGAATTGAATTTTATTCAATGCGCATGTCGCTTTACGAATGAATATAAAAGCGCAGAAGACGGAATAGGTGAATCTAGGCGCGCTTACATAAAAGCTTTAATCAAAAAATTAAAAGAAGAAATACCTGATGTAGAGAAGAATATTTTTAACGCACCTAATAATGTAACATTAGATATGATTCTAGGATATAAAAAAGGTGGAGAATATCACTCCTACCTTGATGATTATGATTTAGAAGACTAGATTTATTTTAATAAATCTTTAATTACTTCACTAGCAATAATAATTCCTGCCACAGGTGGCACAAAAGCGGTACTTCCAGGTATCTCTTTTTTATTATTCTCTTCTACCTTCTCGCTATGAATAATTTCCATTGGTTTTTCTTTGGAATAAACAACTTTCAAACTATTGACATTTCTCTTTTTGAGTTCGCGTCTTAACACCCTTGCTAATGGGTCATATTCGGTCTTAAAAATATCACTAACTTCTAGTTTAGTTGGGTCCATCTTATTTCCACACCCTAAAGCCGAAATAACAGGGATATGTTTGGTTTTACACTTACAAATGATGTCGATTTTAGCAGAAACCGTGTCAATGGCATCCACCACATAATCATATTTAGAAAAGTCAAAAGCATCCGAATTATCTGGTAAGTAAAAGTAGTCAAACTTAGTTACTTTGATGGCTGGATTTAAACTTTTTAGATGCTCCTCCATCACATCGACTTTCTTCTTACCAATCGTGTTATGATTAGCGATTAGTTGTCTATTGATGTTTGTAATATTAACTATATCGTTATCAACAATAGTAATATCGGTGATTCCGCTTCTCACTAAAGCATCACAAACATTACCACCAACGCCACCTAAGCCAAAAACAAGCACTCTTTTGGTTTTAAGTCTTTCAATTGAGTCACTACCTAATATTAATCTAAGTCTAGAAAACTCATCTAACATAACTAATATATTTTACACACCCGTGTAGCAATATCATAGAGGGCATATTTATATGTCACTCCATCAATATAACTAAACTTATCTTTTAAGTATTCCATTTCCGCCATAGCATTCTTTATGCTTGCTTCTTTCTCATCACATGTTTCGCCAACATTTATTTTGATTCTACTTAAAATTGGATCAAGGAATCTGCCTTTCTCGTTATGAACGGCAGCGTGAACCGCTCCACAAGATGTATGCCCCATCATAAGTACATATTTAATGTTTAAATGTTCTAAAGCATATTCAGCACTCGCTAACTCACCTTCATTGATGACATTACCAGCGGTTCTTATCACAAATAGTTCACCGAAAAACTGATCAAAAATATATTCAGGAATAACACGTGAATCAGAACAACAAAATACCAAAATAGCAGGACTCTGTTTGATTTTGAGATTGTCTAAGCTTTCTAAATGTTCTTTATTGCTATTTACTTTTTTGACAAATTGTTCATTTCCTCTTATTAGTTTTTCAGTAATCTTATCCATTATTTTTTCCTCTATAACTATAATTCACTAAATCATTAATTTTCTTAAACATTGGGCTCTTACAAGCATCTATCATCAAGATATTTCTATAGTTATTACTATCATGATATTCATAAACACAGAAATACTTCTCATAAAAGAATGCCCAATATGATTCTTTATCGCTATGCTTATCTCGATATTTAATGCAGCTATCAAAAGCACCAAACACTCTTAACGCTGCTTCATCCGCGAAAGGTTTTAAATCATTTTCTCTTTTATTAAACGTAAAAATAGCAGGTATCACAAATATCGCATGCTTCTCAACATTTAGAATATTAATAAATCCTTTAAGGATTGACTCTTCCTTATTTCCTAATCTCTCTTCGCTTTGATCATTAATACTTTCAATATCTTTTAAAGAATACTTTTTACATATCTCATGAAGGTTATAATGAAGTTTATCTTTGATATCTCGACCATTATTAATCCAAAGATTATTATCCTCGTCTATTTCAAAAGAAGGAGATAAAGCTCTTTTGGTTTGATAAAAATCTTTAGAGCCAACAAGTTTAAAATCAACTTTATAAGTTGATGATTCACAATCGCACTCACCATGTGACTCATGTGGAGGCCTTATATATTTCTCTCCACCGCTTTTTTCCAAGAAAAAATCTGATTGATTAACTAGTTCAATAATCCAATCTTCGTATCTCTTCCTTGGCATCATTTGTTTGATAAAAGAATTGATATAAAAGGAAGCATCTAAATCACTATACTTAAGTTCCATACCTATATTTTAACGTGAAAAACAATTTATTGAATTTTTTTTCATAGAAAAAGATAATTATTGTATATGAAAGTTCTAGTGGTTTTTAATCATCCAGCGCCATATAAAGTACATATCTTTAACGAATTAGCCAAATATGTTGATTTGACTGTTTTGTTTGAGAGAAATAAAGCTAAAGATCGCCCAGATGAATTTTATAACGCAAACGAATATAAATTTAACTGCATTATCTTAAAAGACGGGTATATCGGGAACGAGGGTTCTCTTTCTAGTGGAGTAAAAAACTACATCAAAGAACATCATCAAAAATATGATCAGATTGTGATGAATGGCTATAGCCATCTAGCAGAATTAAAGGCTATCAAATATATGCACAAACATAATATACCTTTTTCTCTACTCATTAATGGTGGCATTCCAAAAGAAAAAGAATTCTTTTTAAAGAAGAACTTCAAATCATCTTATATCTCAAAAGCAGATTATTATATGTCACCAAGCCAAAAGAGTGATGATTATCTAATCTTTTATGGTGCTAATAAAGAAAAGATTTATCGCTACCCATATAGCAACTTGTCCTTAAAGGATATGAAATATGAGGAAGTCGATAAGAATGCTTCAAGGGATAAATACGGATTACCAAAAGGCAAAAGGATTTATATCAATGCATGCCAGTTCATTGAAAGAAAAAATAACATTCAACTCATGTCTTTATTTAAAGGAAGAGAAGAGGTTTTAGTCTTAGTGGGTGATGGCCCTTTGAAGTCAAAATATGAGGGGTTCATCGGTGAAAACGAAATGAAAAACGTTTATATTCTCCCTTTTATGAAGAAAGAAGAACTATTTAATTTATATAAAGCTTGTGACTATTTTATCACCTTAGCAAAGGCTGATATTTTTGGTCATACAACCTTAGAAGGACTCGCAAACGGGTTGCCAGTTATATCTTCTAATAAGGTTATGAGTTCCCTTGAATATATCAAAAATGGAGTCAACGGTTATATCGTTGATTTAGATAATGAAGAGGAAATCTTATCCGCAATCGATAACGTCAAAAAACTATCAAGTAAAGATGCTTTTGAAAGCGCTAAAAATAATACATTCGAAGCTTGTGGCAAAAGATTATATGAAATCATGTCCATAAAGGAGAAGGAAAAATGAAAATAATCTACTTCACCACCGCTCAAAAGAATTCTGATTTCAGCGCTAGCCTTCCTAAATGGAAAAAAGCCCCAAATACATCTAATCAGAACTTCCATAATAAATTAATTCGTGCATTATCCACAAAACACGAAGTTTTTGTTATTGCAGTTAGACCAATCAACGATAACTTCGCTGAAAAAGAGCTTAGAAGAGAATATAAAGCTGAAGGAAAAGTGATTTGGAATTATATTAAAGTCAAAAATAGCAAAGTAGATAAACTACTTTTTACACATTCAAGGGTTATGGATTTCCTTTTTGATAGAGTAGATAAAGATGATGTAGTTTTAGTTGATACACTTAGCCGTCTTTTGCTAATTGAAGCCCTAAAAATAAAAAGGAAATATCATGTTCGTGCCTTTGGCATATGTACAGATAACCCATATAACATTTCTTATACAACAAAATCTAATAATGACCATCAGATGAAGTTAGCAAGAGAATTAGACGGTTACATTGCCCTTACCGATAAAATTAATGAACTATTTAATCCAGGAAACAAGCCACATGTAATAATTGATGGAATTAACGAAGAGGAATCATTTTCTAAGGACAGAAAAATGAAGGAAGATTATATCTTCTTCGGTGGATCCTTGATGAAAAAATATGGAGTTTATAATCTTATAGATGCATTTAAGCAGTTAAACAAAGATGACATAAAATTAGTTTTATGTGGTCATCATGAAGAAGATGATTTTAAGGAATATATCAAAGGAAACGATAATATCATCTACTTGGGCACTCTAAACTATGATGAAGTTAGAAACTACGCAAGCAACGCGCTAGTGTGCGTTAATCCAAGGCCAGAAAACGAAGAAATTGATTTATATTCTATTCCAAGTAAGACTTTAGAATATCTAGCCTGCGGCTCTTTAACAATCACCACTAAAAACATTCTTTTACAAAGTAAATATAATGATGCAATCATATGGGCTGAATCTGGAGAAGTTGAAGATATCAAAAAAGCATTAACCACTGCTTTAGATATGTCAACAAGTGAAAGAAAAGAAAAAATCAACCTCGGAAAGAGATTGATTAAGAAATATACATCATTCGAATCTGTATCAGCGGAGATGGAAAAGTTATTTTAAATGATAAAGAATCTTCTCAGAAACAGATTTTAAAGAGAAATTAGATTCATAATAAGCGCGATTGAGTTTTCCAAATAGCGCTTTTTCTTTTTCATCCATCTTTTTGACCGCTAAAATTGCAGTAGCAATCGACTTAGCGTTCTCATCCGCAAAGAATGCACCGCCAGCTTCTACAAGAGCTTTTCTGCCATCGCCCTTAATCACTCCAATAATAGGGCGGCCAAATGCCATTGACATTGCGAGTTTATTTGGAATGGTTTTACCAACAGTTCCGTCAGACTTTAAAGAGACATATAAAGCATCTGCATTTACAAAATAACTTGCTGCCATTTTAGCGACAATCGGACCGTGATATATGACATTATTTTCTAACCCACGTTCCTTAATATCTTTAATTAAATAATCGCTTAAAGGTCCCATACCAATAATATGGAAATAGATGTCCTTGTCTTTAATCATACTCATCGCTTCGCCGATAAGAGGGATGAGTTGGATCATGCCTAAATTCCCACAATAAAGAATATGAGTACCAGGTCCATATTCATAAGGAATGCCTTCATATTTTTCAATGAGAGAACATTGAGGAACATAATGAATATTTTCAGTAGATAAGTTTAAAGTTTTCTCAAAATATTCAGCAAAAGATGGAGAACCAACTAAAATTTTGCTTGCTTTACTATAGATGCTTCTGCTCCATTTATATAATATCTTATACATTAATGAGTTCTCTTTAACTGCATTGGTCACCAGCACACTTTCTGGCCATAAATCGACGCAATGTATGATATGAGGCGTGTCATGCAATTTACTATATAAGTTACCTGCTGAACATATAGTTACAGGCGAAAGGTTCATCGAATAAACACGATCATATTTTGTTTTGCATTTCTTAACCCACTTCTTTGAATTTCTCCAAAAGGATAAATAGTTTCTGATTATGGATAATCTGCTCTTTTTTCGAGGATACAAATTGACCCTATAAACATTCACTCCATTAATCACTTCTTCAGAGATATTCTTATATTCGGGGAGTATATATCCGTAACCATAATTTGGCTTACCAGTTAAAACATCAACAGTGTGCCCTGCCTTAACAAAAGACTCCGCTATATTTGTTATAACGAAGTTTTCTGGATAATAAAACTGGCAAACTACTAAAATTCTCATGGGACAATATTAGCAAATTCGTAATTATTTATAAATAGAAAGTCACTTTGAAATCATTAATGTTTTCAAAATTTGCACTCTAACCTATATAATATACGTTAATGGAAGATAGAACTCGTACAAATGTAATTGTTAATATCATCAGAACTTTGGTTATGACTCTTTTGTCATTCATAACCTTCCCTTGGGTTTGCCGTTATTTAGGTGCTAATCAGGTCGGTATTTATACATGGGCAAATACATTTGTCTTTTATTTCTTGGTTTTAGCAAAGATTGGAATTCCAAATCTAGCTATTAGAGAGTGTGTAAAGGTCAGAGATGACAAAGAACTCCTATCAAATAAGGTCCAAACGTTCTTTATAATTCAACTTATTACTACTGTTTTATCATTTGGTTTAATGACTTCTATCGTTTTCTCGGTTCCTGAGTTTAGAAATGCAAACGAAATAATATTTATATTATCTCTTAACTTCTTAACTGGTGCTTTCTCATTTGAGTGGTTATTTATTGCTTTAGAAAAGCAATTCTATATGTCAGTTAGAAGTTTAATTATTCTAACGATGTCTGCGATTTTGATCGTCGCTTTTGTTAGTCATCCAGATGATATCTATATTTATGCATTAATCACCACTTCCACTACTTTACTCACCTCAATTGCTAACCTTATATATTCTCGAAAATTTATATCGCTTAAGAAAACGATGCCATATCACTTTAAAGAATATATAAAACCGCTTCTAGTTTTGGGCTCTATTGCCTTAATCATTTCTTTCTATAATCAAACAGATACTTTGATACTTGGATTTATCGATAAAGAAAAAGGTGAGGTCGCTAGTTATTCAGTTGGTATAAAAGGAATTGATGTTATTATTGGTATCATAACAGCGTTGTCCACTGTATTTATTCCACGTGCTGCTGTTTGCTATGCGCAAGAAGATAAGAAATACTTCAATAGGCTCAATGCATATTCAATTAACATTTGCTTATTTATTGTCTTGCCTGCAATCGCCACAATGTCCACTCTTTCTAAGCCAATTACAGGACTTATTTCAGGCAATTACACTTTCGAAAACGCGGCAGAGGCCTACTATAATGCACCTATAGTGCTTTCAATTCTTGTTAGCATGATGCTCACATATTCTTTGTCAGATATCATTTACGGGCAGATACTTTTGCCAACCAAAAAAGAAAAATATTATCTATTTGCCCTATTAGGTGGAACATTACTAAATGTTGCTCTATCAATTATCCTTGGAGTATATGTTTTCAAAGACAAACCTGCAATAGGAGTTGCTATAGGAACAAGCATAACTGACTTATTGATTTTGGTGTTCTTATGCGCTACAAACTGGAAATGGGTTAAGAAGGCATTGTTTAACATGAATTCTTTAAAGATATTGTCGGCGTGCCTAATAATTGCTGGTTTATCCCTCCTATTAAGAGATCCAATGTATAAGTTAGGTCTACTTATCGGCCATAATAGCGCTTCTACTGCGATGATAGTCGAATTAGTAGGCGTTGTTTTAGTGGATGCAATTATTTACATTTTATTCCTTTTCTTCTTAAAAGAAGATTTGGTGTGTTCTTTTACAAGAAAGAAGGTAATCAGCAATGAGGAATAAGAATTTAAAAGAGAACAAATTTAAAAGAGCTATCGCGGTAAGCGTTAGAGATATTATCAAGTTCTTTTCAAAGCGTAAATATGTTGAATTACAATATAAATACATTACACACCATAAACTAAATCTTGATAACCCAGTTAGATATACCGAAAAGCTTCAATATCTACGTTTATATGTCTATCCAAAAGATAAAGAAGTCTCTAGATGCGCAGGTAGAGTGGGCGTTAGAGAATATGTTAGAGAATTAGGATACGAAGATACACTTATTCCTATCTATGGAATTTATGATTCCTTTGATGAAATCGATTTTGATAAATTGCCTAATAAATTTGTCATGAAGTGCACACACGGAAGTGGCATGAATTATATATGTAAGGATAAGAATGAAATCGACATAAAAGAACTTCGCAAAAAATTCAATTGTTGGTTAAAAACTAACTATGGAAAAAAGACTGTAGAACTCCACTACTCACCAATTAAACCTCAAATTATTATTGAAAGTTTCATAGAGGAAAATGGGCGTTTACCAGTCGAATATAAAATCCATGTTTTTAATGGAACTGCTAAATCTTTATATGTTGTTACCGCTAGAAATATAGACATCAGGTACAACAATTATTATATTGATTGGACCCCATTTGACGGGTCTCAATTTAATGGCTGGAAGAAGACCGATTATCCTCTTAGAAAACCAGATAACTTTGACAAAATGGTCAGTTTTGCCGAAATTTTAGCGAAAAAATTCCCATTCGTTCGTGTTGACTTATACGACGTGAATGGGAAGATATATTTCTCGGAAATGACCTTCACTCCTGCTAAAGGCACTCTTATCTTAGATGATGATAAAGCAGACTTTGAAATGGGTGAATGGCTAGATATTAGTAAGTATATTAATGCCAAGTAGTATATGGCATGAACATCTCATAAATCATTAAGGAGTAGGTGATGTCAT
>JAILBR010000024.1 GCA_024680795.1 Bacilli bacterium | reverse complement strand
TATATGTTCTTTAAATATTAATAAACATCCACCGGACAATCCGGTGGTTTTTCATAGACGGGCAGATATTAGCCCTCTATTACTAGCCGCCCTCCTCAAGGGAGAAATGCGGACCACCGCTTGCTTTTGTCCTTAGCTACCCGTAAACGGGTCACCGTCGAAGTCGATTGTCAATTGGACAATCGCTTCATCCTCTTTTAGTTGATTCCTGATGTATTCGGCTATTTTGGCTTTATTCTTGCCAACCGTATCCAAGTAATAGCCTCTACACCAAAACTCTCTGTTTCTGTATTTGAATTTCAAGTTTCCCCATTTCTGATAAATAATCAATGAAGATTTACCTTTGAGATATCCAACAAAACCAGAAGCAGACATTTTTGGGAGAATCTCAAATAGCATGTGTACGTGGTCAGGGCACACTTCTGCTTCTATAATAGTCACTTGCTTGAACTCGCAAAACTTCCTTAGAATCTTTCCGATTTCAAGTCTTTTTTGTCCGAAGAACACTTGTCTTCGGTATTTTGGTGCAAACACGATATGGCACTTACAATTCCATACTGTATGCGCTAAATTATATTCGTCTCGAGACATATTTCTCCTTTCATATTCAAGCATTGGTCCGCATGAGTATTGTAAGGAGATTTTATTTTGGGCAAAACTATGAGTTTTACCTCCACCCCAGACTATCTGGGGGTTTTAACTCGCTCAGCCTTTGCAGACTGGCTCAGACAAGAAAAGCTGTCGTCTGGGCAGCTAATCTATGTTGGATAAGTCTTTTTGTGCAAAATCAGATAAGTGGGTTTGGCCGACGACAATTTTTGTGGTTTGTTGAATCCATTTATTCAGTTTTGTCTGATTTCACCCATTCACATTATGTCGTGACGGTGAGCAAAATGGAGCAGGCAAATTAAGTTATTTTTGAGCCGTATGGTCGGTTGCTTTGTGGTGAGCAGTTTAGGTGGCTGGCTGATGTTTGCTTGCCTGAGGTGAGAACGTGCGATGTGGAGCTTGTTTGATAGCTTTATGTGAGTCTGGTGTGAGGGCAGTCGGTGTAGTCTATGAATCTGTGTGCGTACAGAGTCTTTGATATCTGTGTGCGTACAGTTGGGGTGGCAGTTATATTAAAAATATAGAATGACTTATGTTTTTAGTTCTAGACAAGAAGCTTAATATGTGGCTTGGTGTTGGCGGTAGGTAGGTATTTGTTAGGTCTATATAGTTTGGTCTGATGTGGCTTGTGTTTGGAGTATTTATTAGTATCTTGTCTAGGGTGGAACAGGTAGCTTTAGGTGGGGGCGGTTGATGAAGGCAAGAAAAAAGATCTATGGTTGTGAACCGGTAAGATAGATCTAATTTATATTGTGAGTAAGTATCTGTGTTAATTATTTGAGATAGAGTTTTGTGTCTAAGTTTGAATAATTAAGTTTAGATAATTACAGTAGCGGGTTTTCTTGGTGGATCTGAAGCGTTACGATAATAACCCGCTACCTCTTATATTTTCGGGACAATACAACTGATTTCCCCGTTTTTATTTCAGGTTACTCTATTCTTTATGTTGTAATTGAACATGACAGATGTCTTAGATATGTAAAAAACTAGTATATTATACTAGTTTCTTAATATATTTTGATAATTTTGTGTCTTCTTTTAAGATTTCAAGCCAACTTGCAAAAACGGGGAAGTAAACTTTGCTTGCCACTATCATATAGGTGCATTTTTAAAAGAGTGTACCTATAAACGCTAATAAAAATGAGATGCCTACAAAAACAACAATATGAATGATGTGTGTCCATTTGTTATATCCGAAATTCTGAGGGCCCACTAAATCTTTGACTTCTGGATAAAAATGAGGAAAGAAGTTTGAATGACATAAGAGCACTAAATCGAAGAACAAGATATCAAAGACTTTTAATGAAACGGTCATGATGACAAACCTTACAAAGAAATCCCAATATCCGAACTCTCTAGTAACACCATCATAAACGCCATAAGCAACTGGTCCAATTAATAAAACAAAAGAGAGAATCATCAATATCCAACCAATAATATGTTGTCCTTTAAATCTTTCTGGCTTTGGTTGAACGGCTTCCACTATTGATTTAGGAGCGGACGAAAAGAATTTTTTATTTTGGATAAATCCTACTGCACTCCAAAGCATTAGGAAGAACCCTAGCATCATTAGCAAAGACAATATAAAGGTAACCAGCCAACTCATTTCTTTTTATACCCGCAATCACAATATGGACCACCACCAGCAAGCGTATACTCTCTAATGAAATTTGAGGTGCCTCCCCAATCACTCATCGCATAATCAAGTTTACACATCGCTGGTATCACTTCTTCAATACCTAACTCTTTCATTAGATGGCAAATACCACATTTAGTGAATCGGCATTCATAACCACTATCATCTTCATACGGATGAAAAGACATATTCCAAGAATAAGGGTTTCTATCAGCGGCTTTAAGTACAGCTGTCTTCTTATATTTATCACATGTAGATTTAGCAAATTTCTTCTTGCTACCTTTCTTACAAAACCACTTAGTAGCCCATGTTCCCATTGCCTCTTGATAATAATCAGCCATAACATCTAGAGACGGCTTTTCTTTTAGATTCAAATAGAACGAAGATAATAAGGCACAATTAACAATATTCATCTTGAAAATGTCGCCTTTTTCAAACTCCGGAATTTTTCTAATAATATCTTTATATACAGGTTTTGCCGATGTATTTATTTTTTTTGCCTCTTTTTTGCTTAAACCAACAACATTAACAAGTTGAGTTGTAAACGATCTTTTATATAACAGCCACATACCTAGTGGCATACCAAAATATTTCATATCAAATAAGTCCTATCAAATAAGTAAATAAGCCCACAAAAGAGGCCACAATCGCACCAAACACAGATCCTGGAAATAGTATTCCTTTAAGATGAAACCATTTCTGATGATACGCTTTATCCATATGTTCAGTTCCTTCTAATCTAAACATTTTCAAGTTAGCGAAAAGCACCCAATCTAAGAAGAACGTATCATATAATCCAATCCACATCATAAGGCCAAAGCCAAACAAGAACCCTTCTAAAAAAGTTCTACCACCCGCAAGATAGCTAGATAAAGTAAGTATCCCAATAAAGATAAGAATGCCTAAAGATTTAACAAGTATCACCTTAATTGATTTATTTGAAACATCCACTCTTTCGTGAGTTTTAAAATATTCCTCTTGGATATCAGGTGGATAGTTATGAATAGAAGAGGCACTATATTTCCCTTTAATCGTGTCAATAAAAACAATTGTAGTAAATATAAGTGCGAATATAATTGCCTCAATTAAAATCACCCACCACATCATATTATTTAATTCCTTTTAATAATCTCGAGTCTTGAAGCATTAAATTCTTAGCTTCTTTTTTATCCTTGAAGAACAAACCATCTGTGGTGTCCACTAATTCTACTTCTTGATATCCCATTTCTTTAAGCTTTCTCATAAAAGATTCCATATCGCCATATTTTCCTTTAGAGAAGATGTCGTGGATAGCAAATGTTCCACCTTTTTTAAGTGTTCTTAATGTTTCTAATAAGATTGATTGTCTATCTCTAGAAGGGATGTTGTGATAAACATAATTTGAAACGATCGCGTCAAAATATTCATCTTCGAAAGGAAGTTTTAATGCATTACCTTGCATAAATCTAGTATTGCTAACGCCTTCTATTTTCGCGTTATTTTCACAAAGCGGTTTGTTGAACGAAGCATATTCTTTGCCCCATCTGTCAATACCCACAACTTCAGCATCTGGATATAGCTTTGCTAAAGCAATAGTTAACGCTCCTGAACCACAACCGACATCTAATCCTTTTTGTCCTTTGGCTAATTTGACGTATTTCACTGTACTTTCAGCGACTGTCTTCATAATATGAATGTCGCTATTATAGTCAAAAGCAATCCTCATCTTTTCAAATAAAATTGATAAGTATAAAAAGAAAGCACATCCTGAAACACATACCCCTAACCCTATAGCGTATAAAGGTGACACTACTATAGTGGGGATAAGAAATCCAACCGCTCCAGCAAAGACAATGCCGGTGATAACAAACATTCCCACCACCATCCACTTTGGCATCCAGTTTTCATAATTTGGTTTCATACACTTTTACTCCTTATAAACTTTTCATCCTTTTTATATCTAATAAATTTAAAATCGCATTTTTCTCCTCCACGACATATCGTGTTAGTCCTAATAAAATCAGTTCTCGCTAATTCACCATAAACAATAATGTCATTATGACAAAACTTAGGTCCAAACCTTTCAAACCCATATTTTTTGAAGATTTGTTGGTAGATACAACTGTTACATTCAAACCTGAATATGTTCTTTGGCTCTCCTTTTGTGTACCATGTATATTTCCAACCATATCCACTGCCCATCTTGAATCCTAATGGAACAATCTTTTTAATCACTGACCAAAACCAGTTTTTCTTAGAAAGTTTCTGGAATTTCACTCTTTGAGTATTCATGTATTCGTACATCGTGTTAAAAACGATGTCTTCCGCTTCTTCTGGATTGATAGAGTGATCCACCAGTGTTCGATATAACGCCATTGAAGTAAAGATATTGCATAAATGCTGATGATTGCCTTTATCACAGTATTCCTTATTCTCGCTGATATAAACGTCTATTTTATCTCTAACTTCTTTTAATTCGTCAGGTTTCATTGTTTTTAAAAACTCAATAAATCTTGAAGATTTAGCCATTGCTTTTCCGTTATATTTTTTTGCCATAACAAATATCCTTTAAAGTTAGATTTTCCAGCTAACAGCTTCTTTTCTATCTAAAAC
>JAILBR010000016.1 GCA_024680795.1 Bacilli bacterium | reverse complement strand
TTTTTGACTATTAAAATTAAAACTAAAGAATAACGATAGTACTTCTTTGACATAATCTAAAAACGCTGCCATAAATATATTTTCTCCTTACTGGTCAAATAACGCTAAGAATGAGAGGGAGATATCAAATGATGCATTATTAATCGCATCAGTCATATGTTCATCCCATCCTTCCACATAGATTGTTACCACTATTCTCTTTGGTTTGTTAGCTTTCACTGTACAAAGAGGAGTTGGTTTTAAATGTGGTTGTTCTGAATCATACATTAACGACCTTAATAATACGGACTCTTCTTTTTTGATTTTTCCTTGTTCTTTTAATGCTTCTAAATTGGTTATAGTTTTAATTCCAGGTTTCGTAACTCCATTAAAGGTATTACGGTTACTTTCTTCTTCAACGGCCTTTTCTTCCACTTCGCCATAAATGGCGTCGCTAGGAATAAAGTTATCAGTTGTCTCACCATATAAGATTTCTTTATCATCAATAAAGTCATTATATCCATCTAAATCCATATCGAGGGTGCCACCATAATAGGTGTCATAGTCGACTGTCTTATATGGATTGGTGTTTTCGAAGTCATTTGTTTTACCTAGTTTAGCAACATAGTATTTATCATCCACTAAGAATGACACTCTCACTGTGTGAACGACGTCATCAAGTTTTTCATGATCTTTACCAGGTTCATGGTTAAGACTACTTGGCTTGATATTCGTATATAGCGGCATGTGCTCTTCATCTGATGTACCATCTAAATAAATTGAAGCATCTTCTCCGGCTATAACATAGAAGATATTCTGCACATAAACGTCGTTGTCTCTTCTCGAAATCTTGCCCGGTTCATTTTGTGGGGCATAACTACGAGGTGCCGAACTTAACCTTGGAAGTGATTCACCAGTCCAATCTCCTCTCCACATGCCACTGACATCATTGAGTTTGATGGCTTCGCCATCTTTTTTGATGCCAAGATCTTCTGCAGAGAAGCCTTCCTCATCATTACTACTCTTTAAATACGCAACATCGATATCATCATAAGATGCATCTTTAACTTCATCACGATATTGATTTTTAACTAGCTTAAGTTCCAAAGAGGCATCCATTTGCTCATCTATTTTTAAGAAGAGGTTTCCAATAGTGGCCACTTGGGTTAAGTTATACCATGCATATGTCGTGGTGACGCTTGTCACTACCCCTAAAGTGAAAAGTAAACCACCAAAAGCCAAAAGTTTAGCTTTCGTCAGTTTCATATTGATATATCTCTTTTGCTTTTTAGGTTTTAAGGACATTTAATTACGCACCGAAGTGAAGTGATAATAGGAGACTGGAATCTCCAGGTTTTCTTCCTCTACAATCGTAATCATTACCTTCGAAATATGCGACAAAGGTGAAACTTAATGTTTTACCAGCAGGAATGATGACACTCTTCTCACTGACGATATGGCCAGTACGATAGTCATCAAACTTGTCGCAGCGTTCTTGTTCGTATAGTTTTGTCTTTTTAGAGATGTAATAAGCCGCGCGTGGGTCGCTTTCCTCTAAGTCTGGGATATTCTTATAGTCGACAGCAGAAACAGCTTCTCTATCGTCATTTGGATTATCCTCATAAGGATATCTTTCCATCGCTTCTTTAGTTCTCGCATTAGCGTAATAATTATTCTTTAAAGTAGAAGTATCTCCAATTTCAAAAGTACTAATAAGAACACGTAAATAATCGATTGGTGAATTATTGGAATCAGGATCTTCAACATAACCATCCATATTAACTTGATACCAAATTTCTTGGATTTCAGTTTGGGAGGTATTTGTTAAATACATAGTGTAGACAAGAGCGAGCTCACCTTTTTTATCTTCACCTAAAACTTCTGCTGCTGAAATATTAGTGGATTTCTTTAATTCACCACTTGCGCGTAATGTATTAAGTTTATTTTCCACTACATCAGCTTCAGTTGTTCTTGCATCCTTAATTGCAGGAGCGTTGATATAAGGGATACTAGCCGCGGTTGGATCACTGCCTGGTTCCACAACATCAGAAGTCATAACAAAATGAGATGCATCTGATTTGTTATCGACTTTAATTGTAAAGGCGCTATTACCTTTTGGTAGGAAGGAAAGAATAAGAATTATGATAATGACAAAAACTGAGATTGCTAGTCCAGTCAGACCGATGCGCCTCACCAGTTTTAATCTCTTAATAGTCTTAATGTCCGTAGCCATAAACCTTCCTCCAGGTATAACGAAATTTGCTAACTACTTTTCATT
>JAILBR010000070.1 GCA_024680795.1 Bacilli bacterium | reverse complement strand
GAAAGAACCTTCGTAATCATCAATTGAGGAAGAATACATAAATCCTTTAACACTTCTAAATGAATTTGTGCATTCTCTAATTATATTTTTAAGAATGTCCAATTTGTCTGCATCAACGATGAAAATGCAAAGAATACCATTGAGCATCTCTTTTTGTTCAAAATGTCTTAGATTAAAAAAGTGATGATCGTTTGGACTATAATCAACCGCATGTCTAAGAGATTCTGTGCTAACAACTGTGGCATTAAATCCTTCTCTTTTCACTCTTTCTAATGCGATTGTGGCTTGTTCAGATGTTTCTAAAACTAGAGATAATTCCTTTTTCATAATGTTAAATACCTCTCATAAAAATGATTTTATACCCATTTATAAAATAAATATAGGAAAAGAAAATTCGCGAATAAACGCGAATTCTTTTTTATAACTATTTTTCAGATTTACTTTGTTCTGGCTCTTCTTTATTTTCGTCAGATTTTTCTTCTTCAACAGGTTGTTCAGGATTATCAATAGCCGCTTGTTCTTTTTTATATTTTTCAAGAGCGACATATTCTTGATATTCTTCGCTTGTTAATAATGCTTTGAGTTTAACGAAGAATCTCCAACCAATAAGGCCACCGATAGCAACACCTAAGCCAATCATAACCCATGCATATACAGCAGCTTGTTTTTGTGCGGTGTAGATAACCTCAAGAAGTAAAGCTCCTAAGATATAGAACGCTAATGAACCGAGGCCGATATACATGAATAGTTTAAATAAATCGATATTTGTTTTCTTTAAGAACACGTGTCCAGTAATAATACTAGCAAGTACAAATGTGTATAAGACAGCCAAGATACAAGCAAATACAGTTGAGAACTTGACGGCTAGTAAAACAAATATAACTCCGCTAAAAATCCATAGAACATAACTCCAGAAGAGAATGCCTGAGAATGATTTTTTAAGTCTTTTCATATTGAGACCTCCTTATTTTTGAATCACACGCTCCGCAATAGATTGTGCAATAGTTGTTTTTTCGAATATTGAACTTGAGATAGCAATTTTATCATCTTTATTATTTGAAACGATAAATGCTGAGCCAGTAAATTCGTTAGATGTCAATCTAGTATATAAATCTTCTAGATTTTCATCTTTATTCAATTCATTAGCTTTAAGAGCTAATTCATCAATCTTTTCTTCGTCACCTTTAATAACCACCAAATTGGAAATTAGTTGGTTGGGTAATCCAGAAGTTAGATTGAGATTAAGATGACGATAATAAGTTACATCATCTTTCTTAAAGTTATATATCCCATCCTCCGCATAAGTATGAAATCTTAGTGATGAATATCCAGTATGTCCACCCTCATACATTGTTTTAAGGCCGACAAGATATGAGCTAGTTTCAGGCTGATCAACATAGAATATATGCTCTAGTTTTTTGTGTCCTGATAGGTTAACTGAATAGTCATCTGGAGTGAAGAGATAGCCATTCTTATATCCTCTTTCTTCAAATACGTTTTTGACATACTCGACCATAAGAGGAACCTTAAGAATGTTTAACGATAGTACCGGGCTTTCAACTTGATTTTCTTCAATAAAAGTGCGGTATTCGTTCGACAATTCCACTTTTATTTTGTTTCCTTCTAAAAATGAAACTGTACAATGTTCCTTACAACAATAAGTTAATAAACCGTTGAGGTAAGTCTGATTATCTGGATAATTAACCACATCTTGATTAACACGACTTTCGGCGTCTAGGTGGGTTATATTATCCCAGAAGTCATAAATTGGTTGAGCATATATCGAATAATTGGAATAACTATCCGAATAATCATATGCTTTCTTTAGAGTTGTATAGAGCAATTCACTCACTTGCACTTCTTGTCCGATGTGCTTATTTAAGTCACCGATGGAAGAATGGGTGTTATAGCTACCATACTCATCTAAGGTTGCATAGATGGTGAATAAATTTTCTGATAAAACAGTTTGTAGTTCGCCAATCTTTGCATTGATGTCACTGGATTTTCCGTCAAGGTAGTACATCGCTTCCACACTTAACTGATAAGCTGGTGCTTCTTTTTTTGGTGTTGCAGTGATGCGTTGATATCCAGCAGACTTTTCATTCAAAGAAGTGAAGAATATCGCAAACGCAGTACCAGCGGCAGCTAGTGCTAATACAAATAGCACTATCCTTAATGGCATATGTTTAGTCGATATTTTTATCTCTTCATCTTCTTTGTTTGTGTTTTTCATCTTATTCTTGTTCTTCTCTTATCTTACGATAATTTTCGATTTCTTTTTCGTTGCCAAACACGAAGTGGTTGTGGCCAATATCAACTAAAGATGGTTTATTGATACGGTAATCATGCATGCTGGCATCGTAGACATATAATTTCTTTTTCTTTTCCAAGATTGGATCTGGAATAGGAATTGCTGACATTAAGGACTTTGTGTATGGATGTAATGGGTGAGCGAATAATTCTTCGGTTTCCGCAATTTCCACGATATCACCACGGTGAATAACGACAATTCTATCAGAGATAAATCTGACGATTGATAAGTCGTGAGCGATAAATAAGTAGGTAAGTCCTCTCTCTTGTTGGAACTTTTTAAGTAAGTTTAACACTTGAGCACGAATAGAAACGTCAAGCGCAGAGATAGGTTCATCAGCAACGATGAATTCTGGTTCCATAACGATTGATCTAGCAAGACCAACACGTTGTCTTTGACCACCAGAGAATTCATGTGGATATCTTGTTAAGTGTTCTGGAAGAAGTCCGACTTCAGTGATGACCTTTTCCACTTTTTCCATTCTATCTTTTTCGTTGTTGTATAAGCGGAAGTTGATAAGACCTTCACTAACAATATATTCGATAGTAGCTCTTTCATTTAAGGAAGCAGCTGGATCTTGGAAGACCATTTGAATTTGACGGGTGACTTCACGAGAATCTGTATAAGATAATTTCTTAGAAATACAATGTCCTTTATAAAGGATTTCACCAGCAGAGCATTTGTTAATTCTAACAATAGCTCTACCGATTGTGGTTTTACCAGAACCAGATTCACCAACTAAGGAAACGGTTTCACCTTTGAAAATATCGAATGTAGCGTTGCTGACTGCTTTAAATGCTTTAGCACCTTTACCAAAGGTAATATCGACATTTTTAAGTGATAGGATTGGACCTTCGTATGGTTCTTGGAAAATCGAACGAATCTTTTCTTGTTTTTCTTCTGCCATATTCATTCCCCTCCTTAGTCAATTTCCTTTTCGTAAACCTTACACATCTTTTCGTGTAAGTTACGAATGATTTCTGGTTTCTCAATTTTTGGTGCTCTCTCATCTAATAACCAAGTCTTAGCCCAGTGATGATCGTTAATTTCAAACATTGGTGGTTCTTTAACAAAGTCGATGGCAAGTGCATATTCATTACGAGGAGCAAATGCATCACCGATAATTTTGTTATATAAGCTTGGTGGAGTACCACTAATAGAGAATAATTCTTGTCCTCTTTCTGTGAGTTGAGGAAGTGAGGATAATAATGCCCATGTATATGGGTGAGCTGGTTCGTAGAAGATATCTTCAACTTTACCAACTTCAACGATTTGTCCGCCATATAAAACGGCAACTCTTTCTGCAACATTAGCAACAACACCTAAGTCGTGAGTAATGTAAACAGTTGTGAATCCTAATTCTTTGCCTAAATCTTTAATCAAACGAATGATTTGCGCTTGAATGGTAACATCAAGAGCGGTTGTAGGTTCATCACAGATAAGGATTTTTGGTTGACATGAGAGCGCGATAGCGATAACGATACGTTGTCTCATACCACCACTATATTGGAATGGATAGTCATCATAACGATATTTTGCATCAGGAATTCCGACTTTTTCCATCATTTCAATCGCACGTTGTTTTGCTTCATATGCATCACATTTTTGGTGCTTCATGATAATCATAGAAATCTGTTTTCCAATAGTGATAATTGGGTTCAAGGATGTCATTGGGTCTTGGAAGACGGTTGCAATCTTACATCCTCTAATCTTTTGCCAGTCTTTTGTAAATTTGACTTGAGCACAGTCCACGATTGTGTGGCCTTTTAAGGTGCCATCAGGAAGTTTTTCTTCAAGATCAACTCTGAATGTCACACCATTATAGACTTTATCTAATTGTTTAGAATTAGTTAAATCTTTATGGTTTAATAAAGCACGTTTGAAGTTTCTGCAAAGCTTGAATGTAAAGATGATTTTGCTATGAATTGGATATCTACCAATTGATAAGATAGCTTCGTCTGCTAAACGTTCATTAAGAGAGATTGTTTCTTGGTCTAATCCCTTTTCTTTACTAGCAGCAACTGCCTTATTAAAGTTAGCTTTAGCTTCAAGATGTTTCTTATTGTAATCAGCCATATAGGAAACATCAGCGTAAGTTTTCTTCTTTAATTCTTTAATTTTATTCTTGTGCTCTTTGACAAGATTCTTTAGTTCGACTTTGTTAGAGCCAATACGTTCTTTGAGCTCTCTAATCTTTTCGGCGTCTTCTTTATTTCTGCCATCAAGAACTTGAATAGCGTTATTAATATCAATGATAGAATCAGATAATTCTTTCTTTTTCTTTAAGAAAGCTTCTTCTTGTTCTTCTGGTAAAGAGATACGCGAATGTAAGTCATCTTCGATAGCCACTAAAGCATCTCTTTCCTCCCTTGCATTAGCAAGGTGGGTATTTTTTTCTAAACAGTTGAACACTATTTTTCCAAAAAAATTATTGATTTTGCTTGGTTTAAGTTGAGTCTTTGATAACTCTTCGTCATTAAAGATAATCTTTCCGTGAGAGATAAAGCCGTTTGAATCAAGCATACCAGCAAATGTTTTAGTGAGAACTGATTTACCAGAACCAGATTCACCAACGATAGCGATACTTTCTCCGTCATAAATCTTTAAGGAAATATCTCTAATAGCGTTTAAGATACGTCCACGGACATTGAATTTAACGTCAATGTGTCTTAAGTTTAAGAGGACTTTTTTACCTTTTTCAGGTTCAACTTCAGCGAAATTTTTAATTAGTTTTGCCATTGTTTCGTCCTCCCTACATATGTGTTCTTGGGTCAGATGCATCAGCAAGATTTTGACCTAAGATATAAAGTGAAATTGTGATAATTGATGCGATCGCGACTGGTGACCAGAATGACCATGGGAAGGATGTGAACGCGGTTTGAGCTTCAGTGATCATACGACCTAATGATGCTTCGCTAGCGCTTAAACCAACACCAATGTAAGCAAGGAACACTTCCATAGAAATGTAGCTTGGTAATTCTGTCGCAAGAATAGTCACGATAACAGAAATTAAGAATGGTAAGATGTTGTGACCAACAACTCTAAACATTGGAGTTCCTAAACATCTACTTGCTAAGTTATATTCTCTATCACGAATGATAAGAACTTGTGTTCTGAAGAAATAAGCAATACCTAACCAACCAGTAATTGTTAATGCGAAGACGAATGGCCAAAAACCACTACCGATAACATAAACAAGAACGGTGATTAATAAGATGTAAGGGACGTTTGCGATAATGTTGTAGAAGATATTTAACACAGCATCCAAAGTTTTGTTATAACCCCAAACAGCACCGATGAGAATACCAATCAACATGTTAATCGCTGCACAAATTGTAGCGAGGGATAATGATGTTCTACTACCTGCCCAAATACCGTTGAAGATAGAGTTACCAAATTGGCCGGTACCTAATAAGTATTTAAGGGAGAAGCCACCACTTTTTGCCATGGCTTCAGCTGGAGATAAGTTCTTCCAGGTAGCATCGATGACGTTTTCATATTCGTCATAAGGGTTAAATGCTGGATAGAGAATAGTCATCAAGATAATGAATAGCAAGAGGGCTAAAATCAACCAGTTAATCTTCTTTTTAAAGAAGATTCTAAACACACTTCTCCAGTAAGAATATCTTGGAGCAGTGATTTTTTCACTGTTAATTGAGTTGGAGTCTACAAAGTAGAATAAGGAGTCTTCTTCTTGTGTCTTGACAGTTTCAAGATCAAGAGGTTTTTTTACGATTTCTTGTGCCATAAACTAACTCCTTTCATCCGTAAGTGAGATTCTAGGGTCGTACTTAACAAGTAATAAGTCACCGAGAATCAACGATAATACTGATAGTGTTGTGTAGAACAACGTCATAGCAATGATAATGCCGTTGTCATATTGGGTGATGGAATCGGTTAACAGTTTACCAACACCAGGCACACTATAAACACCTTCAGTAATAATTGCACCGGTTAAAGCTCCTAAAATAGAAGCAGGAATACCGTGCACTAGATATATCATTGCGTTTCTAGAAATATGTTTGGAGAAGATTTCACCTTCCGATAGACCTTCAGCTCGAGCAAACTTGACATAGTCGCTGTTTTGCTGGTCGATCATGTATCTTCTCATCCACTTCATCAAGCCACCAACAGAAGGTAGCATGAGGGAAATGGTTGGTAATATGTATCCGAGAATTGGCACAGTTGCGTTTGCGAATTTATACGGCAACTTGAATAATGAAGTACCAATCGCAGCGAACATAAAGATGTAAGCTAGGGACGGAACCGCCATAATAAAGATGATGTATAAGTTACCAACTTTATCGACAATTTTGTCTTTTCTCTTAGCCATCCAAATACCGATTGGGATACCTAATAAGTAAGCGCCAATTGTGGCGATAATACCCATAATGAATGAGTTGCCCATTCTAGATAAGCCACCAACTTTTGATGAAGCAATCGTATATTTATCTGGATACCATTCCTTCTCTAATTCACTTGGTTCACCCATGTTATATGTCAGTGTATGGAAGTCATAAGATGTGTAAACTGTTTCACCAGTACCAATTTTTGCTGGTGGTTCTTTTTCTTCGTAAATTGAAGAACCAGTCTTAGTTTGCATAATCTCAATCAAATCATCATCACGATATAATGAATAGGAAACACCAAGATTAATATGAACAATGTTTTGATGAATGAATGGGAATTGATCATCAAAGTAAATCAAGTATTTATGTCTTGTTCCATTTCCAACTAGAGCTGGCATATTGGAATAAGTATCCCACTCGATATGAATTCCACGATTCGTTAAATCTGGATCACTAACATCCCAAATGGTTTCGAATTGGAACATTTGAGAGAAATAAGTCCATAAACGATAAATGACTGGATACTCTTTTTTAGCTAATAAAGTAGCATTGGATAATAATCTTCTGCCTTGATAGATGGTTGGAAGATATATTACTTCATAACCTTGACTAGAATATGTGGAATAGAAATCTTTAACATCCGCATTGTCTTTATAAGTTGTTTCATCCTTAATAGCTTCAATGGCGGCTTTATAATCTTCATGAGTAGCATAATCATCGCCATATTTTGCTTTGTACTTATTTCCTACAAACGTGCCATAAGTACTATAAGTTAGATAACCATATTTTTCGTATTTAGAATATTCATAAACGGTTTTTTCATTATACGCTAAATGAGAATATACAGGGTCAGTATTAAAAATATTGCTACGATCAATTGCGCTATAGACAATCATCATAACCGCTCCTACTACTACGAATATCGAAAAGATAGAAAATAGGATACGTTTTATTAGGTATTTTCGCATATTTTTACCCCCTAAATAATACTCTTCAACCCTATTTAAGAAGTAAATCTACAAACGAGTATTCGACTTTTTAAATAGGGTTTTAAAAAAGATAATACGTTAAGCGGGTAGTAAGCCTAACCCGCTTAACGTGTAGTATGTTGATTTTATCTGACTAAATCAATGATTAGAATAAACCAACGATCTTTGTCATATAACCAGCGCCATCACCAAGGAAGGTGTCGAGGTATGTGGAAGGATCACCATAGTCTGGTCCCCAACCTGAGCCGTAGAAGACATCGAAGCATCCAGATTTACCGTCTGCAGCTCTATAACCACATGCATAGAAGTCATTGGTTGTAGAAGCGTTGAGTAATCTGACTTCAACGTAATTCTTAGCTGCGATACCTTTTGCTTTATCAGCAGCGATGTTGAGAGCGCCTTCGATTAACTTCTTGTAACCTTGAGCTTGAGAAGTTTGTGCTGTAGAAGCACCGTAGTAGACGACGTCGATAATGACTGGTGTCGCAAAGAATTCTTCGCCTAATTCTTCGATTGCTTTATTTAAGCATTGTTTTGCGTATTCAACGTTGAACCAACCATCTTGACCATCAGCAGTCTTGATTGGGCTGTTGTAGACGTTCTTTAAGTAGTATTCAATTAATTCACCATAGGTAGTACCTTTTGCAAAGACTTTGTCACCATCTGTGACTTGTTTGCTTAAAGAAACGAAATCTGGAGCAGTATAAGTATTTCTTATTGAAGCAAGTTTGAGATCTTCACCGACAGAAACTGCGTTGTAAGCACCTCTGTCCCAAGCATGTGCTAATGCTTTACGGAAGTTCTTGTTGTTCATTGCTTTGTGTGTTTGTTCTTTTTGAGCGTCTGTTTGAGAAGAGACGACAGAGTTGACACTGTATGTACCTCTGTTGAGGTTGTAACCAGCCATATATGTGGTTGAGGTAGTATCTGTAATGTAAGCACATGTGTCGAAGTATTTTTCTCCTGCAGGTGCGGAAGATGGTTGTTCTTTAGCTCTCTTTAAGTTACCTGAAGATTCACCTAAACCGATAGCAGCATATGTACCGTTGACAACAGAGTTCCATGTTTGTTCTGGGTTTTCACCAGCATCTTTGATCCAAGAAATCTTGTTAAGTCTGATAGCATCTTTATTGAAGTAATTTGCATTCTTGTTAATAACGATTTCAGAGTCAGAGACTAATTTTTCTGGTAAGTATGCACCATTGTAGACCATTGTTGTTAAGTCAGATGCTTTACCATAATTGAATGAAGAAGATTTTGCTGCTTCTTTGTATTCTGCAAGACCGAATTTTCCGCCATGAGCGACGAAGAATTGTCTGTTCATAGGCATGAAGCAGGAATAAGTTAAACGTGTTGGGAAGAATGATTCTTCTTTGACGAGTTTGAATGATAATTTGTTACCATTTGCTTTAACGCCAACATCTTCGAATGAACCACCGTCATAGAGGTATTCAGAGACACCTTCGACGATGCCATCAACAAGGTAGTCAAGACCTGCTGCTGCGTCAAGCATGTGTTGGAAGCCAGCGACAAAGTCGTCAGCTGTAACATCTGCATAGACAGCACCTGTCTTATCATACCATTTAGCTCCACTACGAATTTCGAATGTGTATGTTAAGCCATCTTCGCTTAATTCGTATGGAAGACCGTTCTTTTCAACAGCTAAGTTACCATGTAATTCACCTAAGTTGTTGTATTGGACTAAGCCATCAATTAAGTTAACCAATAATTCAGTATCTGCTTGAGAAGAAGTGTTTAAAACGTCGATAGTTTCTGGAGCAGTTGAGAAAGTGGTTTTGTATTCTGTTGCTAATGTGTAGCCTTTGCCTTGTAAGTAGGCTGCTGGATCATAAGCATCTCCACCTGCTCTTGCTTCTTTCCATAATTCGATCATTTCATTTCTTTGTTCAAGAGTAATGAATTGGTTTGGTGCGTTGACAACGACCATTTGACCGATTCTGTCTTCATCATTTCCCCACATTGAGTATGGGATTGTTCTAGGCGCAACTCTAGTTAATGCGTAGTTACCACCTTGTGTAGTGGTTGGGTTCATGACTGCGCTATCGAGTAATGCAGCTTCAGCTTTAGCGTATGCAACAAATCTTTGATCATCATCTTTGATTTCTTTTGCTGCGAAAGCTAAATCTTCAAAGCCTTTTAAATGTCTGGCATAAACGTCAGCATCTTTTTCTCTTTGATAGCCTGTAGAACCGCTTGGGTTTTGTCCACATGCTGCTAAAACGAATAATGCAACTGCGGAAACGCCAACTTTAGCGATTTTTTTCATAAACGTTTTTCCTCCTTTTTCCGGTGGACTTCCTGTCTACTATCATGAACCAACGTCATTAAAAGTAGAACTTTTCCACCATGTATAATTATGTGCACAATTAAACTACGATAAAAAAGCGATGTCAAGAAAAAATTTTTAGCACTTAATTCAACATTTTGACAACCAAAGTATGCATATGGCGTGCGCCTGTACTATATTTAAAGAAGAATACGCGCGTGATAAAAGAAAAAAATCTCTAAAAAGAGCCCAATATGGGCTCTCTTCTACTATTTTTCGTCGCCAGTCGGGCTGACAATTGAATAGCCAATATTAGTTAAGTGATCAGCAATTCTTTCTAATTCAACGATTAAAGTTGAAATATAAGGGGTCATTTTAGAAGAACATTCATCTTTAATCACCCTTTCATAGTGTGCACTATAGAAATCGTTCTTTAATTTGTCTGTTTTTTCTTCTAATTCATGTAGATAGCCTAATTCTTTTGTATTCTTATTAACAAATATATCGCGCGCAAGGTCAAACATTTCACAGAGGACTTTATCTAGTTCAGCAATCTCTTTTTTAGCGGCATCAGTGAAATAAAGCTCTTCATTATTCATTTCTTCTGCACTTTCGTGGAAGTTAAAGGCATGGTCGCCAATTCTTTCAATATCGTTAATAACGTGGAAATAACTACCAATCTTTACTTCATCTTTTTTACTAACGACGTTAGCTAACTTGATTAAGAAGTCGGTGATACGGCCATTTAGATAGTCGGTTTGATCTTCTAATTTGATAATCTCTTTGGTATTTTCATCGCTATAAGTAACAATCTTAGATAGACCGAGTTTATAGTTTTGATAAGCGATATCGTACATATTGACGATTTCTTGTCTGACTTGCATCATAGCGATGTCAGGATATTTCAATTGTTTATCATCAATAAAGTGGATAGCGTTGATAACATTTTTATTTTCTTTCTCTTTAATGATTTTACTAAATAGTTTAATAAGTGGCTTCAATAGAGGAATCATCAAAGGCATGAATAAAACATTATAAATAACCGTAAATAAGGCGACTGGGAATTGATCGCTGCCTTCAATAGCAGTCATGTGGAGTAAAGAGGCAATCTGCTCTTCGAATATCCAAACAATAATTAAAGCTATAAAAGAAGTCATTGCCCTAATAGCAAACGCTATCCAGGCCGTTCGTTTACCATCTATCGTTCCGTCTATGGAAGCAAGCAATGTAGTTGTAACTGTTCCTAAAGTTGCACCTAAAACGATATATAAAGCACTGTTGAGGCCTAAAACACCACCACCAACCATAGCGATTGCGATACCAGTAATTGCACTACTAGATTGTGCCATAGCGGTGACTAAAATACCGATTAGGAATAATAAAGGTGGGAACTTGATATTAGCGAACAAATTGGAAAACGCCGCGGATATGTCAGCATTTTGGAATGAATCTTTCATGACTGCTAAGCCGAAGAACAATAATCCAAAGCCACAAAGAATTTCACCAACGCTCTTTACTTTTTCATTATTAAAGAACATAAGAACTGTACCTAAGAAGGCAGTTCCTAATAAATATACAGAAACAGATAAAGAGGAGAATGATGCCAAAATACCTGTAATAGTTGTACCAATATAAGCACCTAAAATAATGCTTAATCCTTGGAACATTGTCATCGCACCGGCATTAATAAAACCAATAACTAAGGCTGCGGTTGCATCACTAGATTGCACTAATGCAGTAACAGCGGCGCCGATACCCATGCCGGCAAAAGGATTGTTTTGGGTTTTTCTAAAGAAACTTCTAAAACCCTTACCAACAACCTTTTTAAGGCCGCTAGACATCATCTTCATACCGCATAGTAAAACCGATACTCCGACGAGAAGATACATTATCGCTGTAAGCAAGTCATGATTCATACGTTAAGAATTATACTTTAAATAATTATTATTATCAAATGTTCAAAGAACACTTTTTATTATGGATAAATATTCTTAATCCACTAATCTTTGTTTTTCTCTTCTTGATTTTCTTCTTTTAGATCATGACAAATCATTGTTGTCTTATCTTCATATATGCTAAGAAAAACTTTTTTATTGTCTTTATCGACATAGTGTCCTTCTGATCTAATTTCTCTCACTACATCGTATCTTATTAAGCTCAAAGTAAGAATGAGAGCGAGAATCCAAATACTAGTAATTATAATAATCGGAATCATATTCAAATCTTTACCCAATCCATAATGAAAGATAAGGACGAATATAACACCAACAATAAATACGGAACCTTCAATAATAAGAGCAATAATCTTTGGATTTCGTTTCTTTTTTATGCCACTCATATCTATTTCATTTTATTTTATTTTGAAAGAAAAAAATACACAAAAAAATTTAAAAAATTAATAAACATGCTACGATATACGCAATATGGAAATTATTAAAACAGTCAACGAAAACGAATTAACTATATCATTAAAGGGTGAATTAACTTCAGTTACTGCCCCTGAATTAGAAAAAGTTGTTAGCACATCTTTAAAAGGCATTAAGTCCTTTCCTTAATCTTTGATTTTTCAGAATTAAGTTATCTTTCAAGTGCTGGATTAAGAATTCTTTTAATCGCCCAAAAGCTCATGACAAAACAAGGGACGATGGTCGTCCGCAATGTCAATAATGATATTATGGATATTTTTGATATGACTGGTTTTAGTAACGTATTAACAATTGAAGATTAGTTTTTTTTCAATCACAACCCTCTCTTGGGTGATTTCAAATTTAATTTTACCATTAACAGCACTTCGGCATTGGTCGAGTGTTTTTTGCATTTTGGAGGCTACTTCTTTTAATCCTTTGAGTATCTTTTCATCATTAGTGGATACTTTCATAACAAATTCTTTATCTTTGATGACAAGGTCTCTAACAGCCTCATGTTTCATAAATTCGATTAAATCTTTTTCTTGAACAATTTTATTTAAATCATAAATAGCTTGTGGGTTTCTATCTGCCGCGACATCTAATTCATCCGCTAAACGAACTAAAGCGGCTAAATATGGCAAGCAAATTGTGTTACCATTTGGCACTTCGAAGGCGAGAGGATATTCTTTTGGATCTTCTAAGTTTGTTTTCCTATGACCACGAGAGATTTGCATAATTACAAACATATGGTTAACAGAAGGAAATTCAAAGAATTTCGAGTACTTCTTAATAAACAAACCTGTATATTCATTATGGAAGCTTCTAATTATTTCAGGAAGATTTTCTTTATCGTGAGTTTCAAAATAATTGCCAAAATCAATTTGGGCACTGAACTCATCAAAATCTTTTTTGCTTATCCCCATACCAGTATCGTGGAAATAGCATCCTAATAAAAGCGTGTAAATTTCATCTTGATTAAGCTTCTCGATTTGGCCGCCAATAATTCGATTACAAAAGTCGATAACATTTAATGAGTGGAGTTCGGTATGATCTGTGAAATTAGGGAAGATTAGTTTGTAGTTAGAAAGCATCCTTTGTAATACAAAAACAGTATCAGAAAAGTTTGCGTGTAGATCCTTATCTAAATCTCTAAGTCTTTTTTTCTAAGGCAAAGTCCGTTCTATTTATATTTATCATCCGCCCTATTATAAACTTTTGATATAATGGTGTGGCTAACAAGACTCGAACTTGCATGAGTTTCCTCACTAGCGTCTGAAACTAGCGCGTCTACCAATTCCGCCATAGCCACATGTGAAGTAGTATATCACCACTTTAGGCGGTAATACCTCTTTTTTTGTTTTCTTCTTCTTGAAGCTTAACAAAGTTGACCTTGTGGTATTTGGTATATGGCAGCTTACTTACAAACTCGATCTCTTTAGGGATAGCCCAACTGATAAGGTGTTTTCTACACTCTTCAATAATTCTTTCTGCGTTTCTATTATCACTAACGACAAAAACTTTAACTGCATGAGTTAACTTTTCATCAGGAATTTGAATAGCGCACACCCCTCTCACTCCAGGGATATGAGAAATAATCTCTTCAATCTCGTGAGGGAAGACGGCAACACCACTAACTTTGATAACTCTTTTCTTTCTAGATGTGAAATAGACAAATCCATCTTCATCGACATATCCCATGTCGCCAGTCTTTAAGAAACCATCAAAATAAGTGTCTTTTGTTGCTTCTTCATTATTGTAATAGCCAAGCATGCTATGGCTGCTTTTAATGGCGATTTCACCGACAGATCCCGCCTCTAATTCATTATTATTTGCATCAAAAATCTTAAATTCCACTCCGCTAAGAGGATATCCGACAGATCCAATTTTATGATGCCTATGGGTATTAACAGCGCACACCGATAATGCTTCAGTTAAACCATATCCTTCAAATAATCGGCAGTCACTTTTCTTTCTCACCATCAATGTATCAAAATGCTCCTTGATATTGTGAGGGAGAGAATCTCCACCTGAAAAACAGGATTTCAAATCTCTTAAATGTCTGCTATTAACAAAAGCTGGTTCATATAATAAAGTCTTAAAGACAGTTGGAACGCCGCATATCGAAATAGCACATTTACACTTCTTTAGTGCTTTCGCTACTTCTTTAGGGGAATATTTAGGAATCAAAACCACACCAAAGCAGTTTACTAGTGGAGCGTGCATGGTCATACATAAGCCAAATCCATGGAAGCTTGGTAATAAGCTAACCATTGCTTTGCCGATAAACTCTTCTTCGCGCATACACATTATTTCGCATACCTTGCTGGCAGTAAAATTAAAACTCTTTGCGCTTAACATAATGGTCTTAGAAATACCTGTCGTTGAAGCACTATGTAATAAAACAGCGGTTTCCTCATCAGTCAATTCTACTTCATGGCAGATTTGCTCATTGTCTTTATAATCACAATAGAAATAGAAAGTTGAGTTTTTCTTTAGCTCTTTTCTTAACGCTCCATGGGTATTAATGCGATATAACGTCTTTAATTTAGTTGATAAATATGTTTGAGGTTCACAAATAACAATGTTGCCTTCGAACTTTTTAAAATTCCTTAACTCTTTCTGAACTCTGGCGTCAAAAAGGAATGCTAACTTGCAGTTAGATTCGTTATAATACTTTTGAATTCCTTCTTCTGGAGTATATGGATGCACCATATTACAAATAGCCCCAATCTTATTAACTGCATAAAATAAGATAAGCGTCTGAGGGATATTTGGTAAGGCAATCAAAACTGAATCACCTTTTTTGATGTTGAAATCGTTTTGTAAAATGGATCCCCAACGATTGATATATTGATCTAATTTAGAAAAGCTAATCTTATTATCAAAGTAAAAGATTGCGGTTTCATCTGGTACTTTATCCGCCGCTTGTTTAAAGGCTTGATACAAGGTTAAATCTTTTCTCGTCTCCATATCACTAATATAATAACGCTCCTATGCCCATAAATATTAGTGTAAATAATATTTCATGAGCCACATAGATAAATAAAGTGTGTCTTCCTAAGAAGCAAATTGGCTTTTCCCAGTTTCCTTTTCTATTCGGAAATAATGATTCTTTGGCTGGGTAATACTTTCTAGCGAATAAAACTCCAAAGAATAAGGCAATACAGTATGGGAATAAAGGTAAATAATCACCAACATGGAATTCTCTCACTGGATTAAAAGGAACATAAAGAATGCTCTTAAACGGATAATATGTCATATCTCCAGCAGACTCTCTTTCACTGATAATGATGAAGAAATAAAACACCATCATAATTCCAGTGACTAATAATAAATTAGTGTTGCTCAACTTCTCACATAAAACATATAAGAGAATTGATAAACATATAACTCCTAAAATATTGAAGTCGATACATACCGCTCTATTAGAGAACATCGGTAGTAACTGAAGTAAATGTGTCACCACTGTTATCGCCAGGCATAACGAAAGTAAAAGAAGACCTCTTTTTTTATTGTTTCTAGATAGGTGGCAAGATAAGCCACAAGTGAATAAAAACGCGATTAAAACAACTTGCCTAACCACAAATCTTAATGTGCTAGTCCAATACCAGTTAATAAAAGCTTGTTCGTTATGGAAGATGTAATAATTAAAGAACCACATTAAGTGATCAAAGATAACAAGTAAAATCAAAAACCCACGAAATAAATCAATCTCATGTATTCTTTTTTCAAAAGCGTCTTTATCAAATAGTTTCATAAAATAATATGGTCGGGAAGGCGGGATTTGAACCCGTAACCTTCAGTACCCGAAACTGACGCGCTACCAAGTTGCGCTACTTCCCGATAAATCAGCCTCCTTAGAAGCTGAAATCAAATAGAGACAACTGGTCGTTTTCGGATAACTCATCTAGAACGCCCATCAGTGACAAATCATTGACGTTTGTGGATGTAAGTTTGGTTCTCTTTAATAAGTCATCCTTACTTGTAAATGGTCTCTTCTTTCTTTCCTCAACAACGGTAACCGCGTTGTTTTCACCAAGTCCGTCAATAGTGATAAACGGAGGAATAAGAGCCTTTCTTTCATGGTCAACGACGAATGCAGTTGCGTCACTTCTATATAAATCGATGTTAACGAATTTATAACCTCTTTCGACCATTTCAAGGGCGATTTGCAGGGTTTTATACTGTTCTTCTTCCTTTGGAGATAGTTTTTCAACCTTGCTTCTATCTTTGCTCTTGAGTTGTTCAAGACGGTTCATAATTGCCTCTTCACCTTTGATCATAGTGACAATATCATATTGTTTACTTCTGACAGTAAAGAATGTTGCATAAAACTCTAAAGGATAATGGACTTTGAAGAAGCCCACTCTAATAGCCATGGTCACATAAGCGACCGCATGGCCCTTAGGGAACATATACTTAATTTTCTTACAAGAATCGATATAGTAGCTAGGAACATTATGTGTAATCATTGCTTCTTCATATTCAGGCTTTAAGCCCTTGCCTTTACGAACATCTTCCATAATGGCGAAAGCTACACTGGCAGGAATGCCCATACCAATGAGGTAGGTCATAATATCATCACGACATCCGATAACTTCTTGCAAGGTCGCTGTCTTATTATCAATTAATGTTTCAGCGTTGCCATTCCAAACATTGGTACCATGTGATAGACCGGAAATAATGACTAAATCACTAAATCTAGTTGGTCTAGTCTTTTCTAAGATTCCTCTAACAAAGTCAGTACCGAATTCTGGAATCGCCATAGCCCCAGTTTCTTGGTTGAGATAGTTGTTATGTAAGTGTAATGATTCAGGAGAAGAGAAAATCTTCAAAACTTCTGGATCATTCATTGGAATCTCTTCAATTTTGATGTTGGTTAAGTCACACATCATTTTTAACGCCATTGGGTCGACGTGGCCTAACATATCAAGTTTTAAAATTGTATCGTGAATGGAATGGAAGTCGAAGTGAGTGGTCATCCAATCACTACCAACTTCGTCTGCTGGCCATTGAATTGGAGTGAAATCATAGACTTCATGGTCACTAGGAACAACAACAATGCCACCTGGGTGTTGACCTGTAGTTCTCTTAACACCCACACATCCACTAGCGAGATAATCAAGTTTAGCTTTTGGATATTCCATCGCCTTATTTTTAGCGGCTTCTTCATCCATGCCATGTAAAATATAATTTCTTTCTACATAGCCGCGAGCAAAACCGAATGCAGTTTTTTCTGCAACCGTTTCAATAGTACCTGCTCTATAAACGTTCTTTTCACCAAGTAACACTTTTGTATATTGGTGAGCAGTAGCCTGGTAATCACCAGGGAAGTTTAAATCGATATCAGGAACTTTTTCAGCGTGGAATCCTAGGAATGTTTCAAAAGGAATATCTTGTCCATCTCTAACCATCTCTTCGCCACAGATTGGGCATTTTTTGGCAGGTAAGTCAAATCCACTCTTGATATCTGGATTATTTTCTCTGCCCCATTCAAGGTGGTGACATTTCTTACATAAATAATGTGGAGGCAGCGGATTAACTTCCGTAATTCCCGACATAGTCGCCACGAATGAGCTACCAACTGATCCACGACTACCAACGATATAACCATCATCATTGCTCTTTTTAACAAGTTTATGGGCGATGTAATAAATGACCGAGAATCCGTTGGTGATAATACCGTTTAACTCGGTATCTAGACGGTTCTGGATAAACTCTGGAAGTGGGTCTCCATATAATTCATGCGCTCTATCAAAACATAGTTTCTTAAGGTTTTCTTCACAATTTTCAATCTTTGGTGTGTATAACTTATCGTTAGGGACAGGGATGATTGAATCAATCATGTCCGCGATTTTATTAGTGTTTGTGACAACGATTTCTTGCGCTAGTTCAGGTGGCAAGAATGAGAAACACTCTAGCATTTCATTGGTGGTACGATAATGTTGATCTGGATTTTCAAAGAATGGGTATTCTTTTCTATTATATGGGTTTAGAGGGTGGTTAGTCTTTCCAACTTGCGGAGCGGAAATATAAACATCTCTAAAGATTTTTTCTTTAGGGGTGAGGTAATGGACATCACCAGTGGCCACGACCATTTTATTAACATGACCAGCCGCAGTGATGATATCAATAATATATTGATTAACTTGGCTCCACTCTAATTCACCAGTATTAACTAGGAATGAATAGTTGGCTGGTGGCTGTACTTCAATATAATCATAGAAAGAACAAACCTTCTCTAACATGTTTTCGTTATAATATCTAGCTGTTCTATAGACTTCGCCATTAAAACAAGCAGAACCTATGAGTAGATTCTCACGATATTTTTGCACTTCTCTTCTTGGAATAGTTGGTACGTTAGCAAGGTATTCAATATTTGAAATAGACACTAAGCGATATAAGTCTTTTAAACCATCAAGGTTCTTTGCTAGAGCAATAATATGTGTTCTTGGTAAGTGTTTAATTAGTTCTCGATTGGCTTTTAATTCCGCTAATTCGTGGTGTTTTAAGCCAAGGTTATTCTTGGTTAAGTTACCTAAAATAATTTGCCAGACTTCACTTAAAACAAAGGCATCGTAATCAGCACGGTGAGCGCTTTCTTCATCGTATTTAACTTCCATTCTACGACAGAGAGTGCCTAAACGATGGTTTCTGCTCTCTGGATATAGATATCTAGATAACGCTAAAGTATCGATTGCCCCATTAGTTAAAAGAGGATAGCCATTATTAATTAAAGATTCATTGAGAAAGGAAACATCGAATGATGCGTTATGGGTGATAAGAATAGAGTCACCAATAAATTCTAAAATTCTTGGAAGCACCTCTTTAATAGTTGGTTCATCTTTAACGAGTGAATCACCGATATTGGTAATTCTAGTAATCTTTTCAGGAATATGCATCTCTGGATTGATAAGAATATCAATACGGTCGATGACGTTTCCACCGACGATTTTAACTGCGCCAAATTCGATAATTCTATCGTATCTCGCACTTAAACCAGTGGTTTCTAAGTCGAACACCACATAACTGGCTTTTGCTAAAACTTTATCGTTTGGATTAAAGACATAGACGATGTCATCATCTACCATATAAAATTCGCAGCCGTAAAGCATCTTAATGCCATTATTGCCCGCTGCTTTTTGGGCATCAGGGAATCCTTGAACACAGCCATGGTCAGTAATTGCCATTGCCGTATGGCCAAGTTTTTTAGCGTAGTTACAATAATCCATCATTGATGTGACACCATCTTGAGTGGACATATTACTATGTAAATGTAGTTCAACTCTTTTTACTGGAGCGGTGTCTTCAGGAATATCATCAGGTGGTAATAAGTCAATGTTATGAACTCTAATCAATAATTGATTAGTTCTTTCATCGACATGGGCAACACCTCTAATACGGACATTGCTCTTTAACATTTGCCCTGCTAGAGATTCAGTAATTTGGTTGTTTAAGAAACACCAGCATGAAATAGCGCCACCAAAATCATCATTAACCCCAAAGTTAAGACGTTTTCTATCGCCTCTTTCCAATATTTCTTTTGCGTATACTTTACCATTAAAGTCAACATGGTCGCTTTCTACAGTAATTTCATCAATCTTTTCGATATATGTATATTGTCCGCGACGGTTTAATCTTGCTCTTTCTCTTTCTTTGAGCATTTGTTCGCGGTTTCTTTTCATCTCGCGCATTAAAGCGTCTTCGACAATCATGTTCTTTTCGAGTTGTTCTTGTTCAATCATCGCCGAAACATCATTACGATCAACGATTTCTGGTTCATCTTTAGCTTCTTCGATTGAGATGGTTGCACTTTCACTCGCCTTTTCAATCGCTTCTTGTTTTTCTTCTTGAGTAGCTTCTTCGATAATTTCTTCTTCTTCTAAAACAGTCGTGACTTCTATGAAGTCATAAGAAATAAAGTCTAGGAAATCTTTAAAGTCTTTAATAATTCCTTCGTATTGGGTTTGTTCAGTTTGACTGGTATAAACGATTTCTAGATGTTCGATATCGATTGGTCTAGTTTCCAAAGCAAAAGGTAAGCGATATATCGATGAATACCAGTCGTTTAATAATTTATTAACATTATCCACAGTTGGTTTAGATAAATAAGAAAATCTAATCGTATATGGATAATTTGTAATTCTATCTAAGCCGTCTTGAAATCTTCTTAATAAAGAATATTCCCATGGTTTTTCTTTAAGAATTACCATGTCGATTTGTTCTTTTTTAAAACGATTACGCCCCACCATCTCAAAGTCGAGGTCAAAAGATTCGTAATCTTCGATACCGATTGATTTTAAAAAACTTATCATTTTTTCTTTCATCTTTCGCCCCTCCTTTAAATAAATGTGATGATGTCTTTGATTAAAATAGCAATCATTAGCGCGAATAATAATGCGATTCCAACAATTGAAACCCAACTCTTGACCTTAGCCGGGATTTCTTTTCTAAATATTCCCTCAACAACGAGGACAAGTAATTGCCATCCATCAAGCCCAGGGAAAGGTAATAAGTTAACGATACCTAAGTTAACAGAAATAAGGGCCCATAGTCTTAAGAATTGGCCAAGTCCGTTTTGTTCTAATACTTGAGTGGAAATAACTCCAATACCAATAAGACCACTGACATCTTTCCAACTATTTGCGTCAGTTAATAACATACCAAGGCTCTTAAAGATGACTACTGCTCCATCACCAAAGTCGACAAACGTATTCTTAATGGCGGTGCCGAAATCATGCCAATTCTCTTCGATTTGCATGTTAAGTCCAACGTTGTTCTTTAACTTATAATAATCACCATCAAGAACAAGTTCTTGGTCTATAAATGTATAGTTAGTTAAAACACTCTTATCGTTCTTATCAACTTTGGTAACATTAAATGTTATTTTTGTTGGTGTAGCCCCAGTAGAAGGTTTCTTTAATAAGTTACCAGTCGCAAAATCTGGCGTATTAATCACGTAGTTCTTTTCTTTGACTGTAATACATTTATATTTTGTTCTCGATAAATCCATATTACCGATAACAGTGAGCTTTTCACCGACACTAAAATGAATGAATTTATTATATTCATCATCATTGTCATATGGATTTTCCACTAAGATTGGTTTTTCATCAGTAAAATCTTGTGTGATTAAATATTGCACTGCTTTTTTATCTTTATTCACACCGATTGCACTGATATAACCACTGGTCTTATAAACTGTAGTTTCATCTAAGTCAGTAGCGGCTAATATTTCTGTAACAGTCTTTTCGGTATAAGCTGTGATATTAAGCGCTCCGTTAGCCTTAACTGGATAGGCCACTGTACGGTTAACTAAAGCGGTATCTTTAAGGGTAATTGAACCATAGTCAAAGCCAAAATAGCCGGTCTTTGTCGTGTTATCCGAATAAGTAATGATAGTTTCGCTATTATATAAAACATAAGAGCGATCTTCTGGAGTGGAGACTGATGAATAAACTAAATCGCCAGTTCTAAGTCCGACTTCGTAAGCCAAAGAAGGATTATTAACACTGACATGACTATAATGAGGAGTCATTGCTGGGAAAGCAATTTCATAAATAAAGAACACCACTAAAGCGAGAAGGAAATTCATCGTGACACCAGCCACCATAATGATTGCTCTTTTCCATCTCTTAATTGCTAATAAGCTTCTAGAAGGATCGATTTCTAATCCTTCAGGAACAGTTTCAGCTTCCCCATACATGGAGACAAAGCCGCCAAAAGGAATAGCCCTTAATGAGAAAGCAGTTTCTCCGCCTTTTCTTTTAAAAGAAAATAATTTAGGTCCAAAACCAATCGCATATTCAAAGCAATACACCTTAAACATTTTTGCGGTTAATAAATGACCTAACTCATGAATCATGATGAGAACGGAAAGGCAAAAGATAAATAGGAGGATATATAGCACAATCATTATTTACATTCCTCCACTAGTTTTGAGGCATATAAACGTGTCTCCATGTCCACTTCTAATAAATCATCTAAAGATGGATCATCAATCTTTTTCATATTCTCAACCGATTTAGAAACAATTTCATCAATCATTAAAAATGGGATTCTATGACGTAAAAAGGCATTTACTGCGATTTCATTACTGGCATTAATAATGGCCCCATAAGTTCCACCATTAGAGATGACAACATCAGCAAATCTAACGATTGGATATCTCTTTATATCAAATTCATGGAAATGTAAACCTTTTAAATCCGCTAAATCATTAAATACTCTAGTATCGAAAGGAACCGAACCTTGATATAATGCAAACTTGATTGGATTACGCATATCTGGTTTATTGATTTCTCCCCTAAAATATCCTTCTTCATATTCGACATAAGAATGTAAATAGGATTCATCATGTAAGGTGACACCTAATTTATCGCTTTTATAACCAAATAGATAATAAGCTTCAATGAGTTCAAAAGCCTTATTCATCATCGTTGCGCAATCGATAGTTATTTTATTACCCATCTTCCAAGTAGGATGTTTTAAAGCATCTTCTGGGGTAACGTTTTCAAGTTCTTCTAAAGATAATTTTCTAAAAGCGCCACCAGAAGCAGTGAGATATAATTTTTTAACATGTTCATCACTAACTTTTAAGCATTTCCATAAAGCGGAATGCTCGCTGTCGATTGGATAAAGTTTACCTTTTCCTTCTTCTAATAGCTTATTGATTAGTTCCCCTCCCACTACTAAGGATTCCTTATTAGCAAGAGCGAGAAGTTTATTATGTTCTAAGGAAAAAACCGATGGTACTAAACCCACAAATCCAACTAAAGCATTAACAACCATTTCATTATCGCTTTCTTCAATAATGCGACAGAGCCCGTCTACTTCACTATAGAATGTGACTTTAGGAAACTTCTTTTGATATTGTTTTTTCTTAACGTTGTCACTTAGATAAACATGGGTGACGGAAGGGTGTTTTTTAAGAATATTAGATATACATCTCGTTCTATTTCCCACGGAAAAAGACACTAACTCAAAATCGTCAGGATTCTTATTGATAACATCTATCGTTTGGGTACCGATAGAACCAGAAGCACCTAATAAACAGATTTTCATATTACACTAAGAATTGTGCCCAGTTGACAGCTCCAGCGTCGTTTAAAGAATAGAGCATGAATACAAAGATTGAGGAGATGATGACCGAGAAGAAGATTGAATCTAAACGATCGAGAACTCCACCATGACCTGGAATTAATTTTCCATAGTCTTTAATACCCCAATATCTTTTAACAGAGGAGAAAACGAAGTCTCCTAATGTCGCAAATAGAGGGATTAAAATACAAATAATTAAAATGTAGTACCAGTGTTGTAAATCAAAAATTGGTAAGATTGGATATCCACCAGCGGCAAAGGCTAAAGCGATGCCTGAGCTGACTAAGAATGAAATAACAATACCTCCAACGAATCCTTCCCAAGTCTTCTTAGGAGAGATTCTCTCATTCATCTTGTTCTTGCCAAAGAAGACACCGACGAAATATGCGCCTGTATCAGTTAAGAATGTAGTGACAATTATGAAGATGATAAGTAAACTTGGTTTAATCGTGTTATCAACAGTGAATACTAAAGATCCTTCGGTACCGGTTCCAAAATAAACGTTAGGGAAATATCTTAAGAAGAATAAGCATTGGAAACCAAATCCAATTAAGATACCCATAGCGATTAAGAAACACGCATCTAAGACAGTGAAATCCTTATAAATAACAGTTAAACCGAATAAGAGGAAGACACCAATCAGAATGATGATGACCGATAGATAAATGCTTTGATAATAATTATCAATCTTTCCCAAAGTGAAACCATTGATTAATAGTTGTCTAAACATTGGCCAATAGGCGATCATCGCAATAAAGATAAAATAGACAACAAAGATGAGCCAAGTCCTCTTATTGGCACATCCTAAAATTTCCCAACATGCGAATCCGAGAGCGATGGTAATAAACGCAAAATAAATCCAATCACCCAAAAACACAGATGGAACGAGAATAGCAAGGCCCACTATTGCCGAAATAATTCTAGTGAGCATTGAACTTTTTGCCGACTTGCTAAGTTCATTCTTACTGAGATGATGTTGATGGGTAGGGACTTCTTGAGTTTTGGTGTTGGTTTGTCTTTGTTTTGTCTCTTTTTTTGAGACGTCTTGAGTTTGAGTTTGATTAACTTTCTTTGTCATTGATACCTCCAAACCTCCTGTTCCTTCGATAATATTCATCTATACATTTTCTAAATTCTTCTTTGGTAAAATCTGGCCATGTTGTAACTGGGAAAATGAATTCGGCATATGCGAGTTGCCATGGCATATAGTTACTAGTTCTAAGTTCACCAGAAGTACGGATAAGTAAATCCACTGGCGGTAAACCGGCAGTATATAAATAATTTTCAAATAAATCTTCGGTAATATCTTCTAAAGCAAACTTGCCTTCTTTATAATCCTGAGCGATGCCTTGAGCGGCTCTAACGATTTCGGCTTTTCCACCATAATTTAAGCAAATATTAAAGTAAAACTTATTGTTGTTCTTAGTCTTTTCTTTTGCATCAGCGATAATCGCTTGTGTTTTTTCTGGTAATCTAGATAAATCTCCTGAAGTACGAACGACCGCTCCATCACGAACGATACGGTTAATCTCTTTCTTAAAGAAGATTTCGAGATACTTAAATAAGTGATTAATTTCACCTTTTGGACGATTCCAGTTTTCAGTTGAAAAAGCATATAGAGACATAACTTTGATATCCTGAGCGAGACACTCCTCATAAATCTCGATAATTCTCTCACAACCAGCTTTATGCCCTAAATGACGAGGCAGCCCTCTTCTTTTGGCCCAACGGCCATTGCCATCCATAATGAAGGCGACGTGTGTTAGTTTGACTTCTTGATATTTTCCCATGATATTCTAGTATACACAAAAGCGCGCCTAAGCGCACTCTTTAATGTGATTTTTTTCTAAATAGAAACCTAAGCTCTTAAAGGCAGCTTAGATAGCCATAATTTCTTTTTCTTTTTCTTGAAGGATAGCATCGATATTTTTGACTGCTTCATCAGTGACTTTTTGAATATCGTCTTGTGCTCTTCTTTGAAGATCTTCAGAATATGAGTCATCAATCTTAAGAATTTCCATATAATCTCTACGGATATTTCTTACTGCTACTTTAGCTTCTTCTGCATATTTACGAGCTTGTTTAACAATCTCTTTTCTTCTTTCTTCAGTAAGAACAGGAATCATCAATCTGATTTGAACGCCTTCATTAATAGGATTAATGCCCAAGTCACTTGCATTGATTGCAGCAACGATAGCCTTCACATCATTCTTATCGTAAGGTTTAATGAGAAGTTGTCTTGGTTCTGGCACGCTGATGGAAGCGATTTGGTTGACTGGTGTAGGTGAACCATAGTAGTCAATTTCAATAGCGTTAAGCATGCTTGGTGACGCTCTTCCGGTACGGAGAGTAGCTAAGCTAGCACGTAAATTTTCGGTTGTTTTTGCCATCTTTTCTTTGGCTTCTAATGCATAAGCATCCATATTTTATAGCTCCTTTTTGCAGATAGTTCCTACATTTTCTCCTCGAGCAGCTTTTTGGAAATTCTCCACATCTTGCATTGAGAAGACAAGTATTTCGATATCTGATTTTTCGATGAGTTCAACAGCGGATTGATCCATGATTTGGATGTTCATATCCTTCATTTGTTGATAAGTAACAACTGGTAAGAACTTTGCATCTGGATATTTAGATGGGTCTTTATCATAAACACCCTTAACTCCATTTTTCGCCATCAAAATAGCGTCACAGTTAGTTTCAATTGCTCTTAAAGCTGCTGCTGTATCGGTTGTGAAGAATGGTTTTCCAGTACCGCCAGCAAGGAAACATATTTTTCCTTGAGATAACTCTTCTTTAACTTTATCAGCATCGTAGTCAAATGTCACACCTTTAATGCTTGGAAGAGCAGAAAAGACGATACTTTCCACCCCGATAGCCTTTAAAGCACCACTCATGCCGATTGCGTTGATCACTGTTCCAAGCATACCCATAAAGTCAGCTGGAACTCTTTCTAGGCTTAGTTTATCGGCAATTTTGCCTCTCCAAATATTACCAGCACCAATGACAATGGCAATTTCTAATCCACCATCATGAAGTGCTTTGATTTTTTCACAAATAGATTTAACTGAGTTAGCGTCGAAAATACTATCAGAGTTTTTCTCATCAAGTGCTTCGCCACTAAGTTTGAGTAAGATACGTTTATACATAGCTTTTCCTCCTAAAAAAAGAAACACAAAATTGTGTCTCTTTTAATGAATAAATTATTTAGCTTGGCTCATGACTTCGCTTGCGAAATCATCTTTTCTCTTTTCGATGCCTTCACCGACTTGATAACGGACAAATTTTAAAACTTGGACACCTTTTTCTTTTAAGAATTGGCCAACAGTTTTGCTATCATCCATTAAGAATGGTTGAGCTTCAAGAGTTAATTCTGCAAAGTATTTGTTGATTTTGCCTTCGAGAATCTTGTCGAGAACTTGAGCTGGTTTGTTAGCGAGTTTTTCATCGTTCTTAGCTGCTTCTCTTTGAACTTGTAATTCGTGTTCTTTGACATCAGCTGGAACTTCTGCCATTGTAGCGTATTGTGGATTGTTAGCTGCGATGTGCATAGCGATTTGCTTAGCAACTTCATCATCAGCATTGTCTAAGACAACAGCAACGGCAATCTTACCACCCATGTGGATGTAAGAACCGATTGTGTGATCTTCTTTTTGGAAGATAGTGAATCTTCTTAAGTCGAATTTTTCACCCATTTTCACTGTTGCATCTGTGAATAATTCAGTTGTTAATGCTTTTGCTTCTTCGACATCTTTTGGTTCATTCTTTAAGATGACCCATGCGACATCTTCCACTAATTTATGGAAAGCATCACCTTTAGCAACAAAGTCTGTTTCACAGTTAACTTCAAGAACAACAGTCTTGCCACATTTTGGGCATGTAACAGCAAGAGCTAAACCTTCAGCAGCAATTCTATCTGCTTTTTTAGCAGCTTTTGCTAAACCTTTTTCACGTAACCAGTCGGTAGCTTTGTCTAAATCGCCATCATTAGCGAGTAATGCGCCTTTGCAATCCATTAAGCCAGCGCCGGTGCGATCACGTAATTGTTTGATTAATTCGATTGTGACTTCTGCCATACTATTTCTTTTCCTCTGGTTTTTCTTGTTTTTCAGCCTTTGGAGCTTTTTCTACCTTTTCAGGTTTTTGAGCTTTCTTAGCTTCTTTTTCTTTTTCGAGTTGTTCTTGTTCTTTAGCAACTTGATGTGCCTTATCATGGCTTGCTTGTCTTAAAGCTTGTTCTTTTTCATAAGCTTCTTGTCTAGCCGCTCTTTCAGCACGGATTCTTGCTAATTTTTCACTATTTTCTTTGTCAGTTTGTTTGATGACTTCTTTCATAGTGATATCTTCGCCTTCATCTTTTGTATAAGCAACAACTGGTAATCCACCTTTTGCTTCAACAACAGCATCAGCGATAACTGCTAAGATGAGAGCAACGCTTCTGATTGCGTCATCATTTGCTGGGATGACATAGTCAACTAAGTCTGGGTTGCTATTTGTGTCAATGATACCAAAGACTGGGATATTGAGTTTTCTAGCTTCCGCAACTGCGTTGTGTTCAATGTTTGGATCGATAACGAATAATGCGTTAGGGACCTTTCTCATTTCTTTGATGCCTTCTAAGTTCTTAGCAAGCTTTTCTTTTTCTTTTCTTAATTGAGCGGCTTCAACTTTTGGTAATAAGTCGAGTTCGCCTTCTTCTTCTCTTCTTTCAAGTTCTTTTAAGAATCTGATTCTTGATTGAATGGTCTTGAAGTTTGTTAATGTACCACCTAACCAACGGTTAGTGATGTAGAAGCTACCGGAACGTAATGCTTCAGCTTCCACTGCTTCTTTGCATTGTTTTTTAGTTCCAACAAAGAGAACTTTGCCGCCTGCTGCGACGATTTCTTTCATAGCTGCATATGCAACTGTGACTAAGTCTACAGTCTTTTGTAAATTGATGATGTAGACACCGTTACGAGCACCATAGATGTATTTCTTCATCTTTGGGTTCCAACGTCTTGTTTGATGTCCGAAGTGAGCGCCAGCTTCGAGTAATTTCTTCATTGTGATAACTGGTGCATCAGGATCATGCATAACTGCTTCCATTGGATTAGCAGTTTCTGGTGTAGCAGCAACTTCTTGTTCTGCCACGACTTCTTTCTTTTCTTCGCTCATTTGAGCCTCCTTATGTTTTTGCCTCCACCGTTTCGAACAACCTGCCCTCAGCAATTTTGCTGAGACAATGGAAGTTGAATCCGCGGTGTGTGTAGTCTCTGCTTACACAGAGCGTGTTAATGATATCAAAATCTCGTTATATCAACAAGAAAAATATTATTTATTTTTTCTCGCTCTTGGGTGAGCGGCTAAATATTCTTTCTTCATCGCCTCTTCAGTGACGTGAGTGTAAACCTGAGTTGCGTTAATGGATTCGTGTCCCAAAAGTTCTTGGATTACTCTTAAATCCGCCCCGTTTTCTAATAGGTGAGTAGCAAAACTATGCCTTAAAATATGAGGATGTAGACCGACAAAAGTACCGGTTTTTTCCTCGATAGAATCAAGAATATATTCAAGCCCTCTCGTCGTTAATCTTTTGCCATTGTTATTTAAAAATAACGCTGCTGTTTTTATTGAGGTTTTTGCTAATAGTTCATTACGTGTAAAGCCGATGTATCTTTGCAAGGCATCTTTACATTCTTTGCTGAATGGCAAAATTCTTTCTTTGTTGCCTTTTCCAATCACTCTCACTAGTCTTTGAGATAAATTGACAAATTGAATATCTAAAGAGACAAGTTCTGCCGCTCTCATACCAGTATAATAAAGCATCGATAAAATAGCCTGATCACGTATCATTAAATCATCAGTTCTCTTGGCGTTTTCAGTCAATATTTCTCTCACCTGTTCTTTATATAACGCTCTAGGATATTTGATTTCAGTTTTTGGAGCGGAAACGAAAACAAATGGGTTTTCTTTCACATATCCTTCATTGACCAAAAAAGAATAAAAATGTCTTAAAGAAGATAATCTTCTCTTGCAGCTTCTTTTTGAAACTCCAGCGTTTAATTCATCAGTTAAAAAGTTTCTAATGACAATAATATCAACCTCGTCCATTAAGATGTCTTCTTTTAGAAGAAAACGGAAAAACTTATCGATATCTTCCCCATAACTCTTGATGGTTTTATCGCTATAGTTGCGTTCTATTTTTAGATGATTAAGAAATTCAATCGTGGGCTTATTCATTATATATAATGATAACAAAAGAGCACCTATTTGTGTGCTCTTTTCTTTTTAATTTGTTCGATGTGTTGGCATTTTGGGTAGTTAGTACAGCCAAGGAAGTAGCCAAATTTACCTCTTTTCTTAATTAGTTGTCCGTCTTCACATTCTGGACATTTTTTGATAAATTTGACTTCCACTTCTTTCTTTTCGATGTACTTACATTTTGGATAGTTGCTACATGCAATGAACTTCTTGCCATTCTTTTCTCTTTCCACAAGAGGAGAACCACAATCAGGACATGTTCCACCTGTATACACTAGTTCTTTTTGCTCTTTTTGAACGTAATTACATTTTGGGTAATTGCTACAAGCAACGAACTTTCCATTTTTGCCTAATTTATAGATTAATGGGCTGCCACACTTTGGACATAAGTCGCCAGTTGGTTCCACTTCATCGACATACATTTTTTCATATCCAGAATCGATCATCTTGATAAATGGACCATAGAAATCTTGAAGGATTTTTAAAGATGTGACATCACCTTCTTCAATCTTATCAAGCTCTTCTTCCATCTTTGCTGTATACTTCGCATTAACGATGGATGGGAAGTATTTATCGAGGATATGTGCGGTTTTTCGACCTTGTTCAGTGATTAAAAGGATGCCTTTTTCTTCAGTGACATAGTGTCTTTTCTTTAATGTGGCGATAGTTGAAGCATAAGTTGAAGGACGGCCAATACCGAGTTCTTCCATAAGCTTAACAATCTTTGCTTCACTATATCTTGAAGGTGGGGTGGTAAACTTCTGCACCATCTCTTTATGGGCGATATCAAAACTATCTCCAATATTATATTCAGGGAAAACATCTTCTTTACTTGCATCATATTTATTGATGATTTCATAGCCGGGAAAAATAGTTCTCACATATTCATGTTTGAAAACGTTACCTCCACTAGAAAGGGTAATGGTTAACACTTCTTCTTTTTTAGGCTTCATCAAAGATGATAACGCTCTAATGTAGATGAGTTTATATAAGTTATATTGATCAGGAGTTAAGAATTGTCTCACTGATTCTGGAGTGCGATGGTTGCTTGTTGGTCTAATCGCTTCATGAGCGTCTTGGGCTAAAGCGCTATTCTTACTCTTTTTGACCGAACCGATATATTGCTTGCCATATGCTTCTTCAATATATTTTTCCGCTCTAGCGATATATACAGGTGATAGACGAGTGCTATCAGTACGGATATAGGTAATTAAACCAACATGTTCACCATTGACTAAAATACCTTCATATAAAGACTGAGACACTGATGAAGTTTTAGCGGTGCTGAATTTAAGTCTGGTGAATGCTTCTTGTTGTAAACTTGAAGTTGTGAATGGGAGTTTGCTTTCAGCAACTCTTGTAGTTTTCTCAATCGCACTGATAGTAACTTTATCTTCTAAACTACTAATAATTTTGCTTGCTTGCTCTTCATTTTTGACTTCTTTTTCACCATTAAAATCATTTACAAACTTGATATCAGTTTCTTCTTTGCCAAATAATGCTTGAACATTGATTTCCCAATATTCTTCTGGCACAAATGATTCAATTTCGTATTCGTGATCATTAATAATTTTTAAGGTTGCGGATTGCACTCTACCCGCACTCTTAGAATGAATTTTGCGGTTGATAAGTGCAGATAATTTAAAACCGATAATTCTATCTAAAATTCTTCTCGTTTCTTGTGATGAAACAAGTTTCAAATCGATAGTGCGTGGATTTTCCATCGCTTCTGAGATAGAGTCGCGGGTAATCTCATGGAATTCTAATCTCTTGTTGTTTTCGACATTCAATCCTAAAACAGTCGCTAAATGCCAAGCGATTGCTTCTCCTTCACGATCAGGGTCGGTAGCAAGAATAACTTCATCTGCCTTCTTAGAGATTTCTTTTAATTCGGCGACAACTCCCTTTTTATCCTTATTTATTATATAAGTAGGAGTAAAGTTGTTTTCGACATCGACTCCAAGTCCGCCTTTACCACTTGTCGCTAAATCGCGCACGTGTCCAAGCGAAGCTTTTACGATATAGTTATCCCCTAAATAGCGTTGGATTGTATTACATTTTGTTGGTGATTCGACAATTACTAGTTTCATAATATAGTCAAAATTATCCTATTTAATTTTTTAAAGTCAACGACAAAAAATCTTATATATCTTTTAAAATAAAACTCTTATTTATTTTATTTCCTATAATAATTTTCTACGTTCAAAATACTCATTTACTTCTTGGGCATTTTCTACTGGTATACCACCATCTTTAAGTAGATTATTACATAGTGAGTCGCCCCAATCGGAACTTGGCAAACATAGTACTTCTTTCCCGGTGTCGAGAGCGTACGACGCAGTGATTGATGTACCACTCCTTCTTTTGGCTTCCGTGATTAATATTCTACTGCTTAATCCAGTAATTAAGCGATTCCTGATTGGAAATTTATCTTGGCTAGGTAAAGTTCCTGGTGGGTATTCAGAAATAATCAATGAGCCTCTTGTGTGTCGTATTCTTTGCATCAACTCCTGATTTTCAGATGGGTAGCACACATTTACTCCACATCCTAAAACCGCGATTGTCTTGTGCCCATAGTCAAGGGCAGCCTCGTGTGCACATCCATCAATTCCCGCTGCTAACCCGGAAACTATGACAATATCTTTCGGAAGTTCTTTAATAATTTCTCTAGTTTTATTAAGAGCCTTAGCGGTTGGCTCACGAGTCCCAATCACTCCTAAATTAGAGCTAATATTATTTATAAGGTTAATATTTCCGTAATAGAAGAGGACAAATGGCGGCTGAAAAATATGTAATAAACAATCTGGATAGTTTTTGTCTAAAATAGTTATCACACCACAGTCGAGTCCTTTTATTAGCTCATTGAATTCATTTTCGTCAACTTCTTCTATTTCTTTCGAAGTGACGATTTGATAAATTTTTCGCCAGTCACCTTTATACTTGATGGCTAGCCCAATAAAAACGTTTCTGTCTTGTATCATAAAAACACCTCTCATAAAACAAATAGGTGTTTTTTTTCGATTTATGACTAAAAAAGTGAAATTTTTTCAAAAAATAATTCTTTAACCGGTCCGTAACTATAGCGGTAAAGGCCTTTAACCGGGCCAAATTCTTTTAATTTTTCAAGATGTAACTTAGTTCCATATCCTTTATGTTTAGCAATTTCATATTGAGGATATTTCTTGTCCAGTTCATAACAAATATGATCTCTTGTCACTTTCGCCATGATACTTGCCGCAGCGATGCACATCGCTTTTGCATCTCCATGAATGATAGCTTCAAACGGCAAATCAACTTTCATCTTTACCGCATCAGTCAAAATCATGTCGTATGGATGATCAAGTTTAGCGAGAGCAAGTTGCATAGCCTTACGAGAAGCATTAAGAATATTGATTTGATCGATTTCTTCAGGTCCTACTTCCGCGACCGCCCAGCTAATCGCGTTTTCTTTAATGATTTGATAAGCTTCTTCTCTTTGCTTTTCAGTCAACTGTTTTGAGTCATTTATCAAGTCGCATTTAAAGTCCTTAGGCAAAATAACCGCTCCTGCAACGACAGGACCAAGTAAACATCCTCTTCCCGCCTCATCACAACCAGCGATATATTTTATTTCATCTGAGTAATATTGTTGTTCGTAATCTAAACCCATTATTTTCTATCCAAAGTGATACGGCCTAACTTGCCATCTTTAAAGTCTTTTAGTAAGACAATCTCAGCCTTTTTGATATCTAATTCGCCCATAGTAAGAAGCCCTCTTCTGGTCGCGATATTTTGTTTGACTGCTTCATCATCTTTTATCTCTTCAATCCCATATCTTTCCTTCAAAGAAAGAGGGTAATATTCTCTTAATATATATAATAAGGATTTAACAAGGACATCATTAGGTAAAATGTCTTCTCTAATTGAACCGAGAAGAGCGATATTTGTAGCGCGTTTTTTATCATCATAATTCATTGGCAAAACGCCTGGAGTGTCTAAAAGAATAAAGTCATTATTCACTTTGATAAATTGTTCTCCACGAGTATAACCTGGCTTATTTTGCACTCCCGCCGCTTTTCGATTAGCAACACGATTGATTAAAGAGGATTTACCAACATTAGGTATACCAATAATCATCGCCTTAATCGGTTGAGGTTTCATCCCTTTAGCTTTTTCTTTTTGGTGTTTCTCTTCACCTAATTTAGAAACTTGCTCTGAAATAATTTTGGTGCTTTTTGGATCGGTTAAATTAGCGATAACAAAAGCATCAAATTCTTTCTTTAACTCTTCACTCCAAAGTTTAGTTTGTTCTGGGTCCGCTAAATCAGCTTTAGAGAGAACCGCCAAACGTTTTTTATGTTTAATGGCCTGTTCTAAATCCGGATTCATCGAACTTAAAGGTGCACGAGCATCTAAAATTTCAATGACCACATCAACCAATTTGATTTTCTCGGTAATATTATTGAGGGCTTTCTTCATATGCCCAGGGAACCAGTGTATCTGTGTCATATTGCCCTCCTAAAAGTTATACATACTTTGTATTTTTTGTTTATCAACAAGGTCTCCGCCAGAAAGTTTAGCTGTTCCTTGAATGGCAATAACCTTGCCTTGTAAATTAGTCATGGTAATTCTTTGAGTGTTATTTAAATGTGTATAACTATCAGAACTCGCTGACCAGTTATCGCCCATTAAGAAATACTCTTGTTTCTCTTTGCTTAGTGTAAGTTCAAAAGTTCTAATCGTGTCAGCGTGAGTGTTAAATACTTTATTACCGGCATCAAAAGAAGCAACTTTCCAATTTCCATATGAAAGAGTTTTTTCTTCGATAGTTCCAGTTACTGTATAAGTGACTTTTTCCCCTTCTTTAACTGTAAAAACATATCTATCAGTTTCTTTGGTTAAAGAAATTGTTTCTCCAGGAAGGCCCCACACTCTTTTGATTTTATAAGTTGTATCTTCATCTCCACCGATCCATCCACTTGGATAATAAGTAAGAGCAACATCAAATCTTTTTAGGTTTTTAATAGCAATTTCATGATTATCAGAAATGCCGTAATGCCATCTTCCTTGGTTACCTCCAACTAAAGTTGGCATCATCGAAGAACCACTGACATACACATTAGTGTAATAGGTACGATAAAAAACAAAACTCCCAGTAACGATAAAAGCCACCGCTAATATGAAATATAAAAAGGGATAAAAGATTTTTTGAAATTTTTCACTATTGTAAAATTTCTCTGCCATATTTAATTTTATTATACGCGCATCGTTTATTTTTGAAAACAGGCATCAAAAAAGACCGACGAATCGGTCCTTGTTGAACTCATTATTTGAGAATTTCTTTAATACGAGCAGCTTTACCTGAACGTTTGCGGATGTAAGTGATTTTATTTCTTCTGACCTTACCTCTACGAACAACTTCGATTCCCGCAATGTTTGGAGAATGAAGTGGGAAGGTTCTTTCCACACCGATGCCGCTAGACATCTTACGAACGGTAAACGTAGCATTCACGCCGCCACCTCTTCTTTGGATAACAACGCCTTGGAAAACTTGGATTCTTTGTTTGTTACCTTCGATGATACGAACAGAAACTTTGATTTCATCACCAGAAGAGAATTCTGGTAAATCTGTTCTAAGCTGGGATGCGGTGACTTCTTCGACTAAACGATTATTCATTTGTTACGCCTCCTTATAGATATTTGGTCTCTTGGTGTTCATTCTCAATTCGACAGCGGAGCACCCGTAGCATTAAACATGCTCGATTATGTTATCACAAAGAGATTGGTTTGCAAATATAAATTTTTAAATTCATATTTTCTTAATTGTAAAGCAAAAATGCTTGACACTAGTTTATGAAAGTATTAGTATAACTAACGCAATCGAGGAGGAAACGAAGATGGCAGTTAAAATTAGAGCAACTAGAATTGGTCGTCATAAGGACCCATTCTTCCGTATCGTTGTCGCTGATTCAAGAAGCGCACGTGATGGTAGATACATTGAACAAATCGGTTATTTTGATCCAGCCAAGGATTTAAAAGAAGCAGTTATCGATGAAGAATTAGCACTTAAGTGGTTAGCACAAGGCGCTACACCTTCCGATAGAATTAGATCAATGTTTAGAGCTAAAGGCATTAATGCTAAAGCAGTCGAAGCTAAAAAAGGTAATAAATAATGGATTACGAAAAATTGATTCATTCTCTCATCGATGACATTGTCGATGATCCAAAATCAGTTTTAATCAGAATTAGCGAAGGCAACACTCCAAAAGACATCGTTATCATTATCGTTAGTGAAAAGAATGACACCGCTAGACTTATCGGTCACAAAGGTATCATTGCTAACTCATTAAGAGAAGTCGTTGGAGTCGCTGGCAAAAGCCAAAACAAACGCATTCATTTAAAGTTTGAATCATTCGACGAAGAAGAAAAGTAGAGGATAACACCTCTCTTTTTTGAAATTGGATCTTACTATGGAATATTTAAGTTTAGGAAAAGTTACTTGTTCGTTTGGATTAGATGGGACATTAAAGGTTTATTCAACCACTAATATGGGTGAAAAAAGATATAAAATAGGCTCTTCTGTTTTCTTATATAATGATGAAAATGAAGAGTATGTTGAATATAAAGTTTTATCCTACAGGCATAGTGGTTTATTTGACTTTGTAAAGCTTGAAGGAATTGATACTCCAGAAGATGCAATTTCAAAAAAAGGATGCGAAATCTGTGTCGTCAAAAATAGAGATGATTTAGATAAAGACACATACTTTTATAGCGATCTCAGAGGATGTGAAGTTTGCGATAAATCACTAAATAATTTGGGAATTGTTGAAGAAATTGAGGAATTTCCTGCTCAATTAACACTTAGAGTGTCTAGAAAAGGTAAGCCAGATTTCTTTGTACCTTTTATTGAGGAATTTATAGTTGAAGTTGACATCGATAATAAGCGTATCATCATCAATGTGATTGAGGGGTTATTATGAGACTTACAATATTAACCCTCTTTCCAGAAATGTTTGATGGATTTTTAACTAACTCTATTATCAAACGCGCTATCGCTAAAAACGTAGTTGAAATCAAAATAGTTAATATCAGAGATTACACCACCGATAAATATGGTAGAGTTGACTCTTACCCTGTTGGCGGAGGCGCTGGTTTAGTTATGAAATGCCAGCCAATAGTCGACTGTTTAAGAGCTAATAAGAGCGAGAATAGTCACACCATCATGCTTTCTCCACGCGGAAAGACATATAAACAATCTAGAGCTAGAGAATTATCTAAGTTAGAAGACATTGTTCTACTTTGCGGCCATTATGAAGGTATTGATGAACGCGTAAATAAATATGTAGATGAACAAATATCAATTGGAGATTATATCTTAACTGGCGGAGAACTAGGCGCAATGGTCATCAGTGACTCCATCATTAGACTATTAGATGGGGCTATTGCCGAAGAATCAACTGACGAAGAGTCTTTTGAAAATGGTTTATTAGAATATCCTCAATATACTGAGCCATACGATTATGAAGGCGATAAGATTCCAGATATCCTTTATTCTGGAAACCATGAAGCAATCAAAAAATGGAGACAAAAGCAATCCTTATATCTCACTAGAGAATTAAGACCAGACTTATTTAATGAATATGAATTAACTAAGCAAGATAAAAAGTTATTGGAAGAAGAAAAAGAAAACGCGAGTTGGGAACTCGCGGCGATTGAAAAAGGGAAAAAGTTTATCAAATAAACTTAGAACCCGAAGCCTCCAAGGCCTCCAAGTCCTCCCATACCACCTGGTGGCATCTTGCCACTTTTTTTGTATGCTTCCATTTGTTTCATCATTTGTTTCATTTGTTCATATTTCTTTAAAACGCGATTGATGTCACTGACTTGTTTTCCACTACCTCTAGACACCCTTTGTTTTCTTGAATAGTTAAAGATTTCAGGTTGATGTCTTTCTTCTGGAGTCATGGAATTAATAATAATCTCAAAGTTTCTCATTTCTTTTTCAGCAAGTGCTTGTTGTTCTGGAGTAACTTTTGGCATGCCAGGAATCATCTTTAATAATCCGCCTAAAGATCCAAGTTTTTGCACTTGTTTCATTTGATGAAGCATATCTTCAAGGTCGAACTTACCCGCCATCATCTTTTTAGCGGCTTTTTTGGCATCTTCTTCATCAATCTCTTCTTGTGCTTTTTCCACAAGAGTCATGACATCTCCCATTCCTAAAATACGATCGGCCATACGATCTGGGTGGAAGATATCTAAATCAGTAATCTTTTCACCAATACCAGAGAATTTAATCGGCACACCAGTCATATGTCTAATAGATAAAGCAGCGCCACCACGAGCGTCACCATCTAACTTAGACATGATGACACCAGTCAAGCCAACTTTTTCATTAAATGCATTAGCAACGTTAACTGCATCTTGACCACTCATTGCATCAACAAGGAGTAAAATCTCATCAGGGTTGACCTCTTTTTTAATATCATCAAGTTCTTGCATGAGCTGATCGTCGAGTGTAATACGGCCTGCTGTATCGATGATTAATACGTCATAGTGGTCATCAAATGCTTGTTTTCTCGCAATCTTTGCAATTTCAACAGGAGATACATCTGTGCCTTTATTAATAACAGGAACACCCACTGATTTAGCGATTTGTTCTAATTGTTCAATAGCGGCTGGACGATAGACGTCACAAGCAGCAAGAAGAACTTTCTTTTTGAGTTTATTCTTCATTAAATACGCTAGTTTACCAGCAGTTGTGGTTTTACCACTACCTTGCAAACCGACAAGCATAATTACTGTTGGTCTATTTGGTTGATATTTAATCTCTGTTTCACCACCACCAAGGAGTTCTTCTAATTCGTCATGAACAATCTTGGTGATCATTTGGCTTGGATTGAGTTTCTTTAAAACATCTTGTCCAATTGCTTTTTCTCTAACATTATTAATAAATTCTTTAACAACTTTAAAATTAACATCAGCTTCAAGAAGAGCAATACGGATTTGCTTAAGCATATCCTCCATATTGGATTCAGTTAAACGAGCTTGACCACGTAATTTCTTAAATATACTGGATAATTTATCAGTAAGCGCTTCAAATGCCATAATCTAACTCCTTTTCAATCTCTTCAATTTCTTCAACTTCTCTATAGTTCAAGGCTCTTTGCTTAAGGGCTTCTAATTTTAATAATACTTTTTCATTCTTTTCAAGGATCCTAAGTTCATTTTCTAGTTGATCTAATTTGTTACATCCTTTAGATAATGCATCTTCAACTGCAGCGCGAGATATGTTTCTATTTTCTGCAATTTCTGAAATAGATAAATCAACAAAATAGTAGTCGTCTAAAATAGCCTGCTGTGTTTTTGAAAGCTGGCTTTTATATATATTATATAATTTAGTATATTTAACGACTTTATCTAGCTTATCCACTTTATTTACCTACACATAATCCATATAAATAACTATCAATATCGAATTCTTTTAAATCTTCCATTTTTTCGCCTAAACCAATAAAGCGAACTGGTGTGCCAAGTTCATCTCTAATAGCAAGGATAATTCCGCCTTTAGAAGTGCCATCCATTTTGGTAATGACAACACCTGTTAATTTAGTTACTTCTGCGAATGCTTTAGCTTGCATAACACCATTTTGTCCAGTGGTCGCATCAATAATTAAAAATGTTTCATGTGGTGCATCATTAATCTCTTTAGACATAACACGTCTAATCTTAGATAATTCATCCATTAAATTTTGCTTATTTTGTAACCTACCTGCAGTATCAACAATCACTAAATCAACGTTTTCTTGCTTAGCTTTTTTAACGCCATCATAGGCAACACTTGCAGGATCAGCATTTTGGCTTCCTTTAACTAAAGAAATACTTAGTCTATCAGCCCAAATTTGTAGTTGTTCTGTAGCTCCCGCTCTAAAAGTATCAGCAGCCACTAACATAACTTTTTTTCCCATTCCAAGGTATCTATGTGCGATTTTTGCAATGGTTGTCGTCTTTCCAACCCCATTAACGCCAACAACTAAAAGCACTGTTGGTCCTTCTTCTTGGAAAACAATATCGGTTGGTGAATCACCTTTATCCATGTATCCTTCGAATAGGGTTTCAATTAATAATTCATTAATCTCTTCGCTATCAGTTATCTTTTGTTTTTTACTCTTTTCTAATACTTCTTCAATAACCTTCAATGCTAAATTAACACCAACATCACTTTCAATTAGAATTTCTTCTAATTCTTCGAAATATTCTTGGTTAACTTTCTTATATTTTTTACTTAAAGAAGATAGCTTGTTAGAAAAGTTCTGACGCGATTTTTCCATTCCTTTGGAATATACTTCAGCATCAGCTTTTTCGTTATCTTTTTTCTTTGAAAACTTCTCTTTAAGGAATGATATTAATCCCATTAGACGCTCCTTTTAGAAAGTGCATCCTTGGCAGCTTCTTCTTCCGCCATCTTTTTGCTCTTTCCTTTTCCTCTGCCTAGAACAATACCATTGAACATGACTTCGACAGTAAATGTACGATCATGTGCAGGCCCTTCTTCATTAACTAAAATATACTTAACCGCATCTCTACTTTCAGATTGAATTTCTTCTTGTAATCTAGTCTTACTATCAACAATCTGATCAATGCCTGTATTTTCTATATCATTATATATAATGGATTTAATGACTCTATACGCTGTATCAAATCCTAAATCCAAATATATTGCACCCATCATCGCCTCAAAAACATCTTCTAAAATTTTATCGCTTTTAAAAAGTTGTTCTTTAGTGATGGAATGGCCAATTTTGATATAATCAACTAATCCTAATTCTCTAGAATAATTGGCTAAAGATTTTGAACACACTAAATATGAACGTAGTTTGCTCATTAAACCTTGATCCATTTCTGAACGGATCTTAAAAATAAGGTCGGCGCTGACAAATCCTAAAACTGAATCGCCAACGAATTCCAATCTTTCATAGTCGTTATGTTTTGTTCTATTTTCCGAATTACAAGAAGGATGAGTTAATGCAAGCTCATAAATATCGATCTCTCTCGGCCTAAAATGGAACTTTTCTTGTAAAAATAATCTAATGTCACTCATTAGCTAGCTCCTCACTGATTTTCTCGTTAATCTTATTTGCAGCGAGATTTTTTGCCACGTTAAGCGCGCATTGGAAAGCAAAAGCATCACTACTACCATGTGCTTTGACCACAACACCATTAATTCCTAATAGCATTGCGCCACCAGTGGATTTATAATCCATGGTTTCCACCATTTCGTTGATGCCTTTTTTCACGTGAAGATATCCTAACATAGTCCATAGATTTTTCTTAAAAGCAGCCTTCATCATTCCGGCCATCATTTTGGCCATGCCTTCGCTACTCTTAAGGAAAACATTACCTGTGAAACCATCGCAAACAATAACATCAGCTTCGCCAGAAAGCGCATTTCTAGCTTCGATGTTGCCATTAAATCCTTCTTTTCCATCTAAAAGCTTATAAGCTTCTTTTCCAGAAGGAGAGCCTTTGCCAGCTTCGGTTCCATTAGATAATAAATAAACTTTAGGTTCTTTTACATTGTAGATAATTTTGGAATAAAGTGTGCCCATCTTAGCAAATTGCACTAATTCTTCAGCTGAGTTCTCATTGCTAGCGCCGATGTCAAGGATGACAACTTTCTTTCCTTTGATTTTGGTTGGGAAAGGTGCAACTAAAGCCGCTCTTTTAACGTTTGGGGCAGTTTTTAATAATAAAGTAGCACATGAAAGGAATCCGCCAGTTGATCCAGCAGAGACAACAGCGTCAGCTTGTCTTTCTTTCATTAAGCGGTTGGCAACAAACATTGAAGAATTTTTCATTCTCATTACTTCAAGTGGTCCAGCTTCCATAGGAACGATGTCAGGCGCATGAACAATTTCACACAATCCTTCTAATTCCTTTAGTTCATCTTGATTACCAACGGCGGTGATTTTTACATCATCATTAAGTTTTAAGAAATTCTTAATTGCTTCTTTGACTGGCGCGCTCCCTAAGTCACTTCCTAGAGTATCTACAATAATATTTAGCATACAAAAAACCTCGATAAATATAATATCATTAAAAAATGATATATTCCAAATATTACGCTTTGATTATATCTTCTTTTTCAACTTCCCATTTGCATTTGTTGATGATGAATTTAAATTTATCATCATTTTTGTTATTCAAAATGAACTTAGCATCATCGCGTGCAACGATAAAAATCTTAATATCATCAACAATATTTAAATGCCTAAAATTAGGTAAACCAGACTGTTTAAGTCCTGTTAGTTCACCTGGTCCACGTAATGACAAATCCTTTTCAGCAATCTCAAATCCATCGTTACTATTAACTAAAATCTCTAATCTTTCAGCGTCGTCTTCATCATCTTTGTCGTATACAAGTAAGCAGTCTGCGTGCTCATTATTTCTTCCAATTCTACCCCTTAATTGATGTAAAGATGATAGCCCAAAATTATTTGCGTCATAAATGATCATGAGGTTAGCGGACTTAACATCAATTCCCACCTCAATGACTTGTGTTGATACAAGGATATCAACATCACCAATAGCGAAATCATTTAGAACTTTTTCTTTCTCTACATTTGACATTTTTCCATGCAAAAGTCCAGTTTTTGCACCAAATTTCAATGCAAAACGGGCAAATAACTGTTCTGCAGAATATCTACCATCTTCTCGATAATCGACAAGTGGAGCAACGACATAAACCTTGCGATTATTCTCTAAAGATTGCTCACACATTTTCATGATTTTTGGTGAATTGGAGGTTAAAATTTGCGTAGTTACATCACGCTTGGAATGAGGGAAAGTATATAGAGTAGAAATCTCTAAATCTCCATAGATTGATAGAGCCAAACTTCTTGGAATTGGAGTGGCAGACATCATTAATAAATCTGCATGATCACCCTTATCTAAAAGCGCCTTTCTTTGGTTAACACCGAACCTATGTTGCTCATCAATAATCGCTAAGCCCAGTGATGAATAATTGACACCTTTACTAAATAATGCATGGGTTCCAATCACGATGTCAATATAGCCATCCGCTAAGTCTTGATAGATTTCTCTTTTTTCTTTTTGAGAAGTGCTACCAACTAGTAATGCAATTTTAATCCTAGTTCCTTCAAATAGTTTTAGAGCGTTGTTATAGTGTTGTCTGGCCAAAACATCGGTTGGAGCCATTAAAACGCCTTGGTCACCTCTTACATAGTTCGCATATAGACAAACAAAGCACACTAAAGTTTTGCCTGTTCCAACATCACCTTGTAAAAGTCGGTACATCAAAGTCGATTGGTTCATATCTTCAATGATTTCTGAACACGCCACTTTCTGATCTTCGGTTAAGTTATATGGAAGAGTAGATAAAAACTTTTCACAACTCGATAAATCGATTGGTTCTTTTTTAGTCTTTTTTAATGATTTATTCTCTTCTCTAATGATTTGGTTCTTTAAAGAGAATAATAATGCTTCTTCGTATTTTAAATAACGATAGCTTTGTCTAACATCTTCTAAAGAATCAGGGTCATGTGCTTTATTAAGTGCTTCTTCTTTATTTAATAAACGATATTTATTGCAAAAGTAAAATGGGACGGGTGTGCCAATCTTGCCTTTTAATTCTTTTAAATATTTTAAAGCCATTTTATGGAAGGCATAGTTAGGATAATCTGATGGAAGTTGATAAACCGGCTTTAGGGCGTCTTTTTTTGCAATTCTACCCTTAGCGAAGTTAATAAAGTTAATCTCGTTTTGTTTCTTGTTGTAATTGCCAATAATCGTGTATTCCTCATTGACCTTTAATGTTGTAACAAGGAATCTACGATTAAAAGCCACTATCCTATAATATCTGCCCCTACTAGTAATAAAATCAAAAGAAACTATGTCAATCTTTCTTGCTTTGACATATTTAGGAATAGAAGCAAGCTTACCAAAAAAAACGACGCGTTGTTTATCTTCTAACTCTTTATCAGTAGTTAAAGAATAATCATCATATCTTCTAGGAAGATGATTAACGACATCGATAGGTTCAAAAATACCCATTTGGGATAATAAATAATTTAATCTAGGGGATTTAGTTAATTTTGCCATAGTTATAAAAAGCAATCTTTTCGATTGCTCTATTCAACACCCACCAAGAAGGAATAAACAGGTTGATTTCCATCTTTGATGTCAATATTGAGATCTGGATATAATTCCTCAATTTGTTTTTTAACTGGGAAGAGTTGTTCCCTTGTGACATCTTGTCCGATAAATAAGGTGAGAAGCGAACTATCTTCATCAACCATATATTTCAATAGTTCGATAAGACATTCAAACTTATCTTTAACGCCACAAACGATTTCTTTTTCGTAAATGCCAATGAAATCATCTTTAGCAATCTTTACGCCCTTAATTTCGCAGTCTCTAATAGAGAATGTCACTTCGCCACTCTTAACGTTCTTTAAAGAACCTTTCATGTTTCTAAAGTTTTCTCTAGGAGTGTTGGTTGGATCAAATGATAGAGCTGCCACAACACCTTGAGGAATGGTCTTGCTTGGAATAACAAAACTTGTTACTTTATCACTCATAATATCGCAAGCTTGGCTAGCAGCCATTAAGATATTGGAGTTATTTGGTAAAATAAAGACGTTCTTAGCATGTGTCTTTTTAATAGCGGCCACAAAATCTTCACTAGAAGGGTTCATGGTTTGACCACCAGTTACAAAGTGTTCGACACCAACTTCTTTGAAGCAATCGCTAATACCATCGCCACTGCTAACAGCGATAATTGCATATTCTTCGGTTGGTTCAAGATCATCTTCTGCTTCTTCTTCAACCAAATCAGTATGTTGTTCAACATCAGCGCCATTTTCAAGAGCATGGTGTTGTTCGGTCATGTTTTCAATCTTAAGTTTTAAGAATTCGCCATATTGTTGAGCGTAATTCAAAATTTCACCAGGAGTCATTGTGTGAACGTGAACTTTTACGATATCTTCATCGACAACAACCACTAATGAATTGCCGTGATCACTTAACCATTTTGAGAAAGGTTTTTGTGAGAATGGTTTTTTTACTGAATCTGGTCCTAAAGACATAATAAATTCAGTACAATATCCAAATTCTTCTTCATCCATTGCCATTGCAGCAGCGGACATCACATTTTCTTCTTTTTTAGATTCGTTTCTTTCAATGAATTGGCCAATACTGGCAAGGTACATACCTTCGATAATCTTAACTAAACCAGTACCACCACTATCGACAACACCAACTTCTTTAAGAATTGGTAATAATTCTGGAGTTCTTTGAAGTGATTTATTCGCTTCATCTAAAAGAATAGATAATGCCTTTTCAATTGGCATTCCTTCTTCAACTTGATTTTTTAATGCAGCACTAGATTCTCTAATAACAGTAAGGATTGTACCTTCAACTGGTCTCATAACTGCTTGATAAGCAACTTTAGATCCGTTATAGAAAGCTTCCGCTAATAAAACTGCGTCAACTTCGTCAGCGTTTTCCATCGCTTGGGCAAATCCTCTAAAGATTTGGCTAGTGATAACACCAGAGTTACCTCTAGCGCCCATTAATAACCCACGAGAGAATGTACGAGCGACACCGTGGCAGTTAGAATTAATCTTTGCGATTTCATTCGCACCACTTGTGCATGTTAAAGACATGTTAATACCAGTGTCTCCATCAGGCACAGGGAAAACATTTAAGGCATCAACTTCTGGGTAATGATTGTATAAGTTATTCGAGGCACTAATTAATAATTTTTTTAATTCGTTTCCGTCAATTGTTTTCATAATAATTTACTTCTCTAACTTAGCGATAACCTATATCTAGGTTCTTATTCATAGAGTAGTTAGATTTTACAAAGTAAAAACTCTATTGTCAAGTTAACGACCATATATATAATAAAAATTAAGATATTATTTTTACACTACAATTAATCAATAAAGTAATGGAACATCGTTAAGATTTCTTCAGCAACATCTCCATAACAAACTAAGACGTGGTTACCAAAAGAATCCTTTAAAAATTCAAATAGATTCTCGTTATCAAATTTCACTTCGATTTGTGTACGGCAATAATTTGGTAAAGCCTCATTCTTAACTATTTCACCACGGATGCATAAAATATCTTTTAAATTCGGTGCAATCTTAACAATTGTGACTGTAGATAATTCTAAAGTCCCTCTTACACCAATTCCTAACCCACTTTCATAATGGGTCATCAACTCAACTTTTTTGCACATGTTTAGAGGTAATGTGCAGTGCGCGAATAAAACACTTTTATCAGATATACTGATTTTGCTAGGATTAGCTTGGAAACTAGATAAGCCAGTTGAGGCCTTAATTAAGGACATAGTAAGTAAGGCAGGAACGTCACCTTCACACGCTGCTAAATAACCTTCATCGTTTAAAATTGCAAATGCTAAACATGCTGTATTTTTATATTCTTCAATTAAGTCGAAACAACGTAATGTGAATCCAGCTAAGTTATATTTTTCAATTATCCTTTTTAGGCCAGAATAAATATCTAAAGCGCCTTCAAATACTTGTTCATCACTAGCTAGATTTCTAAGCTCATCTTCTTTATAAATATTAGGTAAAAGGCCTTTATTAATCTCTTCTTTTAATTCTTCGCTTGTGATATCAATAAGTTCAATATCAAACTTCTTTTTTACTTCTTCATAATCAACTTTGCTAGCAATTAACCAGTCGCTTGGTTTACCGATAACACCAAGCTTAGTTTTCTTAATCTTACTAGCGTTACCGAATAATTCGGTAACTTTCCTAATCTGATCAGCGCATTCCTTTTCATTGCCGAATAAAAGGATACAGTCAATCTTTTGACTGTCTAGATAGGTTTTAATCTCAAAACAGGCCGGTAGAGAGTTGTTTTTGCAATGGCTGAGTAAAATAACAGGGTGCGATAAATTATCGACGTCTTTAACGAAAGATTGCTCAGAACCGCCAGTCTCGATGAAGACGATAGAATATAATGCGTCTTCGCATGATTCCACTAGTTCGATATCATCTTCAAATAGTTCATTATTAATATCTTCAATGAACTGGTTACTGTCTTTTAAGTATGTTGAATTTGGATCAATAACGTTTGAATATCTAATTAAATTAACTTTCATAGTATAGATAATATACATCATTATTTATGTTTTTTAAACATAAAAAAAGCCCGGCGGCTCGCTATTTTCGCCCATAGGACTATCTTCACCACTACAGTGCTTAACTTCTGTGTTCGGAATGGGAACAGGTGTGTCCACTGCGCTATCGCCACCAGACTTGAGAGAGAAACTTGTTCTCTGAGAACTAGATATTATCACATGTGTCTTTCTAATTAAAGTTAAACATTAAATTTTACTTATGGACTCTTATATAAAAATCTTAGAAATTAAGTCCTCGTTCTATTAGTATCAGTCAGCTGAACACATCACTGTGCTTACACTTCTGACCTATCAACCTTCTAACTTTGAAGGGAACTTACTTCTTGCGAATGGGAAGTCTCATCTTATGGTTGGCTTCACGCTTAGATGCTTTCAGCGTTTATCCGTTCCATGGGTAGCTACCCGGCCATGCTCCTGGCGGAACAACCGATATACCATTGCCATGTTCATCCCGGTCCTCTCGTACTAAGGACAAATCCATTCAAACTTCCTGCGCCCACGACAGATAGGGACCAAACTGTCTCACGACGTTTTGAACCCAGCTCGCGTACCACTTTAATTGGCGAACAGCCAAACCCTTGGAAGGTACTGCCCCTCCAGGATGTGATGAGCCGACATCTAGGTGCCAAACCTGGTCGTCGATGTGAACTCTTGGACCAGATCAGCCTGTTATCCCCAGGGTAGCTTTTATCCGTTGAGCGACGGCCTTTCCACAAAGAACCGCCGGATCACTAAGCCCGACTTTCGTCCCTGCTCGACTTGTAGGTCTCGCAGTCAAGCACCCTTATGCCTTTGCACTCGATGCACGATTTCCAACCGTGCTGAGGGTACCTTTGGGCGCCTCCGTTACATTTTGGGAGGCGACCGCCCCAGTCAAACTACCCGCCTAACACTGTCCTCTTCGCCTGTAAGGGAATGAGTTAGAATAATCGCAATCCAAGAGTAGTATCCCAAGGGTGACTCCTCCGTTCCCAAAGGCCCGTTCTCAAAGTCTCCTACCTATCCTGTGCATGAATCGCAATTACTCAATATTAAGTTATAGTAAAGCTCCATGGGGTCTTTCCGTCTAGTCGCGGGTAACCTGCATCTTCACAGGTAATAAGATTTCACCGAGCCTGCTGTCGAGACAGCGCCCA
>JAILBR010000055.1 GCA_024680795.1 Bacilli bacterium | reverse complement strand
GTCGAGTAGACCGGGCTCGACTTTCACACCCTTTCTAAAGTGTATTTATCTACCGGCCCCTCACAGAACCGTACGTGCCCTATTAAGGCATACGGCTCTTCACTAATTGTTAGTAGCCAGAGAGTATATATAATTTTGGTCTTGTAAATTTTAGAGATTCAAGTGTATGTTGGAGTTTTGTTTTCGTGAGCCAACCAACTCTTTGTCCTCTTCTTCGTAATACTCTATAAAGAGCCTCAACTACAAATCTTGTAAAACTTTGTAATGCTCTAAAGTTATCAAATATACCATAATATCTATAATGCCCTTCAAGTTTTATGTTTAATTTAGGCACTATTTCTTTAACGCTACCATGCATATTTTCTTTGAGCCATTTCTTAACATTTTCTTTCTTTTGTTTAAGTTTCTTCTTGCTAGTGTGATGAATCAACTTATATTTTCCATTCTTGGTCTTACCATTTATATGTGTAAATCCAAGAAAGTCAAATGTTTCTTTTGTTCCTTTAAATCTTCCCATTGGTAAAATTCGACTTTTATTTTCTTCTAGCTCAAGTCCAAATTTCGCCATTCTATCTTTTAACATACTATAGAATTTCTTTGCTTGTTCCTCATATTGAAACAATCCTACAAAATCATCAGCGTATCTCACTAGATAACATTCACCTTTGATAATGTTTTTCTTCTTTAACCATATAAACCAAGTGTCTAATACATAGTGTAAGTATGTGTTTGCTAGAACTGGTGATATAAGTCCACCTTGTGGTGTTCCTTTATCGCTTTCTAGTTTCTTCCCATCTTCCATGACTCCACCAATTAGAAATCTTTTTATGTATCTTATAAAATTCTTATCAGCTATGTCATGTTCTAGAAATTTTATCAGCCATTTATGGTCTATGTTATCAAAGAAACCCTTAATATCAGCGTCCACCACATAGTTCACTTTATGAAACATTATATGATGATTAATCTCTAATATTGCTTGATGACAATCTCGACCTTCTCTAAAACCATACGAGAAATCACGAAATAAGGGTTCATATACAAAGTCTAATATCTTCCTAAATGCTCCTTGTACTATTTTGTCTTCATATGTTGGAATGCCTAAAGGCCTCATCTTACCATTACCTTTTGGTATATATGTTCTTCTAACTGGTAATGGCCTATAAGAAAATGTCTTCATTCTTTCAATTAGTTTATCAAGATTTTCATCAAGATTCTCTCCATACATCTCTTTAGTAACTCCGTCCACACCGGAAGCCTTTCCTTTCGGTTGCTTTACGTGTTCAACTCTCAATGTTTCTTTGTTGATGTATTGCATTAACGAATTTACTTTGCCATATTTACTTTGCTGACTTTCTATTTCTATCCTCGCCTGTTCCATAGTTTTCATTGGTCTCACGTACCTCCTATGCTTTGAAAATAGAAGCCAATTAATGTATGTCCCTTCCCTCTAGTATCATTACTACCTTCTTCGGTACTATGGACATATCCGACTTCCTATACAGATTATCGTTCCTTCACATTGCATTGTTTTGTTACCGATTTTGGTATTATCCCTATATAGGACCTCCTAGGTATGTACATAATCACTATGTCATACTCGCCATACCTTAAAACCCCGATGAAACCTATTAAATCTTGCCATTGCGATTTAATATTACTGCTTGCTACTTCGGTGAGAGTATCAGCTTTCATTCTTTATAACTAACGAGGCTAAAAACAGTTTCACGCTTACGCATTACGGCTCGTATGCTTCCTATCCTACGCTTAAACCTAATGTTACCAATTTGGTTCCAAGGACTCGGTACTTGCTGTTGGCTAGACTTTACAAGATGGGAATTGCACCCATTAGATTATGTGCACCGAACTAGCGCACCACCAAAAAAATTATAACATAAAAAGAAAAAAATAACCATAATGGTTATTCTTTTCCTATATGACATAATGCCACTGTACCAGGACCTGAATGGGCTCCAATTACAGGACAAATTTGAGTCATACGAATATTTACATTACTATCCTTTTCTAAAATAAGTTTTTTAACATAATTTGCGCTATTTATATCATCGCCATGGCAAACATAAATAGTACTATATTTTTCATCTCTTGTTTCAAAATATTTTTCAACTAAAGCTTTTGCAGCAAGCTTTTTACCTATTTTTTTACCAAATCCGAATAATTTTCCTTCATCATTAATTGACATGATAGGCTTAATATTTAATGTAGTAGCAATAAATGCTTTAGATGCACTTACTCTACCACCTCTTTTTAAATATTTTAAATCATCAACATAAAACCAATATTCGCCTCTTTTAGCTAATTCAACCATAAATTTATAATTATCTTCTAAAGACATTCCGTTTTCTCTATTTATAGCTGCAATTTCAGCTAATAAGCCTATTCCACCTGTAGCACCTAAAGAGTCAACTACTTTAAATTTGAAATCAGAATTATCTTCTTCTAATTCTTCTTCTACAAGCTTTGCATTATTATATGTACTTGATAGACCACTTGATAAAGAAAAATATAAAATTTTGTCTTTATTTTCCATATTTTCTTTTAATAATTCTTTATACATAAATGGTGTGATTTGACTGGTTTTAGTAACCTTACCATCTTTCATATCTTGATAGAATCTTTTCATCTCTTCTTCAGTTAAAAATTTATCTGATAAATATTCTTTATCATCTATAGAATAATTCATAGGCATAAATCCTATATGATATTTTTTTGTAATTTCATCAGTTATATCTGCAGATAAATCTACGAATATTTTATAGCTTTCCATTTTATTATCCTCCCGTATACATTCGAATTATAAAATAGAAATAGAACGAAATCAATAACCATTATTACACCATTTGAGTATTATTACTCTTTTGTCTATAAGAAGAGTTTTTTATTAAAAGAAAATGCCTCCAAACTAATGGAGGCAAATCTTTTATTATCTGTTTTGATTTAATTCAAGATCGATATTAAACATTCTCTTCTTATATTTTTCAATCTTATCGTCGATTGGGTTAAGACGAGATGCAAGCTCACGTTTCTTTGTTACTACTTGCTTTCTAACCTTATTTAATTCGTTCATGAATCCAGTTCTTTCTTTATTAGAATAAGTTGGGTTATCCTTTAATACTGTTAATCTGATAACTTCTTCTTCTAATTTCTTTAATTCTTTAAGTTCTTCCATCTTAAGCTTCGAGTTCTCAAGTTCGAATATCTCATGTTCTAATTTAGAACGTTCATCAAGTAATTGTTGTTTCTCTTCTTGATGTTCTTCCCAGTATTTTTCGTTTTTGAACTTTTGCTCAACACGGTCACGCTTACGAATATCAACGAACTTATCTTCAAGTTTCTTCTTATCTTTCTTGATTGTTTCAAGACGAGTATTACGCTCTGATAATGAACACTTTAAAGAGTCCTTAACCTTAGATCCAGAAACCTTATGACCATTATTTCTAATGATTGCTTCTTCCATCTTAACAATGTTTTGTAAAATAGAAGTAACAGTACCATGCTTCTTTGCTAAATCCATTAGATATTCCCATACAAGAATACATGCATCTTGAGTATCTCTGAATTTAATATAAGCTTCGTCTGTTTGAGTTTCTTTCTTCTTACCGAAGGCTTTGATAGAGTCTTTACTTACTGATGTAACGATTGCGTTGATATTAGAAGCTAATTTATCTTCATATATTACGATTTCTACACCGAAAGTTTGATTTGCTTTTCTCATCAAAGGTTCCATGTAGTCGATAACATCCTTGATTTGCTTTAAACTTTCCTCTTCAGGTTTATTCCTGAATTCTACAGCAGTCTTTAATACGTAAGTAACTGCAATGTCGATACAGTTAGTTCTAACTGTAAATTGATAATCTTCAAATTCTTGCTTGTCAGCATTTGTAAGTGCTGTATTCCAGCAGTTAATACTTTCAAGGAATCTGAATGATTTTCCATCTGTTGCTTTACCAGCACAGTTTCCTTTCATTAGCCATGCATCTGAGTTTGTAGCGTCAAGTTCAATTATACGGTTAGCATAATTTTCTGCGTCTACATAGTTCTCAGAGTCGAATGCGTTCTGAGAAAGGATAAATAAGTTCTCAATCATTTGAGAAGTTTCTAGACCCATTCCTGGTCTTACCTCTAAGTTTTTAGCCTGAGGTGCTACCTTCTTAGGTGCTACTTTTGCTTGTTGCTGAACAACTGGCTTAGCAACTACTTTCTTCACTGTAACGGCTTGGCCTGGCTTTTGAACAATTGTTTTTGGCTGAGGCTTTACACCAGCTGCATCGTTTGTCTTCTTAATGTTAGAAACAATACGATTTACAGTGTTTTTGTCATTAGCTGGAGCTTTTGGCTGAACTACTACTTTTCTTACGATAGTAGGAGCTGGCTTTGGAGATAATACAGGATTTTCTCTTTCTCCACCAATGTCGTTTGTTGGTGCTTCACTTTGTACATTAGGATCGTCCGGAACGTCAACGAACATGCTTCGAGCTTCTTCAATGGAATACTTTGCACCACATACTTGGCACTCAAAGAAACCACTTACTTTCACGAAGTCGGATTCACCACATAAATCACAAACTATCTTTTTCATTTGGTTTTCTCCTTTTTCTATATTTTCTTTTTAAATAGACCATACCTTATAAAACAGACATAAGCGGTAATTTGTACAGGTCCGAAGTTCCTTCAATTTATTTTATAATACTGGTAATACAAAATGGGCACTATCACGTTGACATTTCTTTTTGAAGCACCAAGTCGAAATGTGCGCTTATTATTAATTAAAGCGTGCGTTTGTATACTGAAATAGAATCTATTTCGCGCATATAAATA
>JAILBR010000039.1 GCA_024680795.1 Bacilli bacterium | reverse complement strand
AGTATTACCAATTTCTATGACTTCACCGTTGATTCATTTGAACTCGAAGATTATGAATACGAGAAGCTAGATAAGAAGATTCCAGTGGCGATTTAGTATGGTTATTGCAATTTTAAACTGTGATTTAGAATGGGGAATTGGTAAAAGAAATGGTCTTCTTTTCCATCTTCCTTTAGATATGAAATTCTTTAAAGAAACAACCGAAGGTCATACGGTTTGTATGGGTGAAAACACACTTCTATCCTTCCCAAAAAGCAAACCTTTAAAGAATAGAACCAATATCGTATTAAGCCAAGATCCCACTCATAATTATGAAGGTGTCATCAATATCCATTCCTTTGATGAATTTGTGAAAACAATTTTGGAAAAAGGACAAAATGAAGATATCTTCATCATTGGGGGAGCATCTATCTATCGTCAAATGCTTCCATATTGCCATAAAGTATATTTAACAAAAGTACACGCGATTGGAGGCGCGGAGGTATTCTTCCCTAACTTAGATGAACTAGATAACTTTGTTATTGAAGAAGAAAAACCACCTCTTATGGATGGCGACATTGAAATCCAATTTGTAACTTATAAAAACAATAATCCTAAAGGATTAAATTAAAAGCCGATTACTGAACTGAACCCCATTTAGTTCACAAGAATAAAAAAGCCTCTTAGCGTAAACTATACGTTAGGAGGTTTTCTTTATGGCAAATAAAGGACAAAAATTTAAGAAATATTCTCCTAAAATTAAGGAGAAGATACTCAAAGAGTATTTTAACGAAGGGGCTGGACGGGATTTTTTAGGAAGGAAGTATGGAATTTCCCGAGGTACAATTTCAAACTGGATTTATGATTCAAAGAAAGGCATTGATGTTAAAATTGACCATCGAGCAGGTCGTTCAGGAAGACCTAAAACTAAAAGCTTAACATTAGAAGATTACAAAGAAAGATATGAAATATTAAAAAAATACCAGGCCTTCTTACAAGCACGACGAGGGAAAAAGTAACGTTTATAACAATTCATATAAATGATTACAAATTATCCAACCTATGTGCGGCTTTAGCGATATCTCGTAGAACTTACTACAAATATCGAAATAAAGAAGATCCTGATTATTATGAATATCTGCTTATTAAGGAAATCTTCGATGAAAGCAAAGGCACATATGGATATCGTAGGATTGAAGAAGGTCTCAAGATTAAATATGGTGTAATTTTTAATCACAAGAAAGTAGCTAGGATTATGAAGAAATATAATCTTAAGCCTGAATACATTAGAAGAATAAGGCCTAATATGGCATATAAAAGGATAGAAGAAAATGTTCAACCAAATCTAGTTAAAAGACAATTCAAAACCAAAAGTTTAAATCAAATATGGTGTACAGATATTACTTATCTTATATGGGGTAATAAACGAGCATATCTATCAACAATCATCGACTTATATGATCGTCATGTCGTAGCGTATGTCATATCCAAAAGAAACGACATTGAACTAGTAATCGATACCTTAAACAAAGCTCTCGAAATAGAAAAGGATGTATATGGACTCATCGTTCACAGCGACCAGGGTTTCCAATACACATCCAACGAATACAAAGCCATCTGTGCTTCTAAAGGCATATCTATTTCGATGAGCCGAAAGGGTACACCTATTGACGATTCTCCAATGGAGAGCTGGCACGGAATCCTTAAAAAGGAGACTTTGTACAATAATAATATCACATCTTTGGAACATTATATTCAACTGGTAGAAGAATGGATTGCATTTTATAACTCAACAAGATTAAAAAATAGGAACCTCAATTGATTCCTATCTTTTGGCCTTTTTTATTTGAAGTGTCCAATTTGGGGTTCACTTCAGTTGCGGTGAACTTTTGTTTTATAGAATCATCTAATCCTGGTATCCCTATTGTTTCGTTATATTTTGAGAAATCCACTGTGTAATGTTGATGACAATCAGTGGTGACCTGAATAATCATTGTTTTTATCGCACTATAATAAGCATCTAATTTGATTGAAACAGGTGTGAAATCATCCTTTACAGTTATGACTAACTCAACCTTGCTAAATGATGGATAGTCATCTAGTCCTCCAAACTTTGCCATTTGGATTTTAACGTTATTAGTAGCTTCCACTGGATCAAAGGTTATTTTAAAAGCATAATCTTGTTCGCTTTCTACCTTTTCGACATTAGTGATTGATTTTTCATCAATGGTGTATCCTTCGATTGCACGATCCAATAGATATGTACCATACACTTTTAAATAATCGGTTAAAGTAGAAGTTTTAAAATCGCCTCCATCGGAATATACTGCTTTCCCATCATGGAAATAGGCGGTATGAACAGTATTTACTAAATCGGAATGTGATTCATTTTTCACATATGAGTAGTCACTTTTAATCGATAAGACTTTGATAGATTGAGTAGTGGTAATACCAAAAACAGTTGCGTCAGTGCTACCATCTGTGGAAGCTTGATAAGAGGCGTAAGACGCTAGTTTATTGATACATAAATTGGGGAAATCTTTATGCTCTTCTTCAGTTAAAGTAGAGGCACTTTTTTCAGTTGGAGTAGGTTCCTGATCAATTGGATCAGGGTCTTTTCTTTCTCTCTCTTCACTTCTTTGATGACATCCACAAGATGAAAGAATTAATGGAAGTGAGATTGCCAAAACGGTCAATAATTTCTTCATAATCATCGTCTTTCTCTAGATAATAATTTATCACATTCGTGCACTAATGAATAAATAAAAATATGGTGCTAAAACAAATTATTTTATAATTTGCACAAATACCATAATTATACTCTATTTGTCCCATGTCCCATTTAAATATAGATATTTTTTCGTATTAATTTTCAGTGTAGTTTTTATGGTCAAAAAATCAAAAAATGAGGCATCAAAATCACATTTTCACAAAATCTAACAAAAAATTTTTATGAGCTCGAAAACCTCATTTTTGGCTCTTTTCTTATATAAATATATATTTTTTTAAATATTTAATTGACACGTGTATGCGAAAAGAGTATTCTTTGAACGTTGACGGCTTTCCGTGACGTGCGAGGTTGCGGACACACCCACATTCGTTGTCATGAAGGTGTATCCGGGAATTCGCTCTGAGAAAGTATGCGTCAAAGCCTGAAAGTGATATAGGAGGAAATTTCATGGCAAAAACTACTAAGATAAGAGTTCGCCTTAAAGCTTACGATCATGTCAATCTTGATCAAAGCGCTGAACGCATTGTCCAAGTGGCTAAGAACTCAGGGGCTACTGTTGTGGGCCCAATTCCACTACCAACAGAAAAACAAGTGTTCACCATTTTAAGAGCTGTTCACAAATATAAGGATTCTCGTGAACAATTCGAAATCAGAACACATAAGAGAATTATCGACATCACAAATCCAAAGAAGGAAACGCTCGACGCTCTTAAGAACCTCGATCTTCCATCAGGAGTCGATATCGAAATCAAACTTTAAGGAGGTAAGACAAAATGAAAGCAATTTTAGGTCGTAAAATGGGCATGACATCCGTCTTCGCTGAAGATGGCACAATGTATCCAGTTACAGTTGTCGAAGTCTTACCAAATGTCGTCACTCAAGTTAAAACAGTTGAAAAAGATGGCTATGCAGCTGTCCAAGTAGGCTATGAAGACAAGAAAGAATCCAGAGCCAACAAATGTGAAAAGGGTATTGCAAAGAAAGCAAACACAGTTCCACATTATGTCAGTGCTGAACTTAAAGGCGATGAAATGAATGGTTACCAATTAGGTGATCTCATCAAAGTCGATATGTTCAAGGCTGGTGATATAGTTGACGTCATCGGAACCAGCAAAGGTCACGGTTATACAGGTACTATCAAGAGATGGCACATGCATATCGGTCCTAAAGGTCATGGTTCAGGTTATCACAGAGGACAAGGTTCCTTCGCTAACAACGGTCGTTATAATCACGGCGTTATGCCAGGAAAACACATGTCCGGACATCATGGTAACAAATCTGCAACACTTCTCAACTTATTAGTCGTTAAGGTCGATGCAGAAAAGAATTACATCTTAATTAAAGGTGGATTACCAGGC
>JAILBR010000025.1 GCA_024680795.1 Bacilli bacterium | reverse complement strand
TGACACTATCTATCAAGGATACTCATTTAAATCAATCAATGAATTCTGCCAAAAATATGGTTTGAAGCAGTTCATGAATAAGCTTGATTCTAAATGGAAAATATCCGATGACGCTCATGAGATTATCGATATGGAAAAGGTCGAAAATTTCAAAAACATCGAACTCCCTACAGATTTAGGACTAGCTTTAGACTTTGATGCACCTGAAGATTACTATCATAGTGACATCTTTGGATTAGCTATTTCTACTAAAGAAAAAAGTTACTATATCAATATCGAAGATGCCTTAAAAGATGAGAAGCTTTTGAATATCTTGAAAGATGAAAAATATCGTAAATATGCTTTCGATTATAAAGCTATTAAAGTTGCATTACGTAATTTAAATGTTGAATTAAATGGTCTAGAATTTGATATCTTAATCGCTAGTTATTTATTAGATTCTTCTTTGAAGAATAGTCCAGAAGCAGTCTTCCATTTCTATGGAGTAGATTTATCTGAACCTAAAGAAGAAGAGATGTCACTTTTCACCAGTGAAAATCCAACTAAGACTAGTGAGATTTCCCACTACTCTTTAGCTCTTGCTGCTAAAGCTAAAGCAGAATTAGTAAAGATCTCAACTTTAGATTTATATAACAAACTCGAATTACCTCTTATTGACACTTTAGCGAATATGGAAATCGAAGGTTTCCCATTAGATATAAATGTCTTAGATGAATTTGGCAAAGAATATAAAAAGAAAATCGAAGAATTATCCGAAGAAATATATGAACTTGCTGGTGAGAGGTTTAATATCTCTTCTCCAAAACAAATTGGAGAAATCCTCTATGACAAGCTTGGTTTACCAGGCAATAGAAAGGGCTCCACTTCTGTCGATTCATTAAAAGAAATCATTGATAAGCATCCAATCGTCGCTAAGATTTTGGAATATCGTAAATATTTTAAATTAGTCTCTACATATATCGATGGTTTAAAACCACATGTCAATAAAGATGGAAAGATCCATGCTTCCTTTAACCAAGCACAAACTCAAACCGGAAGATTGTCATCTTCTAATCCAAATTTACAGAATATATCTGTTAGAGATGAAGATGGAAAAAAAATTAGAAAAGCTTTCTTCTATCCAAATCATGAATATCAAATTCTTTCACTCGACTATTCACAGATTGAATTACGTATTTTGGCCCATTTATCCAACTGTCCGGGCCTAAAATCAGTTTTTGAAAGTGGCGAAGATATCCATTCTGCGACTGCAAAAAGAGTATTCCATCTTGAAGGCGAGCCTACTTCATTACAAAGAAGAAAAGCAAAAGCAGTTAATTTTGGAATCATCTACGGAATCAGTGATTGGGGTTTATCTGAACAATTAGAAATTCCAGTATATGAGTCTAGAGAAATCATCAATAGCTTCTATGAAGCTTTCCCTGAAGTTGCCGAATTTTTTAAAGGTGTTGTCGATAATGCATTAAAAGATGGCTATGTATCTACAATGCATGGTAGAAGAAGATATTTAAGAGAACTTCATGACTCTAACTACCAAACTAGAGAATTTGCTAAAAGAGCGGCGATGAATGCTCCAATTCAAGGAAGTGCTGCTGATTTAATCAAAATTGCAATGATTGAAGTTGAAAAAGTACTTAAAGAAAATAATTTAAAAACCAGAATGGTTCTTCAAATCCATGACGAACTAATTTTCAAAGTTCCAGAAGAAGAAAAAGATTTAGTCTATAATCTTGTCAAAGACAAGATGACACACGCTTTAGATCTATCAGTGCCACTAGAAGTCGATGGAGGCTTTGGTGACACCTGGTATGACGCTAAATAGGAGAATAATATGCCTGAACTTCCAGAAGTAGAAACAGTAAAAAACGTACTTATTCCTATCGTTAAAGGACGTAAAATTTTAGATATCGAAATTAAGCGAAGAACGACAATCCAGGGGGACCCTGTCGTGTTTATTGATTCTTTAAAGGGTGAAACATTTAACGATATTTCACGTATCGGTAAGTTTTTAATCTTCCATCTAACAAACGAAAAAGTATTGATTTCTCATTTACGTATGGAAGGCAAATATTACGAATTTGATGAAGACGAACCAGATAGTAAATATGCAAGGGTAGTTTTCCACTTCGACAACAATAAAAAGCTCTGTTATGACGATTCACGTTGTTTTGGGATCATGATACTTTCTAGCGAGAAGGAATATAGACAAGAAAAAGAAATTTCTAAACTTGGTCCCGAACCATTCGCTATTAATGATGTTAGCTTCCTACTTAAGGCAAGTAAGGGTAAAAAACTACCTATCAAATCTAACCTACTTGACCAATCACTAATGACTGGATTAGGAAACATTTATGTCGATGAAGTTTTATACGCTAGTAAGATCCATCCGCTCACTCCAAGTTACGCTGTTACAAAGAAAGAATGGGAACTAATTGTTAAAAATGCAAAAACTATTCTCACCACTGCTATCGAGTTAGGCGGAAGCACAATTAAAAGTTATCATCCAGGCAAAGACATTGATGGTAATTTCCAAACAAGAATCAAAATATATGGTAAATCTGGAGAAGAATGCCCAGAATGTCACTCTACTTATCGTTTTATAAAAGTAGGCGGTAGAGGAACTACATTTTGTCCGAAGTGTCAACAAAAGCATGGAATTCCATTAAATGTTGCTATCACTGGAAAGATTGCTTCTGGTAAATCCACTATTCTTGAAGCCTTTAAAAACAAAGGATTTGATGTCTTATCATGTGATGAAGTTGTTAAAAATCTTTATTTAAATAAAGATGTCAGTGAGCACATCGAAAAACTATTAGGCATTTCTTTTAATGATGCAAAAGTCGACAAAGACATATTAAGAAAACATTTAATTGAAAATCCAAAAGATAAAAAGAAATTAGAAAAATATGTACACGGTTTAGTTAGAGAAGAGGTCGAGAAATTTTTACTTACTTCTAATAGCAAAATCAGAGTGGTTGAAGTTCCACTACTATTTGAAAGCAAATTCGACATGATGTTTGACACTATCATCGTTACCGATATTAAAGAAGAAAAACAATTATCACTCTTAAAGAATAGAGATGGTTTTAAGTCTGATGATTTAAGAGTTATCAATAGCAATAATCAAATTGATCAAAATAAAAATAAGGCAACATACCTTATTTCTAATAATTCATCTAAAGAAGAATTTAACAAAAAATGTGAAGATGTTATCAGTAAACTGATAAGTCACCTAGATTAATCTCTTTTCCACACACTTTTTTGAGTAATCTTTTGATTTGCTCTATTTTTGGTTTGCTAGCTGGACCAGTCAAATACATAGTAGCAATATCGCTAATATTAAAGTCACTGGTAATAATTGTGAACTTATGTTGTTTAGCGCGATTATTCAAAATCGGGAAAAGAATACTTTCTCTTACAAAATCACTCTTATATTCATTTCCGAGGTCATCAATAATAAGAACTGGAACATCAATATATCTTTGAAGTAATTCGTTAAAAGCATCGTTATCTTTTTTACTCATCAATTCTTTGAATCTGCTTGGAGCATCGATAAAGGCAATTGGGCCTTTTTCTCTTTTAGCAATATCGATTGCGAGATTAGCAGCCACGAAAGTTCTTCCAGTTCCTGCTTCGCCCATGATAAAAATCCATTCATCATTAGTGCCATCAACAAAGTTTTTATATTTTTGGATAACCTCAAGTCTTTCATTAGTGCGATCTAATCTCTTTAAATCACTGGTTAGCCAATCATCTTCAAAGTCTCTAACCACAAATTGTCCTTTGAATTTGACCATCTTGAGATATTCCTTGCAAGGGACCAAAACACGTGATACAACACCATCTTCGTAAATGATTTTGGTGCATAGTCTTGGAGTTTGTTTATTGCATTCATAAACTCCAGGACATTTTTTACAGAAGTTTAGGTCTTGAACAAAATCATAGATTTTGACTATTTCCTCATCGATCAATTCTTCTGGTATATGAAGAGAACGAATATATTTAACTGCAGCTGGGCACGCTAAGAATTCTTCCTTCATTTTCTTAAGAAGTAACTCATCTTCCTCAAAACGGAAGCTCGGTGTCAATCGTTCCATTATTCTCTTCTCCTTCCTCTTCGTTTTCGAATAGTTTGTCCCAGTCAGATTCTGAGACTTCATTATTATCATTATTATTTATATTTTCTATTGGTTCGTCGTCATCACTCTTTTTCTTACGACGAGTCTTTTTACTCTTTGATTGATTTTGAAGAACTTCATTACAGTAGTTCATCGCATCAATCGTCGTCTCAATTCCTTCTCTATTGAATGAGGCTGCCATCTTTTCTGCATACGCTCGAGATAAGACATTCTTATTCATTTGGAGAACGAAGTCGATGATGACATTAATAACTCCATTCGGTAGGCGGTAATCCTTAGATAGGGTTTCAATGATTTTAATATCACTTGGCGCTACCTTGGTGCCACCTTGTAAAAGTCTCAGAACTTCGATTGGATTCATCGTTTCAAATAAATTTATCTTATTTGCTAGTTGAGTATCACTATTGACTTTTCCATCTCTACTCTTTCTATTTTTCTTAGTGATGAAGGTATAATTGACCTCTTGCATGAAGGCTTTATTTATCTCTTCAAAGTTGAGTCTATTTCCTTTTTCTTTTAAGGAATCATAATTAGAAGCAACTACACTAGCTGCGGTTTCTTCATCAATGCCATATAAAGATGAAAGTCTTTCAATCTCTTTGAGTTCTTTTTTGGAAATTGCTTTTTCGTTGATTTGGGATATTTCTCCTAAAGCATTAAAGAACTTTTCAAAAGAAAACTCAGTATCAATCTTGATTTTATTTCTACCCACTGTGTGATTTTCACTACTAGCAGCAGCGATAAAAGAAGGATCTTCAAAGTCAGGATGGAAGACATCGTTAAATGAACTTGAAATATCTTCACCTTCATCTCTATAATCATTCACTTCGTAGACTTTCTTAATTCTATTAGCGTCACTTTCTCCTAAAGCTTGGATGAGCATACCATATAAAAGAGTGTCAGCAAAAAATCCTTTAGGAGTTTTTGGAGAGTTAAGTTCGTAGTGATAAATGCAGGTTCCAGGTGCTTTTTCTAATCTAGTTTTGACTAAACCCACTGCTTCTAATAGCTTTCTAGCATCAATAAATTGACCTTTAGGCATTTTCATTCTAATGAGTAATTGATCATGGCTAGAAAAAGACAACACTTTTTGTATGCTTGCTTCACTCCACAAAGTAAAATAAACCGCTAATGCGGAAAAACCGATGATCGGTTGATAAAGGTTAGTGAGAGTCTCACGATCATAGTCAGCTAGTAACGAATTAATTCTGACTTCAAGCATATCACTATTAGATAAAATGACCATGTCGCCTCTCTCCTTTTGACATAGATTATTTACTAAATGTTTTACATTTTCAACATGAAAAAAATATCAAAAAATGCTTGCAAAAGTTATCCACATAAGGTGTGTATAATGATTTATACTTAGTATAAATCTTAAATGTCCCAAAAAGTTATCAACAAGTTATCCACATAAAATTTGTGGAAAACTATTAGGAAAACTGACTATATTTTTACCTTGAAATCACCTATTTTCCACATTTACCATACGAACGACATTTAGCCAAAAAGAAAAAATATTTCTATTTTTGAAAAAAATTTTTAACAACAACAATTCTATAATGCTATGATAATAGCAAAGGTGACATATTATGATACAAAGAATTGCAGTACTTACTAGTGGTGGCGACGCACCAGGAATGAACGCCGCAGTCAGAGCAGTTATTAGAGCTGGGCTTTTCTATGGAAAAGAGATGTACGTTATTTATAACGGCTACCGTGGACTTATCGAAGGTGACATTCACCAAGTTAATAAAGAATTCACTCAAGATATTATTAATAAAGGCGGCACTATCTTAAAGAGTGCACGTCTTCCTGAATTCAAAGAAAAGGAAATTCAAGAAAAAGCTGTTGAAAGACTAAGAGACTATGATATTGACGCTCTTGTCGGTATCGGTGGAGATGGTACATATCGTGGTTTATTAGACTTATCAAGATTAGGAGTTCCAGTCGTTGGTATTCCAGGAAGTATTGATAATGACGTAGCTTCTACAGACTACACTATCGGATTCATGACCGCATTAAATACAATTTGTGATTGTATCGATAAAATTAAAGACACATCCTCATCTCACCAAAGATGTTCGGTCATTGAAGTTATGGGTAGACACTGTGGCGACTTAGCGGTTTATTCATCTATCGCAGAAGCAGCAGAATTAACAATTACTTACGATCACCCTTTTGATGAAGAACACATCTTCAAGAGATTAAGAAAAATTAAGGCCCAAAAGAAGAGCCACGCGATTGTTGTCGTTAGTGAAAATCTTCTCGACGTCCGTGAATTAGGTAAACAAATCGAAGAAAGAACCGGATTCAAAACCAATGTTGAAGTGTTAGGCCACTTACAACGTGGTGGCGCACCATGTGCATTTGATAGAATTCTTGCTTCCCGTATGGGTAGTAAAGCTGTTGAATGTTTATTAGAAGGACAAACAGGTGTTGTTATCGGTTCTATCGACGAAGATATCGTCGCTATTGACATCGAAGAAGCACTTAAGATGCCAAGAAACATTCACGAGAATTTATTAAAGTTAATTGGTATGCTCCAATAGGAACATCAACTAAAAAACTTAATAACTCAAGGGTCAATCAGCAAATGGTTGGCCTTTAAAACAAATTAGATATCTAACGATTTTATCGTTAAATATAAATAGTAGCCCATTATTGTATTATGGAGGAAATGATTATGAAAGTACAATTACACGACGGTTCCATCGTAGAAATCGAGAAATCGTCAAAAGAAGCGTTTGAAGTGTTAAATCACTCCACTTCTCACTTATTAGCAGAAGCTATTCAAGAACTATATCCAGATGCCTTATTCGGATTTGGACCAGCAATTGAAGAAGGCTTCTATTACGACATCGACTTTAAAGAACCAATCGTCGAAGCTGACTTAGCAAAAATTGAAAAGAAGATGCATGAGTTATCTAGCAAGGATGAAAGAATTGTTAGAGAGGTTCTTTCTAAAGAAGAAGCGTTAAAAAGATTCGCTAACAACCCTTATAAGCTTGAGCTTATCGAAGGTATTAACGAAGATATCACAATATTCACTCAAGGAAAATTTACTGATTTGTGCCGTGGACCACATCTTTTATCTACTGGCCAAATCAAGCATTTTAAACTATTAAACCTCGCTGGTGCATATTGGAGAGGTAGTAGCGAAAACAAAATGTTAGTTCGTATTTATGGTACGAGCTGGTTCAGCGCTGATGATTTGAAAAATCATCTCGAAGTCCTTGAAGAGAGAAAGAAAAGAGATCACCGTGTTATTGGAAAGCAGCTTGGGCTATTCTTGCTTTCTGAATATGGTCCAGGTCTTCCATTCTGGCTCCCTAATGGCATGATTGTCAGAACTGAACTTGAAAACATGTGGAAAGAAATCCATAGAAAATATGATTATTTTTTAGTCAACACCCCAATCATGTTATCTAAAGAATTATGGATTACCAGCGGACACTGGGATCACTATAAAGAAAACATGTACACCACTTTCGTTGATGAAAATGAATTCGCCATCAAACCAATGAACTGTCCAGGAGCCATCATTTGCTATAAGAATGATTTACACTCTTATCGTGACTTACCACTTAGATATGCTGAACTAGGGTTAGTCCATCGTCATGAAGCTAGTGGCGCTCTTAACGGCTTATTCCGTGTCAGAGGATTTGTTCAAGATGATGCTCATACCTTCGTCCGTCCAGACCAAATTAAAGACGAAATTATTTCAATCTTAAAACTATATGATGAGATTTATTCTTTGTTCGGTTTGAACTACAAAATCGAATTATCAACAAGACCAGAAGAAGGTTATATCGGAGACATCAAAATCTGGAATGAAAGTGAAAAAATTCTTAAAGAAGTTTGTGAAAAATCAGGCAAAGAATTCAAGATCAATCCAGGAGATGGAGCCTTCTATGGACCTAAATTAGACTTCAAAGTTAGAGATTCTATGAACCGCGTTTGGCAATGTGGAACCATCCAACTTGATATGAATTTACCTGAAAGATTCGATTGTTTCTATATCGATTCTGATGGCGAAAAGAAGCGCCCAATCATGCTACATCGCGCATGTCTCGGCTCAATTGAAAGATTTATCGGTGTTATTACTGAGCACTTCGCTGGTGCTTTCCCGACATGGTTAGCACCTGTGCAAGTCGCACTTCTTCCAGTCAATAACGAGTTCCATCTAGACTGCACCAATAAGTTATATGATTTATTCAAGTCTGAAGGCATCCGTGTCGAAAAGAGCGACGCAAATGAAAAACTCGGATATAGGTTAAGAAGTTCTCAACTTAGAAAGATTCCATACACCATCGTTATCGGTGATAATGAAAGAGATAATGGCACGGTCACTTATCGTAAATATAGTACAAAGGACCAAGTCACTGTCCCGGTTGATGAATTCTTAAAGATGATTAAAGAAGAAATCAAATCTAGAAAAATGTAACTAAAAATCCCAGCGAGTCAATCGTTGGGATTTCTTTTTACCACACTACTTCGATTAGTTCGTCTACAAGATCTAATACTTCTTTAGAAGGACTTTCGAATTTATTAACTAGCATGACTAATATGTCGTCAGGAACTCTAGCATCCGCTGGCCTTTGGCCATTATATTCTTTTGCTTTTTCTAAATTGCTAGCTGGGAATAACACTAATACTTTTCTATCATATTCTGGAGTGGTAGATAAATATCTATAGCGCAATTCATTTGTATCATTTAATGCATCGAGAATGACTGTAACATTATCTGCTTTATTAGCATAGCTATGCATTCTTTCTTCGAATATTTTCCACACTTCTTTTTGGTGGCTTTGATCACTATAAACACCATTGGTCAATTCTAAACGAATTGCATCACTGCTAATGATATAAACATTTTCGTGATTATTTTGATATTCCTTGGCCCATGTTGACTTTCCACTAGCGGGAATTGCACTCAAAATGATTAGTGTTTTCATATCTTCTTATAATTTATACCATGATTAGATTATTGTGTTAGAAAAAAATACATTATTATTTCTAATGAAATATCATTTCTTTCTTGCTATCATATTTGAAAATAGAAACTGGAGGTTCTTTATATGGGAAAAGAACTAAATAAAGAGCAATTATTAAATGTTCGTAAAGAATATTTAAATGACAACACTCAAAAAGTATTAAGACACGCATTAAGTAAAACCACCTTTAATGATGTCTTTATGTCAAAAGATAACGCACATAATACCGACTTTACTTTCTCAATTGAAGTAGAAACCTTACCTGCTACTAATCAGATGAGAAGTGGCCGTTGTTGGATTTTCTCTGCAAGTAACGTTTTAAGAGAAATCATCGCAAAAAAATGTAATATCAAAGGTCAATTCGAAATCAGTCAAAACTTCATCGCCTATTATGATAAACTTGAAAAGTTTAACTACCACGCTCAAGGCATTATTGAATTAATCATGGGCGGTGCAAAACATGACGACCGTAAACTAGCTTTCTTATTAGACGGAGTTGGTGATGGCGGACAATGGCAAATGTTTGTTGAACTTATCAAAAAATATGGTTTATGTCCAAAAGCAGCCTTTATTGAAAATGCTCAATCAAGTGAGACATTTGGTTCCACAAGATTATGTAATTCTGCTTTAAGAAAATTTGCCGCTGATGCCTATCATAGTTATGAAAAGAATCATGATGAAGCAGAACTTTATGCTTTAAAAGATGAATTTAATAAAAAGATATTTAATATCTTAACTTCTTCTTTCGGTGTTCCACCTGAGAAGTTTGATTTCGAATATGTTGATAAAGATAATAACTATCACATCGAAAAAGACTTAACTCCTCTTTCCTTCTTTAATAAATATATAGGAAAAGAAATTGATGAATTTATTTCTTTAATCCACGCGCCTACAAAAGACAAAGAATATCTTAAGACATATTCTTTAGAATATGTTGGTAATGTTGTTGGCGGTAAGCCAATCGTCCACTTAAACGAAGAATTCGATCGTTTAGAAGAGCTCATTATCCAAACCCTTAAAGATGGAGAAATCGTTTGGTTTGGTAGCGATGTTGGTAAATTCGGCGATCGTGAAAAAGGCATTTGGGATGATAATGCTTATGACTACGTTTCCGCCTTTGGAGCGGATTTACAGTTTGATAAAGCCGATATGTTAGACTTCAATCAAGCCGCGATGAATCATGCGATGTGTATCACTGGTGTTGATATAAAAGAAGGCAAACCAATCAGATGGAAGATTGAAAATTCTTGGGGCGAAGCTTCAGGCAATAAAGGTTTCTATTTGATGAGCGAATCATTCTTTAGACAATTCGTTTTCCAAGTGGCAATCAGAAGAAAATATCTCAATGATGCTGAATTTAAAGCTCTTGAACAAGAGCCAATTCTACTTCCACCCTGGGATCCATTTGGAACTCTTGCTGAATAATACTAGATTTTTAGAATTATACTAGTATAATTATTTCGAAAAAAGAAAGGTAATATTAAAAATGAAAACAGCTTCTAAAGTCATGTACATCATTGGAATGATTACAAACGTCTTATTATTTATTGCTGCAACATTAATGTTAGTTGTCTTTATTATTGGTAAAGTCAACCCAGATGTTGCTAATCAAATCGCTGAACGTTTAAAACAAACAGTTCCATATGTGGATCAATTACTTGGCGCAGGTATTGGCGTGACAATCTTCTTATTAGTCGCTAACCTCATCGTCTTGATTATCGCAATTAGCGCGATTAAGAATCTCAATAGAGGAACCGGAAGAGTTGGAACCCACGTCATCTTAATGATTGGCGGAATAATCAGCTGGGATATCTTCTACTTCCTCGGCGGCTTATTCGGAATTATCGGCGGTAGCAGAGACTAATACAAATCACCCGATATAAATCGGGTTTTTTGTTGCCCATTAATCTAGCTTTTTTATATAATAAAAGATGAGGTAAAAACATATGACTATAAATGAAATCATCGCTAAAAGAAGAAAACAAGCGAAAGAATCTTGTGAAGCGCGAATTGTCGAAGCAATCGAAACTGGTAAATTTACCGCAAGAATATTTACCACTAGTGTCGAAGATCGCAAGCTTTATGTTGAATGT
>JAILBR010000053.1 GCA_024680795.1 Bacilli bacterium | reverse complement strand
CATTTGAATTAAAATATAGTGACGAGAAATACGAAAACAACACTATACGAGCTGCCGGATATCTATATTGGAAAGATGATTCCAACAATAATCATCCAATACAATATGTGAGAGTTGAACTATATTCAACATCATATTCTGAATCTATAAACATTTCAATATGATTATGAGCTTTATGAAAAACAAGTTAGACATTAAAAAAATATTACCAGTTACTATTACATGTTTTTCGATTGCTCTTTTATTATCGTCATGCAATGAAACAAAAGAAAAAAAGAAGACATATTATTTGGAAGATGGTTTTGTTCTTGAGGGAGGGTGTTTGCCGGAGTCGCCATCCAGAGTAGCGTATCGCTGTAAAAGATATTTTAAAAATGATGAACCAATAATTATTACTGTTTCTTTCGGACATCAATATGATGAGAAGTATTATGAAGGAAAAAAACTAGATGATTCTCTCGATTCAAGAACGGTTTTTGGTTTGCAATGTAATAATGAGAAGCACATATTAGAAGAATTTGGTGTCGAATTCCTTTCAAATGACTACTCATGCAAAATTGCTAAAAATGGGTCTATATCTTTTTCTTACACAAAAGATTATATAGTGAATAGAGAATGGCTTAATAAAGATGTAGGTGGGTTTTCTTTTTCATTTGGAACGACTACATATAATAAAGAATCATTGGAAGTGATTTATCAAACTGGTGGCGGTGCTGGAATTGGATATATAAAAAACGAAGAGTCAATTGAACTATTAACTAGGAAAGAGTACTCTGATTATTTAAAAAACGAAAACATAGAATAGTTTTTTACTTTTTTAAATAGCCACTAGATTTCATCCAATCAACTGTATCAGCGATGGTTTGGTCGATGTTAGTGATAGCAAAACCTAACTCTTTAACCGCTTTATCATTTTGATAGTTAGAGTTTTGCCTCAAACAATCCATAGAGAACCCTGTAAATAAAGGGTTTTTCTTATGGAGTTTCGCGTGTAGTTCGATAAATGGAGCCACCAGTTTCACTAAGAAGACCGGGACAGTCATTTTGATTGGCTTTCTATTATCGTATTTAGCGACTTTATTAATTAAATCAAGGATTGGTAGTTGGACACCAGTTAAGAGATATGATTCACCAATGTTTCCTTTCTTGCTTGCTAATAAAATACCTTTTGCAACATCACGAACATCACTAATGTTATACTTGCCTTTGACTAAGATACCTAATTTGCCATTTAAGAACTTCTTAAAAGCGAGATTAATAGGGGAGTTAAATGGATCGCTTGGCCCAATCATCACACTTGGTAAAACAATCGTGGCTTTTAATCCTCTATTTATGACCGCATCTAATACATAGTTATTAGCGAGAACTTTGCTTTTGGAATATACTCCATCTACCTTATCTATTTCATAATAGTCTTGTTCATATATTGGAGTGTCACCTTTAGATTTATTTAAAGAGTCAACACTAGATACATATACAAACTTATCACATCCATTTCTTAAAGCGGAATCAACAACTATCTTTGTACCTTCATAATTTATCTTCGTTGTTAAAGGATCACCTTTTTTATATACGGATATTTTGCCTGCCGCGTGGATGATAATCTTTTCTCCTTTAGAAGGAATAGATAAAAAGCCATCGATTGATTTTTCATCTAAAATATTGCCTTCCACGAGGGATATGTTTGATATTTGCTTTAAAACATCAAGATTCTTTTCATTAGGAAAGACTAGTCCAATGATATAGTTATCTTTTTCTTTTAAGATTTCGTTGACGATATTTCTTCCTAAAAATCCAGAAATACCAGTGATGTAATAAGTTTTCATAGATACATTATCGACTAAAATTACTGACTATTAAACAATTTTTCGCAGTTGTTTATATCTAATTCTATTGATATAATTATTTTATTAATCCAAACGGGGAGTAGTGAATCCTTGATGTTCGTCAGCACGACTGAAAAGTCCGGACCAAGGACCGCATAGGAGCAAGACCTTTGAGACAAAACTTTTCGGGAGGAATTTTTTTATGGCAGAAGACTTCAACAAAGAATTTGAAACTATAAGTAGTGAAGACGCTATTAAGCTTTTAGATACCGATGTTGAAAGCGGACTTACTAGTGAAGAAGCAAAAGCTAGACTAGAAAAATATGGTCCTAATAAATTAGAAGAAAAGAAGAAAAAGAGTTGGGTCAAGATTTTCTTTGAACAGATGGCTAACCCAATGATTTATGTTTTATTCGCCGCGGTCGCTGTGACGATTGGTGTTTCCACCTATGAATCAGTGAAAGCGGGTGTTTTTGATTTCCTTAATGTTGGTGACTGGCCAGATGTCGTCATCATTTTAGCGGTTGTTATCCTTAATTCCGTGATTGGTACTATCCAAGAAATCAAAGCCCAAACTTCTTTAGAAGCATTAAAACAACTTTCTTCTCCAGAAAGCACAGTGATTAGAGATGGCAAAAGATTCAAAATTAAATCTAGTGAACTTGTGGTTGGTGATATCGTTGTTTTAGAAGAAGGCGACACAATTGGAGCAGATTTACGTTTAGTCGAAGCTGTTAACTTAAAATGTGATGAATCTTCTTTAACTGGTGAAAGTGTACCAGTTGAAAAAGATTGTAATACCGTATTCAGTGAAAGAGTAGCGATTGGTGACCGTGTCAATTTAGCATTTATGTCCACCCCAGTTAGCTATGGTCGTGGTAAAGGTGTCGTTTGTGGCACTGGTATGAATACCGAAATTGGTAAGATTGCTACTGCGTTAGACGAAGAAGAAGAGGAAGACACTCCACTTCAAAAAGTTTTAGCAAAGTTATCTAAATTCTTGGGTATCTTAACTTTAGCGATTGTTATTGTCGTTTTAATTGTCGAGATTATTTGGTTAGTAGTTAGACTTCAAGGTGGTGCAAGTGCTGATACTTGGATTAATAAATCAATCGAAGCTGTATTAGATGCGATTGCTTTAGCGGTTGCCGCCATTCCAGAAGGTTTAGCAGCAGTTGTCACTATTGTGTTATCAATCGGTGTTCAACGTATGGTTAAAGTTAATACGATTGTTAAGAAACTTCCTTCTGTTGAAACTTTAGGTGCTGTCAGTGTTGTATGTAGCGATAAAACTGGTACTTTAACTCAAAATAAGATGACCGTTTTAGAAGCTTATGTTGATGATAAATTCTATAAGAGAGAAGAATTCAAAGAAGGTCATGAAAATAAAGACTTAGTTCTTTTAGCTAGAGGCATGTCTTTATGTAGTAACGCGACAGTGGATGAAGGTTTATTTGGTGATCCAACTGAAATCGCTTTAGTGGTTCTTGGCAATGACTTCAATATGCATAAGAAAGCATTAGAAGAAGAGACACCACGTATTGATGAACTTCCATTCGACTCTGTTAGAAAAATGATGTCTACAAAACATCAACTTAAAGATGGAACAATTATTTACACTAAAGGAGCTTTAGACTCTATTTTAGCGGGAACCACCCATATTTTAGAAAATGGCAAAGAGAGAAAGATTACTCAAAAAGATATCGACCACATTTATGAGGTCAACCAAGAATTCTCTTTTAAAGCCTTACGTGTTCTCGCTTTAGCGTATTCTAAAAAAGAGACAATTGATGAAAAAGACTTGGTCTTTGTCGGCTTAGTAGCGATGATTGACCCAGCTAGACCAGAAGCAAAGCCTGCTGTTCAAAAGTTTAAAGAAGCAGGCATTACCACTGTGATGATTACTGGTGACCATAAAGATACGGCTTTCGCTATCGCTAAAGAATTAGGCATTGTTGAATCTATCGATCAATGCGTGATGGGTAGAGAAATCGATAACTTATCTGAAGAAGAATTAAGAGAACTAGTTAAAACTGTTAGAGTATTTGCTCGTGTTTCTCCAGAAAATAAAACCCAAATCGTTAAAGCCTTTAAGGCTAATGGACATATCTGTGCGATGACAGGTGATGGTGTTAATGACGCACCAAGTTTGAAGGCCAGTGATATTGGTATCGCTATGGGTATCACAGGTACTGATGTCGCTAAAGGGGCAGCGGATATGGTTTTAGCGGATGATAACTTCGCTTCTATTGAAAAAGCAGTGGAAGAAGGTAGAGGCATCTTTACTAATATTAAGAAAACCATTATCTTCTTACTTTCTAGTAACATCGCTGAAGTACTTGTCATGTTCTTCATTATCCTTATCGGATTCGAAACTCCATTTATCGCAATCCACTTATTATGGATTAACCTAATTACTGATAGTTTACCAGCGATTTCCTTAGGTATGGATCCTAAGGATCCTGGCATCATGAGCGAAAAACCTCGTGATCCAAATGAAACAATTTTTGCTAGAGGCGGCTTAAGAGATACCTTGATGCATGGTTCATTCATTACCATCGCAGTCATTATCGCTTACTTAAGTGCTTTCTGGATTAATGGCATCACTGATTATGAAACTATCGCTCATATTAGAGATATTGATCCAACCATTTTAGCGCAAGCACAAACAATGTCATTTACTGCCTTAGGATTTGCTGAACTTGTCCATATGGTTTGCATGAGTAGCGTGGAAAGAAGTGCATTCATGGTCTTTAAAAATAAGAACTACATGATGTTATTAGCGTTTGTTCTTGGTGTCGGCTTACAGTTCTTTGTTGTTCTCACTCCTGGTGTCCAACAAGTGTTCTCAACTTCTTCTCTTGGCTGGCAAGAATGGGTGATTACCGCAGCGGCAGCCTTTGTCCCTCTTGCAGCGCACGAAATTGAAGTACTTATTAAATTCATCATTAGAAAAACAAAATCTAAATAATAAATATTTATAATGCGAGATTAATGCTTGATTTAGAACTTTAAATCAGTTATATTATTTCTCGCTAGTTGGTCCCTTAGCTCAGCTGGTAGAGCAAATGACTCTTAATCATTGGGTCAAAGGTTCGAATCCTTTAGGGATCACCAACATGTCTACAAAACAGGAGACTTAATGTTTCCTGTTTTTATTTTTTTTCTTTATTGTATATATCATGATGTTATTATTTCATTGACGAAAAAAGTTGTAAAACCGAGGAAATTGCTAATGGAAATTAATAGAGATAGATACTTATCAAAGACAATCTAAATGATAAAAAGTATTATATCCAATCTGTATATAGCATTGATGATGAAGAAAAAAAGAATAAAGAGTTAAAATCGTTAAATAGTATTAACGACAGTTTTAAAAAAATTATTATCGTAAAAGATAATTTTAAACCGTGGATAGATGACAAAGGTGTTTTTTATATTAGTTTAAAGGATTTCTTTACCAACGAGGATATAATCGAGAAATAAAGCATTAATAAAAAACTATGATTATTTAGAGGTTTCTTCACTTTTGCTTTCTAGGCTTAATTGAGGTATCATATTTATATGCGAACTCTAATATTATATTTTTCTTACGAGGGTGCAATTAAAGATTACATCTTAGATAAGATTGAAAAACAAGATAGGGGTTATGTTGAAAAAGCCGCTGAACATATTAGAACCCTAACCGGTGGCGATATTTTTAAAGTGACTAGGAAGAAACCTTATCCAGATGATTTTGAAGAATGTATCAAAGTGATGAATAAGGAAATGGAAGAAAAATCCCTTCCAGAATTAAAAGATTATCTGACTGATATAAAAGACTATGACCTTATATATGTTGGTAGTCATTTAAATATTGGCTATCCAAATTATCT
>JAILBR010000043.1 GCA_024680795.1 Bacilli bacterium | reverse complement strand
CAACCGAAGTTGGAGTAATCTAAATCAAAGTAATTGATTATTTTTTGCCTTTGCTACGGATTGCGGCTTGTGCAGCAGCAGGTCTTGCGTCTGGAACACCGAATGGTGAACAGGAGTCATAATCTATGCCTGCAACATGGTAGAAGTGTATGGAGTTTGGTTCTCCGCCAGTTTGGCCACAGACACCGACGTGGAAGTCTGGTCTGGTTCTACGACCATCTTGGACAGACATCTTGATGAGTTTACCAACACCGTGTTGATCTAAGGTCTTGAATGGATCTTCTTCAAAGATCTTGTTGGAGTAGTAATCTGGTAAGAATTTGGAAGCATCATCACGGCTGAAACCAAATGTCATTTGTGTTAAGTCATTTGTACCGAAGGAGAAGAATTCTGCTTCTTCAGCGATTTCGCCAGATAATAATGCAGCACGTGGAATTTCAATCATTGTACCAACGTGATATTTCATATCTTTGCCAGCAGCCTTGATGACTTCATCAGCAGTTTTGCAAACGATTGCTTTGACGAATCTGAATTCTCTAATGTCTAATGTTAGAGGAATCATGATTTCTGGTTCAATGTGATAACCTTTTCTAGCACTGACAGCAAGAGCAGCCTTGATGATAGCGCGTGTTTGCATTTCAGCAATTTCTGGATAAGAAACGTCGAGACGGCAGCCACGGTGACCCATCATTGGGTTGAATTCGTGTAAGTCGCTAATTCTCTTATGGATGAATTCAACAGAGTGACCTGTTGCTTCTGCTAATTCAGCAATCTTTTCTTCTTCTTGTGGTAAGAATTCATGTAGTGGTGGATCGAGTAAACGAACGTTGACACCTAATTCTTGCATTTCTTCGAATAATCCTTCGAAGTCTTTTTGTTGTAATGGTTCGATTTCTGCTAAAGCAGCGACTCTTTCTTCTTTTGTTTCAGCAAGAATCATCTTTCTAAATGAGAAGATCTTGTCTTTATCGAAGAACATATGTTCTGTACGGCATAGACCAATACCTTGAGCACCGAAGAGTTTTGCTTGGTGAGCATCTCTTGGAGTGTCAGCGTTTGTTCTAACTTTGAGTTGTCTTGCTTCATCAACCCAGCCCATTAATCTGCCGAAGTTACCGCTAGAGAGATCTGGTGCAACTTTCTTGATATCGCCTTCGTAGACGTTACCTGTAGAGCCATCTAAAGATAAGACATCTTTATCTGTATAAACTTTGCCATTGATTGTTAAGGTTCTTGCTTCTTCATCAATTAAAGCAGCAGCACAACCTGTGATACAGCATTTACCCATACCACGAGCAACAACAGCAGCGTGTGAGGTCATACCACCACGCATAGTGAGAATACCTTCACAAGCAATCATACCTGCTAAATCTTCTGGGGAAGTTTCAGCACGGACTAAGACAACTTTTTCACCAGCAGCGTGTCTTTGTTCTGCTTCTTCAGCTGTAAATGCGATAGCACCTGTGCCAGCGCCTGGACCAGCTGGGTTACCTTTTGCGATTAATCTATTAGCAGCTTTTGCTAAATCGTCTTTATCGAAGTTTGGTAATAATAATTTGTCGAAGGAAACTGGATCGATTCTTAAGACTGCTTCTTCTTTGGAAATTAAGCCTTCATCAACCATGTCACATGCCATCTTTAAGGCAGCAGCAGGTGTTCTCTTGCCAGAACGTGTTTGCAAGAAATATAATTTTCCTTCTTCGACTGTGAATTCCATATCTTGCATATCGCGATAATGGAGTTCCATGTTTTTGATAGTTTTGACGAATTGATCGTAAACTTCTGGCATACGTCTCTTTAATTCGTCGATGTGAAGAGGTGTACGAATACCTGCAACGACGTCTTCACCTTGTGCATTTGGTAAGTATTCAGCGGAGATTTCTTTTTCACCAGTTGCAGCATTTCTTGAGAATGCGACACCAGTACCGGAAGTTTCGCCCTTGTTACCGAACGCCATTGATTGAACGTTAACTGCAGTACCCCATGAATATGGGATAGAATATTGCATACGATAAATATTGGCACGTGGGTTGTCCCAGCTTCTAAAGACAGCGGCGACTGCCTCTAATAATTGTTCATATGGATCAGATGGGAATTCTTCACCAAATGTCTTCTTGTAATATTCTTTATATCTAGCTACTAAATCTCTTAATTCTTCGGTTGTAACTTCTGTATCGAGTTTGTAACCTTTTGATTTCTTTAAGTCATCAAGCATTTTGTCCATTTCGGTTCTTGGATGACCTTTTGCGATGTTTGTGAACATAAGAATGAATCTACGGTAGCTATCCATCGCAAATCTTTCATTGTTTGTCTCTCTTGCGAGAGCAGCAGCTGTTTTTTCATTTAAACCTAAGTTTAAAATTGTATCCATCATACCTGGCATACTAACACGTGCACCAGAACGGACAGAAACTAATAATGGATTGTGATCTCCACCAAAGACTTTGCCAGTTTTTCTTTCAACTTCTTTGATTGCGGCGAAGATTTGTTCTTTAACAAATTCTGGGATTTGTTTTCCACTATCATAATAGAGTGTGCAAGCTTCGGTTGTGATTGTAAAACCTTCTGGAACTGGTACACCAATGTGTGTCATTTCCGCTAAGCCAGCGCCTTTACCACCTAAGATTTCTTTTCCCAAGCCATGGGCTTCATCAAAGGCGTAAACATACTTCTTTTCAGCCATATTTTTCCTCCTACAGGCAATCGGGTGCATCTACACCCACATCCATTATCGTATCATATACACGCGAGTACACAAAAGTAGAAAATCACTAAAACTGCAAATTACATTAAAATTCATGTTATTTGGGACTAAATTAAGGCATATCGTGATAAAATAAATATAATAATCCTTAAGGAGAAGACGTTATGGGTAATGACAAACCACTAGTGTTAACATTTGACTTTGGAACACAATCTGTTCGTGCTGCTTTAACCAATAAAAAAGGCGAAATAGAAGCACTTATTAAAAGAAACTATAGTCCGGAACCTTATTTTTCAAAAGAAAAAGGGTTTGCTGAGCAAAAACCAGACTTCTATTTCAATAATCTTGTCGAAGCAGTTAAAGAATTAACAAGTAAAAACAAAGATAAATTAGATAGAATCGTTGGCGCAACCATCGCCACATTTAGAGATACATCTGTTCAACTAGATGAAAATAATAATCCAGTCAGAGATTCAATCTTATGGCTTGATCAACGTATGGCTAAAGCCAGTGAAAAAATTCCAAGTATCTATACAGCAATTTTCAACCTTGTTGGTATGGGTCCAACTATCTCGTTGAATAGATGCCGTACTCCCGCTCACTGGCTTAAAGAAAATGAGCCAAATACATGGGGCAAAACCAAAAAATATGTCAATATTTCAACTTACTTAACATACAAAATTACTGGTAATCTAGTGGATTCCGCTGCCAGTGTTATTGGACATTATCCAATAAACTTCAAAAAAAGACAATGGGATAGTACCAAATCATTAAAGGGCTGTATTTTTGGTGTTTCAAGTGACATGCTTTTCCCATTAAAACAACCAGGTGAAGAGCTTGGTGTAATCAGTGAACAATTTGCAAAATTAACAGGATTACCAAATGGTATTAAATTGTTTGCTAGTGGTAGTGATAAAGCATGTGAAACCATAGGTTTAGGTGCTTTAAGTAATGAAGTTGGCGCTGTTTCTTTTGGAACCGCCTCCACGATTGAAGTTAGTAACAAAAAATATCATGAACCAGAGCCTTTCTTACCAGCCTATCCTGCTGCTGTTCCTGGATGGTATAACATGGAAGTACAAGTTTATCGTGGATTCTGGATGCTTTCTTGGTTTACCAAGAATTTCGCTAGCGAAAAGATAGATGAAGCCAAAATTCAAAAGATGTCTGTTGAAGAAATGTTGAATAAAGATTTAGCAAATGTCCCACCTGGAAGCGATGGATTAGTATTACAACCATATTGGGGTCCAGGATTAAGAAGACCTCTTGCTAAAGGTGGCATTATTGGTTTCTCTGATATCCATACTAGAGCCCACCTTTATCGTTCGATTATTGAAGGTATCGTTTATGCATTAAGAGAAGGCCTTGAATCCATTGAAAAGAGTCAAAAACACAAGATTAATGAATTAATGATTTCTGGTGGTGGATCACAAAGCGATGCAATTTGCCAAATTACCGCTGATATCTTTGGTTTGCCAGTTTCAAGAGTGCAAACTTATGAAACAACTTCTTTAGGCGCTGCTATTGCCACTTTCACTGCTTTAGGTGAATTCGCTAATGTAGAAGAAGCAATGAAGGAAATGTCACATAAGACAGTTACATTTACCCCAAATCCAGAAGCACATGCACAATATAATGATTTATATAGAAAAGTGTATTTAGAGATGTACCCAAAACTTAAAGGTGTATATAAACACATCAATAAATTTACAAAGAGGTTCTAATATTTAGAAAAAACGTATGAAAAAAGCAAGCCGTCAAAAGCTTGCTTTTATGTTTCTTATTCTAACTCGAAGGCACCTGTATATAAGTTGTAATACATGCCTTTTTGTTTGATTAAGTCATCATGATTACCACGTTCTATGATGTGACCATGGTCTAAGACCATGATTGCCTTACTATTTTGAACCGTGGATAATCTATGTGCGATGACGAATACGGTTCTTCCTTCCATCAACTTATCGGTACCTTGTTGCACTAATTTTTCAGTACGAGTATCGATAGAAGAAGTAGCTTCATCAAGAATCATGACAGGGGCATCTGCAACCGCAGCACGGGCGATAGATAATAATTGTCTTTGACCCTGTGATAAGTTGCCCCCATCTCCAGATAACATAGTGTTATAGCCATCAGGTAAACGAGTGATGAAGTCGTGTGCATTAGCAATCTTTGCTGCTTCGATACATTCTTCATCAGTTGCGTCTAATCGTCCATATCTGATGTTATCCATAACGGTGCCAGTGAATAAGTTTGTATCTTGTAAAACAATACCTAAACTTCTTCTTAAATCAGCTTTTTTAATTTTATTAATGTTGATTCCATCATATCTGATTTTTCCATCAGCGATATCGTAGAATCTATTGATTAAGTTTGTGATGGTGGTCTTTCCAGCACCAGTTGCACCGACGAATGCAATTTTTTGTCCTGGTTTAGCGTAGATAGAAACATCTTCAAGGACAAGCTTTTTACCATCATAGGAGAAGTCAACATGATCTAAGACGATATGACCTTTAAGTGGGACATATTCAAGTGTGCCATCACCGTGTTGGTGCTTCCAAGCAAACTTTCTTGTTCTTTCTTCAGTTTCTTCTAACGTTCCATCTTCTTTTTCTTTAACGTTACATAAGTAAACATAACCATTATCAACTTCTGGTTTTTCGTCTAATAAGTCTAAACATCTAGATGCACCCGCCATACCCATAACAATGAAGATGATTTGTTGTGAGAATTGGTTGACATTATTAGCAAACATTCTGCTTTGCATTAAGAATAGTGAAATCATACCTGCAAATCTCGCAGTATCACCTTTAATAACTTCAAACCCAGTTAATGATAAGTTTCTCCATCCAAATATATAGATGAATGCCCCCATTAATCCACAAAGGATGTATAAGAAGTTACCGATATTGCCGTTAATTGGCATCATGATATTACCATGAATATTTGCTGTTGTAGCGTAGTCTTTTAACTCGTTATTAAGAGCGTCAAAGTCTTCTGAACTCTTTTCTTCGTGAGAGAATACTTTAATGACTTTTAAGCCTTTAATTGATTCTTCAATGTTACCTTCAACACGACCAAGTGCTTCTTGTTGTTTGATGAAGAATTTGGATGATTTTCCACCGATCTTCTTAACAACAATTGTCATAACAATAAGTCCGACCACAACGACAAGTGTCATCCAAACCGATGCTGAAAGCATTACGATAAAGACGAGAAGTGAAATTAAACCGGTTTGCACTAAGCTTGGTAAAGCTTGTGAGATAAATTGTCTGATTGTGTCGATATCGTTTGTATATAGCGACATGATTGCACCATGAGCGTGTGTATCAAAATATTTGATAGGTAAATCTTGCATGTGATTGAACATTTCTTTTCTTAATGTATTTAAGAATTTTTGTGTAACAATCGCCATGGTACGGTTCCACCACCAAATAGCGAAAATGCCAACCACATAAATACACGCTAAGACAATAACTAGATATGTAACATTGGTTTCAATGACAAAGCCAAAGGTACTGCTAACTTCAAATTTTTCAATAAATGGATTTGTTCCTTGAACACCGGCAGCAGTTAATGCGTTAACAGCGAGAGAAACGAAAATAGATGAAGATAAGTTAGTGATAACATTTAAAATCAAACAAATGAGGGATACTATTAAGTGCCATGGATAATGCTTAAAAAGCATTTTTAGTAAGCGCTTCATTGTGCCTTTTTTGGCTTTTGCTCTTTCTTTAATACGTACTGGTGGCATTATTTATCACCTCCCACTTTGTTTTGAGTGTAGTAGACTTCTTGATAAATCTTATTAGATTTAAGAAGTTCTTCGTGGGTTCCGATGGCGTTGATTTTACCATCGTCTAAAATGATGATTTGATCAGCGTCTTCAATAGAAGAAATACGTTGCGCAATGACGATTTTTGTCATTTCAGGCAGATCTTCTTTTAAACCCCGTCTAATTAATCTATCTGTCTTGGTGTCAACTGCGGAAGTTGAATCATCAAGGATTAGGATTTTTGGTTTTTTCATAATCGCCCTAGCGATACATAATCTTTGCTTTTGACCACCAGAGAAATTGGCTCCGCCTTGTTCTACTCTACTTTGTAGACCTTCAGGTTTTGCATTAACAATCTCTTCTGCTTGAGCGATTTTACAAGCTTTCATCATTTCTTCTTCGCTGGCGTTAATATCACCCCATTGGAGGTTAGAAGCGATTGTTCCAGAGAATAAGACATTTTTCTGTAAAACAACAGAAACATTATTTCTTAATGTTGCAAGGTCGTATTCTTTTACATCGTGACCACCGACTAATAACTCGCCTTCGGTTACTTCATATAAACGAGAGATGAGGTTAATAACACTGGTTTTTCCTGAACCTGTTGATCCAAGAATACCGATAAATTGTCCAGATTTAATGTCGATGTTGATATTTTCAAGAGTGTACTTTTCAGCTTCGCTTTTGTATTTAAAGTAGACTTTATCAAATTTAACAGATCCATCTGGGACATCGTATAATGGATTTTCACAATCTTTGATGGTTGGTTCTTCTTTTAAAACCTCGCCGATACGTTTGATAGCTTCTAATGATAATGTGAGCATAACTGCAATCATAGAAATCATCATTAATGACATTAAAATTTGAATACCATAAGTGATTAATGCTGATAATTGACCTAAGGTCAATATTCCACCAATCCAGTCACCTGTTGTATGGGAAGCATCAGACCATGTCCATGTACCCGTTGTGTAAATCAAACAACAACCAGCAGCAATGATAATGATGTTGGATAAGTGAATTGCGGTATTTAATAATGGTCCATTTAACGCAACAATCTTTTCACCTAAAATAAATTCTTTTGCTAAGCCATCGCTTGCGTTATCAAATTTATCTTTTTCAAAGTCTTCACGGACGTAAGATTTAACAACTCTAATACCAGAAACATTTTCTTGAACAGATTGATTTAAAGCGTCATAACGTTTAAATACACGAGTAAATACTTTCATCGCATGTTTAACAATAAGGAATAAACCAAATGAAACGATTGGCACTAATGCAACGAATACAAAGCCCATTGGTCCACCACCGACGAATGTCATAACAGCAGAGAAAATAAGCATTAATGGTGCTCTAATAACAATACGAATCATCATTTGGAATGCCATTTGGACATTGTTAATGTCCGTTGTCATTCTAGTAACAAGTGATGAAGTGGAAAACTTATCAATGTTTTCAAATGAGAAACTTGTTAATTTCTTGTATAGATCACTTCTTAAATTTGCTGCTAAACCAACCGAAGCAATGGAAGCATATTTTCCACCCATAATTCCACATATCAAGGAAAAGATTGCTAATCCTAATAGAATTAGAGCAATGTAGAATACAGGAATTCCTCCATCGGTATGAAAGAAATTATCTGGGGTATTTAGCAATTTGATTTCATCAACAAAAATACCCATGATAAAAGGCATAATGCATTCCGCAGCTGCCTCACCAATCATAAATAGTGGTGTGATAAGTGCGGGTTTTTTGTATTGCCTTACACTTTTTAAAATCAGTTTAATGTTTTGCCACATAATTTCTCCTTTCTTAACTCTTTATAATCATCTTGGAAATGATTTCCGCTTTTGGACAAGTGAATTTCTTTGCTCCAAGATATATTCTGCTATATGTCAAGCCTTTGAAAAACGCTAATAATGCTACAAGCATTTCTTTTGTGTTGTAATCATAGAATTCGCCACTTGCCTTACCTTTATCTATAATTTCGATTGCATATTCCATCCAGTGTTTTTTGCAATCACCAGGCTTTATTTTTGGCTTAGGTATATATTTCCTTTGTAAATGAAGATTTAAAACTAAGTAGATGGCACACGCTTTTTCATCATCATTAGATTTTGTGGCTTCTAAAAGTGCATCTATCACATCTAACAACACGAATTTTGGTTTTGCTTTGAAATCAATATCAGCAAGAATAGAATCCATGATAGTGATAACTTTTTTGTCCATCAATGTACTAAATAGATCCTCTTTACTACCGAAATAGTGGTATAAAAGTCCATGCGAACAACCAACATAGTTTGTTATCTCGTCTGTCGTAACGGCGTTATATCCTTTTGTTGCAAATAGAAATAAGGAAGCATTTAAAATGGCGTCCATTCTTTCTTTTTTAATTTGTTCAAATTGTTCTTTTGTCTTTGGCATATTTTTTAATTGACAGTTTAGTCAACCAAAATATTAAAACCTTATGATTGAAATATCAATACATAATTTGAAATTTTCGAGTATAATTGTAAGCAAGAAATTAGGTGATTTTTATGATTAAGAATGTTGTACTTATTTCCGCAGACTTCCCAAGAACATATTACAAGTTTGCTCAAGCATTTAGAAAAAATGGATGTAATGTCTTGGTTATTGGCAGTACTCCATATAATGAAATTGAACAAGGATTAAGAGAATCTGCGACCGAATATTATCAAACATTTGAGATGGAAAATATCAATAAAATGTTTGAAATAGTAGGTTATTTTATCAATAAATACGGACCTATCGATTTCTTAGAGAGTAATAACGAATATTGGCTAAGAAATGACTCAATTATAAGAGAACATTTTGGCATTAGAAGTGGCATTTATCCAGCTGAATTAGATGAATATCAAAGAAAGTCTTCAATGAAAAAAGCATTTATTGATGCTGGCGCCCATGTCGCTCCATATATCATTGTTAGAGATTATGAATCATTAAAAGAATTTGCCGATAAATATGGTTATCCTCTATTTGCTAAACCAGATATTGGTGTCGGTGCATTTGGTAATTATAAAATCAATAATGAAGCCGAATTACAGGCTTTCCATCGTGAAAAACCATACGTAGATTACATCTGTGAAGCATATGTTACTGGTTTAATTGTGACCTTTGATGGTATTGCTGACGCAAATAGCAATGTTGTTATTGCTGCTAATGAAAGATTCCCTAGAGAAATATATTCATATCATATTACAAAAAAAGATATGTTCTATTATGTGAACAAAGAAGTTCCAGAAAAGATCCTTTCTTTAGGCAAAAAAATTATAAAAGCATTAGGACTTAAAAATAGATTCTTCCACACTGAATTATTTTTAGCTGAAAATAGTGTTAAAGGGCATTTTAAAGAAGGCGACATTGTTCCATTAGAGGTTAATATTAGAACTCCTGGTGGATATACACCAGACCTATTAAACTATGGTTTATCAACAAACCTATATCAAATGTTTGCAGATATAATTTGCTTTGGAAAATCAGATGAACCAGTCGGTCCAAGATATTATTCATGCGCTGCTTCTAGAAGAAGAGGAAAAGAATATTTCTTTAGTGAAGAAGATATTTTGAGAACATTTAAAAATAATATGTGCCAATATGGTGATTACCCAGATGTTTTTGCAGGTTTGATGGGTGATAGATATTACATGGCAAAATTTAGTGATGAAAAAGATATTAAAATTTTCGAAGAATATGTTGGTAGATTAGCTAATAAGAGCTATGCCTCTAGTGGTATTCCAAGCAACATCGTCGGAGAAGATAAAAGAATATTAGATGAACAAAACGCACAACCATCGGACGAATTACCGATTTGTGATCGACACATTGATGGAGCATGATAGATGAAGAACCTTTTACCTTTTGATAACAAGTGGAAAGAATTTTATGCTTATGAAAAAGCACTCCTTTTACACGTTCTAAAAGGGCAAAAAATCGTTAATATCGAACATGTTGGTGCTACATCAGTAGTAATGTGTGGAACTTGTGGCACAATTGATGTGCTTTGCGGTATACAAACAAGCCTCGACTTTATTACTATTAAAAACATACTTATAAGACAAGGATATACATTCATTGAAAATCAAAGTGATTATTTAAGCCACTTACTTTTCGTGAGAAGAAATCCTAATAAGCAAATTGTTGCAACGATTAGACTAGTTGAATACGGCTCAGATGTATATAACCGTATCATGGCCTTTAAATATTATTTAAAAGAAAGAGACAGCAATGTCAGAAAATATAACGAGTTCAGAAGTGCGCTTCTTGAAAAATATAATGGTGATATGAGCCAATATCAAATAGTTAAAAGCGATTATATTGAATCTATATTGAATGACTTTTGCGTATTTAAATAAAAATGCACGGTCTTATTATTACAAACCAAGAACTTGGACATAATAAATATAAAGTAAAAAGATTTAATGAAGAGTTTTTTAAATTGGGTGTCAGTTTAGACGTTTTAAAAAATGACGGCTCACTTGCTATTATTAAAAACAACAGCATAGAATTCTCATTCCCTAAATATGATTTTGTTATTTATTTAGATAAAGATATTTATCTTGCAAAAGAGCTAGAAAAAAATGGATATCGATTATTTAATAGAGCGGACTTTATTAAGCTTTGTGATGATAAAATGCTTACAAATATAGCCTGTTCAAACGCAGGAATTAAAATGCCAAAAACCATTGGCGGACCTTTATTTTATTCTAATGAAATCAAAGAGGAAAACTTAACCTTCTTAGATAAAGTGATAAGCGAGTTAGGACTACCATTGATTCTTAAAAGAGTTTATGGATCTTTGGGCGAAGGAGTTCATTTAATTCATTCCAAAGAAGAACTTATAAAAGTATATAGTGAATACTGTAGACAGCCTCTCCAATTTCAAGAATACATCCCAACTAGCTATGGCAGATCAATTAGAGTTTTGGTCATGGATGAGGAAGTTGTTGGTGCGTTTGTTAGATATAATGCAGACGATTTTAGAAGTAATTTTGGAAACACCGCAACTAGCAAAAAACTAGAAAATTGTGGTAGATATTATGATTTTGCGTCCAAAATAGCGAAATTATTAAAAATTGAATATGCTGGAATTGATTTACTATTTGGAGAAGATGAAGAGCCAATTTTATGTGAAATTAATTCCAATGCATTCTTTGAGGAATTTGAAAAAGTGACCGGCATTAATGTTGCAGAAAAATTCGCTAAAATGGTTATAAGTAAGGTAGGTAAATAAAGTGAATAAAAACAAACAAAGAGTTCAGCACGTTAGTAAAGACTTTAAAAATATTCGCGAATATAAAGTTGAAAAAGAATGTGAGCTTTTAGAATTTTTATTATTAACCTTCAAAGACCAGTCAAGAAACTCGGTAAAATCAATGCTTACCAACCATCGTGTAGCGGTTGATGGAGCACCAATTAGCCAATATAATTTCAAACTATATCCAGGTGACGTTGTTATTGTTTCTAAAAGCCCAATTCATCGAAAAACAAGAAGTAACTTACCAATTATTTTTGAAAATGATGACATGATTGTCATTAATAAGCCAAGCGGACTACTTAGCATTGCTAGTGACAAAGAAAAAAGTTCAACTGCATATCGTATGTTAACTGATTATGTGCAACAAAAAGATAAACATAACCGCGTTTTTGTTGTTCATAGATTAGATGAAGACACTTCTGGTGTCCTTATGGTGGCAAAAAATGTTAAATTTCAACAAGCGATGCAAGATAACTGGAATGATATAGTCACAAAAAGAGGCTACCTTGCTATTGTTGAGGGTCAATTAAAAGAAAAGCAAGGAACTATAAAGTCTTATCTTAAGAAGAATAGCCAAAACATGATGTATTCTTCAAAGAAAAGTGGTGATGGGCAATTTGCGATCACACATTATAAAGTTTTAAAAGAGGTCGAAGGGTATTCTTTGCTTGATGTGCATATCGATACAGGTAGAAAAAACCAAATTCGTGTTCATCTAGGTGAAATGGGCCATCATGTTATAGGTGACGATAAATATGGTGATCCTGCTAATCCGATTAAAAGATTAGGTTTACATGCGTATGAGCTTGAGTTTAAACATCCATTTACTGGAAAACTAATGAAGTTTACTGCTCAAACCCCAAAAGAGTTTAAAATATTGTTCCCTGATTTGTAATTTGGATATCAAACTAAAGGAGTACTATGAACCATAAAAAATTAATATCAATTTCATTATCGTTAATGGCTTTTGGAACGGTTTTTACTTTGGGAATCAAACATATCCCCTCTATTTTAAAAGTAAATGCTGAAGAAATTGATGTTGCGACATATTACTCAAATATTAGTTCAACATCTACTGGTAATGATTTGAAAATCTCATTATATAACCTCATAAAAGGCCATACTGTTTACGGATACAATAGTGCTGAAATCGCAATGCGAACAACAGATAGAAATTGGGAATTATCCCCTGACCCAAATGATAAGAATCCAAAAATGAGATTATTATATGCTCAATATAACGAGTCAAACCCTCAATTATGGGGAACATTTCATGGTTCAATTACTGACGATGGAGTTACATATGGTATAAACGCAAATGGTGGTAAAGACGCTATTTGGAATAAAGAGCATATTTGGGCACAATCAAATGGTATTTCTGGTGCTGCTAAGAGTGATTTACATCATTTAATGGCGGCAGATAAAAAGCTAAATAATTCTAGAAGTAGTTTTGATTTTGGAAATGTCTCAACTAAAAATGCTTGTGAAGATGTCTTCGGAAACAAAACAACTAACTATTTATCTGGCGTTTTCGAACCAGCAGATGAATATAAAGGTGATATAGCTCGTGCCCTTATGTATATGGCAACTCGATATTATAGTGGTGATGGTGCTGGAGCAAAATTAACTCTTCAATCTGAAAGCGGAAGCACAGGAACTATGGGTGGAATTGAAGATTTGTTGTTATGGAATCAACAAGATGAGCCAGATAGTTTTGAAGTTAATAGAAACGGACTTGTCCAAACTTTTCAACACAATAGAAACCCTTATATCGATCACCCAGAATATGCTTGTAGAGTGTGGGGAAACACAAATGAAAAAACTCGACAAATATGTTCTGCAGACAGATATGTCGCATCTGCTCCAACATCCATTACACTAAGTAATGACTCTTTGACTATTTCAGTTTATGAAATGTCTCAACTATCGGTCACATCTGTTACACCATCTGATGCTAGTAACATGGTCTCTTGGAAATCAAGCAACAGCAATATAGTAACAATCAACTCCAATGGAGTTGTGACTGGCGTTGGTGAAGGAAAATGCATCATTACTGCAACATCAAGTTATGATTCCACAGTGTTTGCTAATGTTAGTGTAACTGTGAATCCACCAGAACCAACAGAATTAGAATCAATAAGTGCATCTGCTAATAAAACAACATTATATGTTGGTGATAAAGCTCTAATTGAAACATCATTTACTCCAAGCAAAGCTTATCCTGTTCCGGAATTTATTTTCCAAACATCAGATGCATCTATCGCCACTGTTAATAGTGGTGAAGTTTCAGCTGTAGGAGAAGGAAACGTAACTATCACAGTTATTGCTCAACAAAATGGTGTAACAAAAGATTCAAAACAGATTAACTTTAGCGTTTTATCTAAACCAACTATATCAGATGTATTAACCATAAGTCGTTCTTCATTTGCTGCCACAACAAATTATGATTGGCATGAATGGAAAGCTGGGGATTTGAGTGGAGAAGCATATATTTATGCTGGAACAAAAGATAAAATGCAGTTTAATGATAGTAAACCTGGTAAAGCAGTTTATAACATCACTGAGCTTCCTGCAGATATTAAATCTATTTCAGTTAGTGCTTCTTCTGGTTCAAAGAATTGGAGACTATATGTTTCTGATTCTTCTATGGGCAGGGGCGACATTGGAACTGATTTAGGCGTAAAGTCTATAACGACAGATGGAACGATATGGGAAGTTGATGAAGGATATAAATATTTCAAACTCGAATATAGTGATACTGGTGTTGCATATTTAGACAAAATAGAGGTAGCGTATGAATCAAAAACTACACCTGTTGAGCCACCTCAAAAACCATCATTAACAAGCATTATAGTGTCGAATAACCCAACAAAGGCCTCGTATATCGTAGGTGAATCATTTGATTCTACAGGTTTAGAAGTGACCGCTAATTATTCTGATGGATCAACTAAAATAGTAGAATTAAAAGACTTAACTATCGATGCCTTAGAAGAGCATTCAACATTTGGTGTTTCTGCTGGAAAGGCTATAATAACAATCTCGTTTACTGATGGAGAAATAACCAAAACAGCAACATTGGAAGTCGTGGTTAATGAATCAACGACAAATGATGATTCGGGAGACCCAGATCCTAATTCAGCAGAGACAACCGAACCAACCACACCAATAAATCAAGATGATTCAACAGAGTCAGATACACCTACAAATACTGATGAACCTAGTGAGCCAACTCCAACAACTCCAGATCAACCTTCTGGAGATGACGGTAAAACAAATAATTCATCTAATGGATGTGGTGGAAGCATTGTTACAACAAGTATAATTTTGTCTTCTATTTCATTAATTGGTTTTTGCCTATTAACTTTTAGAAGAAAAAGAAGATATAATAAATAAAGTTATTTATAGGAGATTTTAATTATGGCAGCTGCAAAAAAACCTGTTGCAAAGAAAGTTGAAACAAAGAAACCAACTGCAAAAGCAAAAAAACCTGGTGAAAAAGAAGCACCAAAAAAGAATACAGCTTCTTATCACATTTCCAAAAGAGCTAGTGATGGCAAATGGCAAGTTTTCAGAGCTGGAAGTGACAAAGTAATCAAATTATTTGACACTAAAGCCGAAGCCGAAGCATACACAAAGCAAATGGCAGAAAACCAAGGTGTAGCCTATCTTTCTCACGCTTCAAAAGGAAAGAACAAAGGCAAAATCCAAAAGAAATAAGCCTTATCAAATTAAGAAAAAGCGACTTAGTTCGCTTTTTTTGTTTGCGCACATAATGTATAATGTGTGGGCAAGAATAACTTGTTTGGAGTGATTATGAATATTAAAAGAATCGTTTCGCTTGCCTTTATGTCGTTCCTAAGCGTTGGGACAATTTCTGCAAGCGTTGCTTTGTTAAATAAAGAGGAAGTTTATATACCTTCTTTTGCCACTTACGAAAACCATGATGCAGCAACATATTATCAAGGTGTTGATGATACGCTTGAAGGAAATGATTTGTTAAGTTCTCTTAGATCTTTAAATAATACGAAAAGAAAGAGCCAAGTTGGATATGACGCAATTTTATATACAGCTGGAAAATATACTGATTATGACCCCGAACATGTTGAATATGATTCAAACGGACAACCGTATAGTGATTATATAACCGGTTTCTATTCTGGCACAGTTGCTTATAAAGCTAGTGGAATGAATAGGGAACATGTTTGGCCAGATAGTAGAGGTGGAAACTATGTTGAAAAAGATGTCCACATGCCAAGACCTACTATACAAAGCGAAAATGGTTCAAGAGGAAATTCGTTCTTCGTAGAAGGAATGAAAAGCTCAAGCGGTGGTTGGGACCCGGCTATGGAATCATTTGGAGATGAAACATATAGAGGTGACTCAGCAAGAATTACATTTTATAGTGTGGTTGCTTCCAATATGCTTTCTCTTGTCGATAAAACAGATGATTCGACTGGTAACCACACAATGGGTAAATTATCAGACCTCATTAAATGGCATTTAAGCTACCCAATTAGCGAAAGAGAAAATAATAGAAATGAAGGCGCTGAATATCTTCAAGGAAATAGAAACCCATTCATAGATCACCCAGAATATGTATGTCGCATTTGGGGCAATACAAACGAAGCCACAAAAGCGTTATGCGCTAACGATCCATATGAAGGAAATAAGCCAGAAAGTATTACACTAAACAAAGAAGAATTAACCATTGCTTTATATGAAACATCAACCTTATCTGTTGCTTCTGTTACACCTAGTGAAGCTGCCAAAGATGTCACATGGTCAACTAGTAATGATAGTGTTGTAACAGTTAGTAAAGATGGCCTAATTCAAGGAAAAGGGTTGGGATCTGCCGTAATAACTGCAACTTCTACTAGGGATAAATCAGTAAAAGCAACCTGTTCAGTCACTGTTGTTGAACCTAGTCCAATTGCTATTACTGATATTGAAGTCGACCGCTCTTCATTAACTATTGATGAAGGTGATGTTAGAAAGATTAACGTCACAACTGTTCCGAGTTTTATTTATCCTTTTGCAGCTTTTGAATTTGAATCAAAAAATACCACTATTGCTGTTGTTGATGGCGAAGGAAATGTAACTGGTGTTAAAGAAGGAACAACTCAAATAGTGGTGAAAGCCAAACAAGGCGATATTACCAAAACAGCAACTGTTGATGTTACTGTTACCCATGTCAGTGATGATAAATTAACTCCAATAACTGCAACATCTCAATTAAAGGAAGGCGATAAAGTTGTTTTGGCCCAAAGCGAAACTGCCGCAGGCATTTCTGGGAAACACGCTACATATAGCAATACAGCTGGAATTTCAGATGATTTAAAGGATTGGAGAAAATTCACTGTTGAGAATTATTCAAGTAGTGGATTCTGCTTATATGACGCAGAGGAACAACAATATATTGATTGTTCTGAAACTTCTAATGTTTTCTATTATCAAGATACAGGTGGACTTTGTAATGTAACCAGTCAAGGTTATTTAACATGTCACAACAGATTTTTAGTTGCTAATGGTCAATATAATAGATTCTATGCTTCTGTTGGAAGTTATACGCCTTTTTATATATATAAAATCGGTGGTAGCGTTGTGCCTGATACCGGAACATTAGAGTCTATCTCAATCAGTCTTTATACCGCTGTTTATGATTTAAATGATGAATTTAGTTTTGATGGTGTTTGTGTTGCCAACTATTCAAACAGCCAAACAAAACAAGTAACACCAACTTTTGTCACCGAGCCAGACATGACTACATCGGGTGATAAAACAATTGTTGTTAAATATAAAGATGGTGATATTGAGGTACAAACTTCTTATACCATTACAGTTAAGCCTGCAGAAGCAGAAGAAATAAAGGTCACCGGTATCGCATTAAGCGAAACAGAATTGGAAATGGATGCAGGTGATACCTATACATTAGCGGCAACCGTTTCACCAAATGACGCTACAAATAAAAATATTACCTGGGAAAGTAGTGATTCATCAGTTGCTAGTGTAAATGATGGAGTCGTTACCGCTAGAGAAGGTGGAATAGTAACAATTACTGCTGTGACACTCGATGGTGGATTCTCTACTTCATGTACTATCACTATTAATGAAAAGCCAATTGAACCATCATTAGTAAAAATAACTGTTTCTGGACCTACAAAGACTACATATAACGTTGGAGAAACATTTGATCCTGCTGGTTTAAATGTTGTTGCACATTATGATAATGATTCAACCAAACCAATTGAAACTGGCTATACTTTGAGTGATGTTAATTTATCAACCGCTGGTGAAAAAGAAATAATTGTTTCTTATGAAGGAAAAACAGATAAATTCACGTTAACTATTGTTGACCCAACTATTAGTGTAAAGAATAATGCAAAGAGAGAACTAAATTCTTATTATGCATCGTTAAATTTGAATAAATATAGTGATGAAAATAAAGCAAAGTTAGCGCAAGAACTTTCAAAAGGAATTTCTGCAATCGACGCAGCCGCTGATATCTCGGGTGTTAATTCAGCTTTGGCCAATGCTAAAGCAGCGTTAGATGCCGTGCCACAAAATCAATCATCAGGCAGTTCTTGCGGAGGCAACATTGTTGCAACGAGCGCGATTCTTTCCGCTCTATCTCTAGTAGGTATTGTTCTAGTTGTTATTAAAAAGAGAAAAGTCAATGGATAAAAAAGTGGCATTTAGATTCAGTCTTTTTGCAACATTTGTTGCATTCTTTTCTCTTGCCACTTTATCTACATCAAAAAACGGTGAATATATAGCTGTTGAAGCTTATCAGAATAATGATGCAGCAACCTATTATGCAAACATCGATTATAAACTAATAAGTACAGAATTATTGACTTCTTTGCAATCACTAAATGCCACCAAGAGACAAAGACTTATTTACTATGACAATATGTCGTCTTATTTTTCTACAACCGATCCAGGAACAAGAAACGGACAGGTAACCGCTTATTATAGTGGAAAGTCTGCTTCTTTCAGCGGAAATATGAATAGAGAACATGTTTGGCCTTTTTCTAAACTAGTTATTAATACTGGGGAAAGAGGACAAAACGATATTGAAAATGATATGCACATGATTAGACCTGCTTTAAAGGATGACAATGAAGGTAGAGGAAATAGCTTCTTCACCGATCCATCAGGAGCAGGATGGGATCCTGGCTCATTAGGAGATTATACATATCGTGGAGATGCCGCTCGAATTATATTTTATTGTGTTGTTGCTGACCCTCAATTATCCCTTGTAGACAAAGATTTTGATAATAAAGATAACCATACAATGGGTAAATTATCCACTCTTTTGAAATGGAATATTCAATATAGTGTTACAAGTAGAGAAATAACGAGAAATGAAGCGGTGGAAGGCCTTCAAGGAAATAGAAACCCATTTATAGATCATCCAGAGTATGCTTGCAGAATATGGGGCAAATATAATTCTGAAACTGAAAAGATATGTGCTAACTATTTCAAAGAGCCAGAAATAACGATAGATTATACCTCTTTAAGATTACGAGTCGGTAATGAGATTAAATTAACCGCTACAATCACTCCGGAAGAATATCTAGATAAAACAGTTATATGGGAATCTAGTGATGAAAGCATTGCCACAGTATCTACTAATGGCAATGTAAGATTAATAAAGGCGGGAGAAGTGTCTATCAAGGCATATGTTTCAGATAAGAGTAAATATGCCGAATGCAAAATAGTGGTTATTGGAGATACACCAGTTACTCCAGAAGAACCAGAAAATCCAACCTCGCAAGCAAAGTGTGGTGGTAGCATTGTTACAACAAGTGTTATTTTATCCACCATTTCATTATTAGGGGTTTCACTAATTTTACTAAGGAAGAGGAAACAATAATGTGTTGGCTAAAAAAGAAAAAGAAGCCAGATATGATTGATTCTCGTTTCAAAATTGATGATTTTGTCTTGTTTAAAGATCATAAAAATGATGCAACTCAGGGAACAATATATAGCATAAAATTATTAGAAGATGGACAAATAATGTACGACATTCAAGTTGGTGGAGAATGCCCAAAAGTTATAAAAGATATTCCAGATAATAAAGTGATTAAGAAGATATAAAAGAAAGCAAGAGGTTATTGATTCTCTTGCTCTCTTTTTACATGTGCTTCGTATTTCTTTCTTTCAGCAGTATTTAAGATTTTCTTTCTCATTCGATATGTTGTAGGAGTGATTTCTACTAATTCGTCTGAGTTAATATAATCCAAACATGCTTCTAAAGACATTCTTCTAGGTGTTTTTAAGACCACAGTGTTGTCTTTTGTACTACTTCTAACGTTGGTTAAGTTTTTCTTTTGTGTAACATTAACTGCTAAGTCGAAATCATAACGATGTTCACCAACAATCATACCTTCATATACTTCAGTTCCTGGACCAATAAACATTGTTCCTCTTTCTTCAGTATGCTCAATTGCATATGGAGTAGCTTGACCAGCTTCAACTGATACAAGAACACCAATATTCCTTTCACCAATAGAGTTAGTTGTAACCGGACGGTATTCTTTATATGTATGAGATAATATGCCATAACCTTTGGTTAAGGTCATAAAACTTGTCATGTATCCTAATAATCCACGGCTAGGAATGACATATTGGAGAATAGTGACTGTTTCTTTTGCATCCATATTTATTAATTCACCATTTCTTTCTCCGATGGTGGTCATTATATCTCCAACATATTCATTAGGAATATCAATTGTCAAATCTTCATATGGTTCACATTTTTGACCATTGATTTCTTTGATAATAACTTGTGGCTTGCTAACTTCTAGTTCAAAGCCTTCTCTTCTCATGTTTTCAATAAGAATGGATAAGTGTAATTCGCCACGCCCAGAAACGATCCAAGATTCAGTATTTACGATACGTTCAACACGTAAAGCGACGTCTTTTTGTGTTTCACGGAATAATCTTTCTTCAATCTTTCTAGCGGTTAATAATTTTCCATCTTTGCCAGATAATGGAGATGAGTTTGTACCAAATGTCATTTGTAAGGTTGGCTCATCTAATCTAATTTTTGGTAGGGGATTTGGCTGGCCATATTTACAGATGGTTTCACCAACGTTAATGTCTGCTAAACCAGCAACAGCAACGATATCACCAGCATGTGCCTCTTCAATTTCTAATCTCTTTAATCCTTGATAACCGAATAGCTTTAAAACTCTGAAGTTAGTAGTGGAGCCATCGTTTCTACACACTGTGACGTTATCGTTAACCTTGATTGTGCCATGTTTGATTGTACCAATACCGATTCTTCCAACGAAATCGTTATAGTCTAATAACGCGATTTGCATTTGAAGTGGTGATTCTTTATCTAAACTTGGTGCTGGGATTTCGTCAATGATGGTTTGTAAGATTGCGTCCATACCTTCTTTTTGGCTATCTGGATCACTATCTAATGATGAAGTACCTTTTAGTGCTGAAGCATAGACAGTTTTGAAATCTAAGAATTCATCAGGAGCACCTAACTCGATAAATAGAGTTAAGATTTCGTCTAATGTTTCTTCAATGTTAATATTTGCTCTATCAACTTTGTTAACAACCACAATTGGTTTAACGTGTGATTCTAGCGCTTTCTTTAAAACGAATCTTGTTTGTGGCATGGTTCCTTCAAAGGCATCTACTAAAAGTAGACATCCATCCACCATGTTCATAATTCTTTCGACTTCACCGCCAAAATCAGCGTGCCCTGGAGTGTCTAAAATATTAATTTTTGTATCGTTATAAATGATCGAAGTGGTTTTAGCTAAAATGGTGATTCCTCTTTCTCTTTCGATATCGTTGGAATCCATTGCTCTATCATTAAGCTCTTCGTTGCTGCGGAATGTGGAGGATGATTTTAATAATTGGTCAACTAATGTAGTTTTTCCATGGTCAACGTGAGCAATAATTGCGATGTTTCTAACTTCCATTTTTCCTTCCTCCTTATAAAAAATCTTCTCTATCATAGAGAAGCAAAAACATAATTTCAAGAAAATTAATTATTTGATTAAATCTTTTATGTAATTTTTCTTAACTTTGTAAATGTCACTTACAGTTTCGATTGCATCCTTTTTAGACATGCCTTTAGATACAAAATAGGCGACATATGTCTGGATTTCGGAGTCTGAAAGCGTTTTTTCTTCCTTACTTCCTTCTACCACTAAAACGATTTCACCTTTGATTAAATTGAAATCTAAAGTGAGGAGCTCACTAATGGTGCCATAGATTTTTTCTTCGTTGATTTTAGTTAGTTCTCTATGCAAAACAATCTCTCTATCACCTAATACGCTTAAAAATATTTTTAATGTGTCTTCAATACGATGTGGTGATTCATAGAAAATAAGTGTTTCTTTCTTGCTTTTGAGTTCTTCTAATTCTCTTTTAGCTTCTCCTTCTTTTGCAGGGAGAAATCCGTGGAAGTAAAAATGGTCGGTATCTAGATTAGATGATACGAGAGCGTTGATAAAAGCAGAACTACCAGAAACGACACTGATGGCAATGTCATTTTCATTGGCTATTTTAACCAATATATTGCCTGGATCACTGATAGCAGGATATCCAGCATCAGAAACATAAGCAACTTTCTTGCCATTTAATATTTCTTTAATAACATAATTTGACATTTCAACTTCGTTATGTTCTCTAAGTGACACTAAATGCTTGTTAATATCAAACTTTCTTAAAAGCTCTTTAGTGTTTCTGGTGTCTTCACAAGCAATAAAGTCCATTTCATTGATTATATCAATGGCGCGAGATGAAAACTCCCCTAAGTTTCCAATAGGGGTAGCAATCAAATATAAAAGTGGGTGAGAAGAATCAAATGATTTAATTTTCTTCATGTCTTTTTTCTCTGCGTCTATATCCTGTTTGCTTTTTAAATTCTTCAAGGCTCAATACTTTGCTGTCATCAGGATTATCAACTTTTACAGTTTTTGAAATGACGTTGATTGATGTAACGGTGTATTCGACTTTATCGATAAAGACTTTTGTGCCAACATCTGGGAATTGAAGCTTTAATTCAGTATAAGCATCATCTTCAAATTTAAGGCAGCACATTAGCTTTCCACAATGTCCAGATAGTTTTGGAATATTAATAGCGAGCATTTGATTTTTGGCTCTGCTGATGGAAATGCCATCGAACTCATTTAAGAAAGTTGCACAGCATAAAGGCAATCCACACATACCAATTCCGCCGATTAATTTGGCCTTATCTCTTGAACCAATTTGACGTAGTTCAATACGTGTATGTAGTTTACTTGCAAGTACCTTTAATAATTCACGGAAATCCACTCTTTCATCTGCTAAATAAGAGAATATAACTTTAGCTTTATCAAGTGTATATTCACAAGAGATTAGGTTCATGTCTAAACCAAGCTTTTCAACCTCAGTTTTGCATATTTCTAGCGCAATTTCGGCATCTTTGATATTGTTTTCATATAATCTGATGTCAACATCGGTTGCTTTTCTTAACACTGGCTTAAGTGGTAAATCGTTCTTGTAATTGGAGATTTCAATGAGATCATATGCAACGGTTCCAAGTTCTGGTCCACGCACGGTTTCAACGACGACTTTATCTCCTTTTTGTAGGTTGATATTTTTCACACCAAAATAGTACGCTCTACTAGAGTTATTAAAACTAATTCCAGCGAAATGCGTGAAGTCACGTACTAATGATTCTTGTGTTACATTTATTTCTTCGTTCATAGTTAATCCTTTGTGATGTAAATAATTAAGTGATCTAGTTGAAGTGAGATATTCACATTCATGTTAACCAAGTTTCTCTGCTTTAATATTTCTACTAAACTCTCTTTGATATGAGGCAACTTATTGGCTAAAACTTTTAATATTGTATCATAACTTTGCAAAGTTATCTCACGAGAATATTGAATGTTAAGCAAATCTTCAAATGCTTGAGTTAACATATCGATAAAGAATCTTGCTGCTTCCTTTGTTTTAACTAGAGGTATTATTTCTTTATCGGTGAAGTATATTGCATCTCTTGCCTCGCCTTTAGCTAATGTATCTAACAAGCCGACAAATGCGTTTTTACTTTTTATATAGGCTTCTTTCTCTATTTCCTCTTCTTCGTTGTTTGGATTTAATACATCATATATCAGTTCTGAATCATTATAAAAATAAGATAATAACTCAGCGTCGTCTCTAGGAACATTTAACGATTCTGCATCTTCGATAACTTTTTGCCTATCAATCGTCTTTAAATGTAGAATTTGACATCTAGATAAAATAGTAGGTAAAACGTTGTTCTCGTTATTTGTTGTTAAGAAGGCGTAAACAGTGCTTTCTGGCTCTTCAAGGAACTTAAGCATACTATTAACCGCTTCTACAGTCATATTTTCAACTAAGTTGATGATATAAATCATCACCCCTTTATTTTCAAAAGCGGTTTTTTCGAATCTACTCTCGATATTTAAAACATCTTCTTTTTTAATTGTGCCTTTACTGCCATCAACTTGAATAATGTCTGGGTAATTATTGCTTTCAATTCTTAAGCATGTAATACAGTTCTCACACGCTAAAGGGCTTGGATCGTCACACAAAATAGATTTAGCGAGATATTTAGCAACATCAAAAAGTGGTGTTCCTGGATTTCCCACTAAAAGATAGGCATGCGAAAGAGTTTTGTTATTTAAAGCATTAACAAATGTTTGATAAACGATATGTTGGTTTTCTTTTAAATACTTTTCTATTTGCATAAACGTGATAAGACTGCATCAAGAGTGGCTTTTGCAACTTTTTCTCTCGATTTACTAGCGTCGATTATCACAAATCTATCTGGATATCTTTTTGCTAAAAGCAAAAATGAATCACGAACTTTATGATGGAATTCTAATTTTTCTAAATCGAGTCTATTAACTTCTCTAGATGCGTTTGCCGCTATTCTTTTTAATCCTTCTTCAGGAGTGATGTCAAATAATAATGTTAAATCTGGCCATGTGTTTTCGGTGGCAAATAAATTGATGTTTAATACTTCATCAATACCTAAATCTCTTGCGCCACCCTGGTAGGCTAAGGAAGAATCTAAATATCTATCACAAATGACAATCTTGCCTTCTTTTAAAGCTGGCCACACTTTTTCAACAAGGTGTTGCCTTCTGCTTGCTGCATATAATAAAGCCTCAGTACGTGGGTCCATTGCTGTGTTTTTCTTATCGAGAATGACATTTCTAATTTCTTCAGCAATAGGAGTTCCGCCTGGTTCGCGAGTTCTGACGATTTCGTAACCCATTTCTTTTAATTTTTGTACTGTACTTTCGATTGCGGTGGTCTTTCCTGAACCTTCAGGACCTTCAAGCGTGATAAACATATCGTGGCCTCCTATAATTTGTGTCTGCCTTCTAATGCCTTTGAAAGTGTTAGAGGATCGACATAATCTAAATTTCCACCCATTTGTAAGCCATAGGCTAAACGAGTGACGTTGATTTTATATGATTCTAATATTTTGGCTAAGTATAAAGCGGTAGTTTCTCCATCCACTGTTGGGCTGGTAGCAATAATGATTTCTTTTACTTTGCCTTTGTTTAATCTCTCTAAAAGAGAAGGAATATTTAAGTGCTCTGTATGCATCCCTTTTCCTAAAGAAATCTCGCCATTTAAAATGTGATATTTGCCTTTAAATGATTCGCTTTTTTCAATGGTGAAGACATCTTTTGGATAGGAAACAATCATTAATAATGATTCATCTCTATCGCTATCCGTACAAATTGAGCACTCTTCTTCCTCGGTAATCATTCCGCATACTTTACATCTCTTAATGTTTGTTTTTATTTCTTTTATAGCGTCACCAATTTCCGCTAAATCTTCATCAGAAAAATCCAGCATAGCGTACGCCATACGTTCTGCGCTTCTTTTTCCTACTCCAGGAAGTCTAGAAAGCGCCTCTTCTAATCTTTCTAATGATTTAAGTTTTTCCATTAGAAGCCAAATCCTCCAGCTCTACCGGTGATTCTTTCTTGAATTGCTTCATTTTCAGCATCGATTTGTTCAAAGAGCTCGTTTAACGCTAAAGCAATCATCTCTTCGACCATTTCTTTGTTATCTTTATCGTATCCTTCTTCTTCAATGCTTACTGATACTACTTCTTTACTTCCTAAAACAGTAACTGTCACTAAACCAGCTTTCGTAATTTTGAATTCTTTTTTGGCGAGTTCAGCTTGTGCTTTTTGAAGCTCTCTTTGCATTTTTTGAGCTTGTATCATCATTTGTTGCATGTTCATAATCATTATTCTCCTTCAAATTCTAGGAACACTTCTTTGGCTTTTGGAAGTTGTCCAATTTGTAATAGGTTCATGTATTCACCTTGTAAATCAATAGACTTATTTCTACTTACTGCGTAAACAAACATCTTTCTATGGAAGATTTGCTCTAGAACAGTTTGTAATCCTAATTGATTTTCTTTTAGATTAACTTTTTCCGCTGCTTTTGGAAGTTGATATTCCAAGATAACAATTTTGTTGCTTGCCACTAATGGATGACCATCAATTAATAACGAGGCAGCTTTTCCAACAACTGGATGAGTGACAAACTTCTTCACATTCTTCCAGCCGTCAATCAATTCAGTTTTAATATCCTTCTTAGAGGTAACCATAACTTTAATCATGAGGTCATCGCTAATTGAGAAATAGTCTTCCGCATCCGCATCTTTAAGATAAATAACTGTGTCATTCATCTTTATTTCAGTGGAGTATACTGGCTCTTCAACAGGCTTTTCTTCCTTAACTATCTTAATAGGCTCTTCAACCTTCTTCTCAACTGGTTTAGGTTCAATATAAGAAGGACGTGTTGGGTTTTCGATATGTTTTTCGATTGGTTTTTCTACTACTTTCTCAACTGGAGGCACTGGTTTTTGTGCGTTATTAAGTGAGGTCAATTTAAGAAGTGTAATTTCAAATAACGGAGTAATAGAAGTGACATTCTTATAATCTTTGACCGCATTCATTAAGACATCAATCATCTTTAAAGTAGTATCTTCGTCTAATAGAGGTGCAATTTCTTCAACTTCGTTTTCCTTTAGTAGTTCTAAATAAGAAGCGTTGTTAGAAGAGTTATAGACCAAAACATCTTTTAAGATTGTTAATAAGTCTTCAGTTAATCTTTTGATATCTGTGCCACTTGTCACATAACGATTCAAACGGCCCAAAACATCTTTGACATCATGATTAATAATCGATTTTAAAAGGTTAATCTTTTCTTCAGTTGATTCTAAAGAGAAAATATCTAAGATATCTTGTTCAATTAATGAATTGCCAGAGTACGCTAAAACCTTTTCAAGAATTGAAAGAGCATCACGCATTCCTCCATCAGCGAGTTTAACAATTAAATCGATGGCTTCTTCTTGATAAGAAGCACCTTCTTCATCTAAAACGATACGTAATCTTTCCTTGATATCTTTATCACTGACTTTTTCAAAGTCATATCTTTGACATCTAGAAAGAATGGTTGGAAGAATCTTATGCGGTTCAGTAGTGGCAAGGATGAAAATGACATGCTCTGGTGGTTCTTCTAATGTTTTTAATAATGCATTAAATGCACCTGTAGATAGCATATGAACTTCATCGATAATGTAGACTTTGTATCTACCTAAAATAGTGCCATATTTGACTTTATCGATTAGTTCTCTAATTTCATCAACGCCATTATTACTAGCTGCGTCGAGTTCTAAAACATCTGGATGAGAGCCATCCATAATCGCCAAGCAGTTTTTACATTCATTGCACTGATGGCCAATGCCGTTATCACAGTTTAGCGCTTTGGCAAACAATTTTGCCATTGTGGTTTTACCAGTTCCACGAGGACCAGCAAAAAGATATGCATGAGCAATTTTCCCAGTTGCTAACGCATTTTTTAAAGTCTTGACGATGTGTTGTTGCCCTGCGACCTCGTCAAATGTCTGAGGACGATATGTTCTATATAATGCTTTGTACGCCATAAATTTACCTTTTATTAGTATACAAAAATATGTCCAATCTTTGAAGAATTAATAATAAATATTAACCATCTTTTTATTGTTAGAGATATATGATACAATAGCAATCGCAAAATTGAGGTTAATTATGGAAGAAAGTATGTATCAAAGATTGTTAGCGGCTCGCAAAAGACTTCATGAGATTGATGAAGAACTTTTAAACCCTGACACAATGAAAGATTTAAAACATTTCCGTGATATTTCTAAAGAAAGAGCCAACCTTGAACCACAAGTTGAAGCTTTTGACCGTTACCAAAAAAACGAAGAAGAATATCAAGGTGCTTTAGAAATGTCTCATGATAGCGATCCTGATATCGCCGAAATGGGAAAAGAAGAAATGAAAAGAATTGACGAAGAGCAAACTGCGCTAGAAGAAGAACTTAGAGAATTACTTATTCCAAAAGATCCTAATGACGACAAGAATATCATTGTTGAAATTAGAGGCGCCGCTGGTGGAGATGAAGCTAATATTTTCGCTGGTGACTTATTTAGAATGTATACGAGATATGCTGAATCACAAAACTGGAAAATTCAAATGCTTGATTCTTACGAATCAGAAGCAGGTGGATTCTCCCAAGTTTCTTTCATGATTAAAGGGAAAATGGTGTATTCTAAACTCAAATTTGAATCAGGCGCTCACCGTGTACAAAGAGTTCCTAAAACAGAAGCTAGTGGACGTATTCATACTTCAACCGCTACTGTCTTAGTTATGCCTGAAGCCGAAGAAATCGATATTGAAATCAATCCAAATGATTTACAAGTTGATACATATCACTCACAAGGTGCTGGTGGACAAAATGTTAATAAAACTGAGTCTGCTGTTCGTATCACTCATATCCCAACTGGTATAGTTGTCGCATGCCAAACTGAAAAATCACAAATCCAAAACCGTGAAATCGCTATGCAGATGTTAAGAACTAAGATGTATTCCACAATGCTTGAAAAACAGCAAGAAGAAATTGGTAACGAAAGAAGACTTAAAATCGGTACTGGCGAAAGAAGTGAAAAGATTAGAACTTATAATTATCCACAAAACCGTGTAACCGATCATAGAATTGGTTATACCATCCAAGCTCTTGACCGTGTTATGGAAGGCGATATCGAAGATATCATTGAAGCCTTAATCCATTACGATCAATCGCAAAAAATCGCAGGCGAGAATTAATAATGACTTACCGTCAAAAATTTTTTGAACTTAAAAAAATAAAAAACGAATACGTTAATAGCACAGTAGTAAAAACCCTCCTCACCGATGATGGAGGTTTTCATGATTTTACTGAGCTTATTGTTCATTTTGACAATGAACTAAAAAATGAAAACAAAATAGATGATAATCTTAAAAGAGTTATGAACGGAGAACCTCTCCAATATGTTTTAGGCTATACCTATTTTATAAATAGTAATTATATAGTGAATCCCGATGTTTTAATTCCTCGTCAAGAAACAGAACAACTCGCTATTGGAGCTTTAGTGTATATTGTTAAACATTTTGGCAAAGATCCATATATATCAATCGCTGACATTGGAACTGGATCAGGAATTTTAGCTATCTATTTAAAAGAAAACCTTCCAACCGCAAAGATTATTGCTACTGATATATCTGAAAAAGCTCTAGAAGTTGCAAAGAAGAATGCGAAGCTTCATAACGTTGATATTGATTTTAGATGTGGTGATATGCTTTCTCCAATAAAAGAAAAGCTAGATGTCATTGTTTCTAACCCCCCATATATCGGTGGACCAGAAACAGTTAGCGAACAAACACTTAAATATGAGCCACACCTTGCATTATTTGCTTCTCCAAAGACCAAATATTATGAAGAGATGATTGCTAACTTAAAAAACATGAGTGATGAAGCATTGCTTGCTTTTGAAATTGGTGAAGATATGGAAGAAGAGTTAACTGATTTATTAGAAAACGAATATCCAGGGGTTGGATATAACTTTGAAAAAGATATGTATGGTAAGGTTCGTTTCCTATATATTTTAAAGAAGAAGGAATTTGATAATTATGCCTAGCGAGTTTGAGTTAGCTAAAAAAGCATTAGAAAAATCTAAAGTTATCGCTTTCCCAACGGAAACAGTGATGGGATTAGGTGTTTATTTTGATGATGAAAAGGCATATAACCTTCTCAATGATATTAAAAGAAGGCCAGAAGATAAACCATATACATTAATGGTGAGCAATAAAGAAGAGATAGATAAATATGCTTATCTAACTTTAAGAGATAGACAAATCATTAATGTCTTTATGCCTGGCCCAATAACAGTGCTATTAAGAGCAAAATCTAGTGTTCCAAGTTATGTTACTCACAATACAGGAATTATTGGAATTAGAGTGCCAAACATGAAAAATATTAGAGATTTGCTCGAATATTTAGAAAAACCTCTATTAGTTCCAAGTGCAAATAGGTCAGGAGAAAAACCATTCATATCCTATCAAGAAGTGGAAAAAGAATTTGGAAATGAATTAGGATATATTTATAAAGAAAATGCTTTAGGAGCAAAGCCTTCGACAATAATTGACCTCACAAACGATGATGTTAAGATAATAAGAGAAGGACCTATTTCTTTAGAAGATATTAAAAGGAGTGTAAGAATTATGAAAATTGCAGTTGGATGTGATCATGGCGGACTTGAATATAAGAACGCAATCAAAGAACATTTAGAAAAATCAGGCCACCAAGTAGTGGATGTTGGCACATTTAATCATGATTCTTGTCATTATCCAACCTTTGGCATCGCTGTTGGAGAAAAAGTCGCTTCTAAAGAATGTGATTTTGGCGTTTTAGTATGCACTAGTGGCGAAGGAATCGCTATAGCGGCCAACAAAGTCAAAGGTGTGAGATGCGGAATCGCTTATAACGATGATGTAGCTAGACTTATGAGAGAGCATAATAACGCAAACGTCATTAGTTTTGGACAAAAGTTCATGAAACTTGAAGACGTTCTAAGAAGAGTAGATATCTTTTTAAGCACAGAATTTGCTGGTGGAAGGCATGCTACTAGAGTGGATATTATTTCTGCTCAAGAAGAAAAATAAGCAATCCCTGTCGCGTTATTGCTTATTTTCATTACCATTTAAGATTTGATTTAAGATGCAGATTGGAATCACAAACGTTAATAGTAAGTGGTGAACTCCTTCTGTAAAAGCATAGAGAAGATATCCTGCAACACATATGGCAAAACCGAATGTACGAGCTGGGTCTTTTTTATAACACTTAATGACCATATAAGCCGCATATACAATTATGGCTATAAATCCAAGTAAGTAGACAATGCCGCCATATCCTAACATTGCATTATAAGAAGAGTGTGATGGTGCTACTGGGTCGCCATTAACAATATTCATAACATATAACACTTCGTTAAAAGTTCCAAAGCCTCTTCCGATAATCCACCAACCATTTCTTAGTAATTGATATTCATTATCCCAAATATAACTTCTTGTATCGATGGTGTTAGTTCCTGTAACGGAAGTAATCATTTTATAGATAGGTGAAAGAATTGTGCCTTTACTTATATAACTGACTCCAACCAAAAGGATGAATAAGCCAAATAATGAACCAAAAGATATTAATAATATCTTGTTTCTTTTTCTATACTCTTTATAAGTATAAATCAGTCTGAATACGACATATGCCACAACGATAAGTGCTGAAATGATTAAAGCTGTCTTACAATATGAGAAAACCATATTTATATAGAAGAATACAGTTAATAAATACCAATACCATTTTTGATGTATAGAATGAACAACAATTGTGAATGTTAAACCCATCATCATGCAAACTCCATATGGAACTCTATGAACGATAAAACTACATACAGCGTTCTCATATACATCTTCTATAGTTCCGTCACCGAATAATGCTTTTAAGAATGGTATATAGTGATCCCATTCGGTTACATAACTATATCCAACCATGATAAACAAGAACGCGAATGTCACACATCCAACAAGGATGAGGAAGTTTAAATTTTTAAATCTTTTTGGGAGCACAAAGAATGTAATATAAAAAACCTCGACTATAACGAAAGCCGCCATAGCGAAAAACATCTTATGAACCGGAGATAATTGTAAGGTGATAGTAATGATATCACCAACACTATGCCCAGGATAAGCTACCGAGTTTGTGTCATTGACAACACGCATCACAACTTCTTCAATTACTTGCGATGGTTGAATGAGAATTGATATCACGCTCCATATGGCTACAAAGAAAAATAGGCCGGATATGTAAGGTTTTGGAAGATTATTTGCTCTATGTTCGAGAAATAAATAGCCACCCCAACACGAAAAAACGATTATAAAACTTATGATAATCATCCATGGTTTAAGGAATAGATCGTTTGGATTGCTATTGACCATGAATTGCCATGAGAATGCATAAAAAACGCTTGAAAACAAAAAGCCAACCGCTAAAAGCAAATCGCTCCATTTAAGTTCAAATTTTTGGATTATGTTCTTAATAAAATTCATCGCCTAATTATAGATTATGGTTTTGTCACTTTTAAAGTGACTTTTTTGTTTTTTTTGAATATAAATCTCTGATTTATATAACATCAGCAACGCAACAATATTTAACAAAATATTAATTTTTTTGGTCATAAAAACGAAAAAAATCACTATTAGTTTAATGAGAGATAAAAATTCAGATGACTAAACACAAACAAGAAAGGAGAAATCATGAGCAAGAAAAAGATTTATAACAAACATTTAGAAAGAAGAAGATTTTATATACATAGTGATGGACATGGTGGACATCCAGCTCTTCTTTATAAGAAGAGTGACAAGAAAAACAGTTATTTTGTTATTGTGTTTACATCATCGCCAGGCCCTAAAAGAATTAAATTAAAGCACAGCATAGAACCAATTAAAGTTAAAGTGTCGTTTGTTCACAATACGCCTTCGAAAAGCAAAAGAAGAGATCTTGGCAGTAGGCCATTAGAAGGCATAAAAATAAACAAAGAAGATAAACCACTTATTGAGTCTATAAAAAGAAAAAAATGATTCACCAGACCAACAATGGATCTCACCTGCGAATCACTAGATATATTAAACCAAAATAAAGGAGGCAATGCAATATAGAAACTTATAAATGTCCTATTTGTGGTAACACAGATATCCATTCAATCGGAATGCTGAATGGCAAACAATATTGCCGAAAATGCATTTCTTTTAAAGGTGAAGAATTTGAACACAAACCTTCTTATCCCAAGAAAGCGCCTATTCACCTAGAATATGAACTCTCTCCTGAGCAAAAAAAACTATCAAATAAACTTGTTGAAAACTATAAGAAATGTATTGATAGCTTGGTTTTTGCCGTATGCGGATCCCCGAAGACAACAAATCCATAACATAAAGGAGGAAATATGAGTAAAAAGAAAAAGCGTAAATCAACATATGAAAGAAGATTTAAAAAGCCTCTTATTAAAGGCAAATTCTATAGAATAATGGATTCAAGTGGTGGGCATTATTCAAGGTTATACAAAAAGAACACTAAGAAAAATAAGTATTGGATTGTTCGTTTTACTGATTCCGATGGTAGGCATAGAGAATTATTACTGCATCAAATTGATCCAGCATTAGAAAACACAGGTGCAAAAAGCTTTGTGATTACGCAGCCACAAATAGTTAAGTATGAGAATTTTAAACACCCTTATCCTTATGAACAATTTAGAGTGCATAAAGATGACAGAAAAAAGGTAAAAAAGATACAAAAGAAAAAATGAGCTACACGCGCCTTTTACAGCCCCTATGTGCTTGCTCACTACAAATATTAAATCAAAAGAAAGGAGATGTTGCAATATAGAAACTTATAAATGCCCAATATGTGGTAATACTGATATACATTCTATAGGATATCTCAACGGTAAACCCTATTGTCGTAGGTGTATCTCTTTTCGAGGCGAAGAAGTAGAACATAAACCTTCATACCCTAAAAAAGCGCCTATTCATCTCGAGTATGAATTATCTCCAGAGCAAAAAGAATTATCGAATAAGTTAGTTGAGAACTATAAGAAAGGCATAGATAGTTTAGTTTTTGCCGTGTGTGGATCTGGCAAAACAGAAATATCGCTAAATGTTATTAAATACGCGATTAATTGTGGCGACAAAGTGGCATTCGCAGTACCTAGAAGAGATGTTGTTATAGAACTAACAAATAGGTTAAAAGAAATATTCATTAAAAACACTGTAATATCTGTCTATGGTGGGCACCATGATGAAGTAGAAGCAGACCTTGTTGTTTTAACCACACACCAATTATATCGATACAAAAAATATTTTGCCCTAATTGTGCTAGATGAAATAGATGCTTTCCCTTTCAAAGATAATGAAGTGTTGAAAAACATTTTCTTTAATTCTTTAAATGGGCACTATATTTTAATGTCTGCAACACCAAGTGAGGAAGTGATTAATTTATTTAAACAAGCTGGAAAAGATATCTTGTCACTAAACACAAGATTTCATGGACATCCATTACCGGTCCCGATTTTTAAAATAGGCCATTTGATATCAAGATACTATCATCTATATATTACGCTTAAAAATATATTAAGAAGAAATAGACAAGCTTTTGTTTTTACTCCAACAATTAGCGAATGTGAATCGCTATATAAAATTCTATCAATGCTATTTAAACATGGCAATTACGTTCATTCGAAAAGAGATGGAAGAAATAGCGTAATTCATGAATTTAGGTGCAAAACATGGAAATTTTTAGTAACAACTTCGGTTTTAGAGCGAGGAGTAACCATAAAAGAGTCTGATGTCATTGTCTTTAATTCAGACAACAAAATATACGATAAAGGTACACTCGTTCAGATAGCTGGAAGAGCAGGAAGAAAGATAGATGATCCACACGGTGATGTGGTCTTTATTGCTAAAAAAATAACCAAAGAAATGGAGGATGCACGTGCTAGTATTATCAAGTCCAATAAAGCATTGCAAGATATGCTTCCAAGAGATTAAAGATAACTCATTTCATAACTTAATTGACGGAGAGAATGTATTATGTGAAGAGTGCTTTTCTAAGTTTAATCCACGATTTATACATTTTCATGTTAGAGACATCAAAGGCATGGCGATATATGAGTATGATCAAACGATAAAAGAGCTATTATTTAAGTTTAAGGGATGTTATGACATTGAACTTAAGGATGTGTTTTTAGCGAGATACTTATGGTTTTTAAGAATCAAATATAGAGGATATTACATAGTTCCGGTTCCCTCATTTGAATTAGATGATAAGAAGAGAGGATTCAATCATGTTGTTGAGATTTATAGTGGGTTAAATCTTCCTGTGCTGAACATCCTGAAAAAAGTAGAAAATCATAAGCAGGCTAAACAGACCAGAAAGCAAAGAATATCATCTCAAAAAAACTTCACAATTACTGATCTAGACGCTGTAAATAACAAGAAAATTTTAATAGTTGATGATGTCTATACAACTGGTTCTAGTATGAACGCTGCTATTAACTTAGTTATGACAGGAAAACCAAAGAAAATAGAGGTATTAGTTATAGCAAAGAATGTTTTACATAAAAATAAATAGAATATTAGCTATTTTGTATTAGCAAATACTAATACATAAATGGTATATTAATTAGCGAACGTCCAATTTTTTAAAGTTTAAAGAATTAGAAGGAGGAATGTATCATGGGATTTTTTGACAAGATGGCTATAAGAAAATATAGCAAAATTGCCGACAAGGTCTTAGCGTTAGAAGAATCAATGAAGGCTCTAAGTGATGACGAATTAAGAGCCAAGACGCCATATTTTAAAGAAAGACTTGCTAAAGGCGAAACATTAGACGATATCAAAGTAGAAGCTTTTGCGGTTGCAAGAGAAGCTGCGAGAAGAACATTAAACGAATTCCCTTATAAGGTTCAAGTTATTGGATCATTAGTTTTACATGATGGCGATGTCGCTGAAATGAAAACTGGTGAAGGTAAAACATTAACAGCCACAATGGCAGTTTATTTAAACGCTCTTGGTGGCAAAGGTGTTCACGTTATTACTGTTAACGAATACTTATCAGAACGTGACGCGAACTGGATGGGACAAATCTATAGATTCTTAGGTTTAACAGTTGGTATTAACTTAAGAGCCAAGACCACAAGCGAGAAAAAGGAAGCATATTTATGCGATATTACATATACCACAAACTCTGAATTAGGTTTTGACTACTTAAGAGACAATATGGCAGTTGATATGAAGGGCCGTGTCTTAAGAGGATTAAACTTCTGTATTATCGATGAAGCTGACTCAATTTTAATTGATGAATCTAGGACCCCACTTATTATTTCTGGTGGTGCTAGAGCAAGTGCTTCTCAATATACAGTAGCGGATAGATTTGTTAAAACCCTAAAGAAAGATAGAGATTACGTCATTGACGTAAAAGAAAAGACCATCAACTTAACTGATGAAGGTAATGCCAAAGCAGATAAGATGTTTGGCATTAAAAACTTATATGATCCACAATATGCAGATTTAGTTCATAGAATTAGTAATGCTCTAAGAGCAAACTATATCATGATTAGAGATGTTGACTATTTAGTGGATGCCGAAGGACAGGTTCAAATTATTGACCAATTCACAGGCCGTGTTCTTCCAGGTAGAGAATGGTCAGATGGTTTACACCAAGCTGTTCAGGCTAAAGAAAACGTTGAAATCAAACAAGAAACCATCACAATGGCTACTATTACATATCAAAACTTCTTCCGTTTATATAAAAAGATGGCAGGTATGACTGGTACCGCAAAAACTGAAGAAGAAGAATTTAGAAAGATTTATAACATGCGTGTTGTTTGTGTTCCACCAAATAGACCAGTGCAACGTATTGACGCAATCGATTACGTATATGCGCATAAAGGACCAAAACTCGCTGCTTTAATTAAAGAAGTTAAAGAAAGACACGAAAAAGGACAACCAATCTTAATTGGTACTGTCTCAGTTGAATCTTCTGAAGAAATTTCTGCTTTATTAACACAAGCAGGACTTCCACACGAAATGTTAAACGCGAAAAACCACGCACGTGAAGCTGAAATCATTAAAGAAGCTGGTAAAAAAGGACATATCACCCTTGCTACCAACATGGCAGGCCGTGGTACTGATATTAAGATTGATGACGAAGTCAGAGCATTAGGCGGCTTATGTGTTTTCGGAACTGAAAGACACGAATCAAGACGTATTGATAACCAATTACGTGGTCGTAGTGGACGTCAAGGCGACCCAGGATTCTCTAGATTCTATGTCTCTTTTGATGACACACTTTTAGTGAGATTCGCTGCCGACAAAATGAGAGACTTTATTGAAAAGAACTTTGGTGATGAGGCATTAGAAGCAAAAATGGTCACCAATGTTATTACCAGTGCTCAAAAACGTATCGAAGGTCAAAACTTTGATACTCGTAAATCATTACTTGATTACGATGACGTCTTAGCGAAGCAAAGACAAATTGTTTACGATAAACGTGATCGTATTATTGAAGGTAAGAATATCGATGATATTATTGATGAAATCTTTAAGACAACTGGTCATTTCTTAGCTAAGAAAGCTGTTCCACAAGGTTCAGAAGATAAGAGTGTTTCTGGTGAACTTTTAGTCAAAGAAGTCGAACCAAGATTCTTACCTGAAGGATCAATCAACGCTTCCTTATATGATGAAGCAGATGTTGATGATGTTGGAACCGAAATGGGTGAATGGATTTACGACTACTATCAAGAAAAACGCGCAGAGTGGCCAGAAGAAATTGCTACTCAAGTTGAAAGAAGTTATATCTTAAGATGTATTGACCAAAACTGGACAAAACATATTGATGCGATGGCTAGATTAAGAGAAGGTATTTTCCTAAGAAGCTACGCAAATGTTAACCCACTTCAAGATTATGTTAATGAAGGCTACTCAATGTTTAGAGAGTGCTTAGATATCGCTAGTGTTGACGCTGTTTTGAACTTAGTTAACGTTAAAATAGAAAGACAAGAACAACCAGCTGCTCAACCTACAAATAAAGAACCTGTTAATGCTGCTCCAGCTAAAGAAGAGCCTAAAAAAGAGGAATAATTTAGATGAAAGACCTAGTTAGCTTAAGACAAGAACTTGGTGCTGTTGGCGAGAGAATCCGTCAACTCGGGTCTTCTCTTTGACCTCGAAAAATTAGATAAAGAAGTAGAAATATTAACTGCTAAAAGCGAGAGCCCTGATTTTTGGAATGACCAGGCTGCTGCCTTAGAAGTTATTGCTGAATTGAATTATAAAAGAAACATGGTGGATACTTATCGCCACCTACTTTCTACATATAACGATTTAGATGAACTTTTATCTCTTGAAGATGAATCTATTTTTGATTCAATTGAAGAATCATTGAATGAATTAAAAGCTGAAACTAAAGAATTTGAGACACAAAGACTATTTTCTGGTGAGTTTGATTCTTTGAACGCTATTTTAGAGATACATCCAGGTGCAGGGGGCACTGAAGCTCAAGATTGGGCGGATATGCTTTATAGAATGTATGTTTTATATGCTGAAACCCATCGTTTTAAGATGCAGCTCATCTCTTTTGAACCAGGTGAAGAAGCTGGTATTAAATCAGTTACATTTAAAATCATTGGAAAGAATGCCTATGGCCTATTGAAGGGCGAAAAAGGTGTTCATCGTTTAGTGAGAATATCTCCTTTTGATGCGAATAAGAGAAGACACACATCTTTTGCTTCGGTTAATGTCATCCCTGAATTCCTAAATAATTCAATAAATATTGAAATTAATGATGCAGATTTAAAAGTTGATACATATCGTAGTGGGGGTGCTGGCGGTCAAAATGTTAATAAAGTTGAAACCGCTGTTAGAATTACACACTTACCAACTGGAATTGTGGTTTCTTGCCAAGTGGAAAGAAGTCAACTATCTAATAAAGAACTAGCTATGAATATGTTAAAAAGCAAATTATATTTACTTGAATTAGAAAAAAGAAACAATGCTCTTAATTCTATTGTTGGTGAAAAGAAGAATATTGAATGGGGCAGTCAAATTCGTTCCTATGTTTTTTGTCCATACACATTAGTGAAAGATAATCGAACAAATTATGAAGAAGTTGATGTCGAGTCCGTAATGAATGGTGCGATTGATAACTTCTTATATGCATATCTACAAATGGAGGCAAAAAACAATGTCTAAAGTTACTTTGAGAAAGATACATGCTTATATTTTGGTTTCTGTTGGAACTATTATTTTAGCCTTTGGCTCAGTTATGTTTCTTACCAAATGTGAATTAGTTGCTGGCGGAGCCTCTGGCATCGCCATCATTGTGCAACACTTTGTAACATATAACATTTATGACTATGTTGTTGCGGGTTTAATGGTAATCACATGGTTACTAGGGCTTATCTTTGTAGGAAAAATATTTGCATTAAGAACTTTATATTCATCATTTTTATACATCTTAGCAACATTCTTATTTAACAGAGTTCCTGTGTTTGATCAAATCGCTAACCAAATTGCTGGTATTGAACCTATTTATGAAAGTGGTGTTGTTACTGGTTACACTCAACCGGAAGTAGGAAATCTTATTTTATGTGGTATTTTTGGTGGTGTCTCTGTTGGGACAGGCGTCGCTATCACATTTATTGGAGGAGGTTCCACTGGTGGTGTTGACGTTATTCAGGTTATTTTAAGAAAGTATTTGAACATTAAAGAATCGATCAGCTGTGTTGTCGTCGATGTTGCAATTATTATTGCTGGTATGATTGCAATGCGAATGTGGGTGCCAGCATTATGCGGTATTCTCGCTAGCGTCATGACTGCGATTTTGGTTGATTTAATTTATATTAGACATCAGACAAGTTACCAAGTTGATATTATTTCTGAACACTGGAAAGAGATTAGTCAATTCGCTCAAGATGTTCTTGAAAGAGGTGCAACAATCATCCACGCTGAAGGCGGATATAAAGGTGAAGAAAGAATTATTTTACGTGTAGTTTTTGATAGAACGCAATATAACAAAATTAGAGAGTTTATCGCTATGGTTGACCCGAATGCATTTGTCACATTTACCCAAACTAATGCGGTATATGGAGAAGGTTTTGCAAGTAATAAAAAAACTAAGAAAAATAGACAGAATAAAGAAAAATAATAGGTTTTTACATGAAAAATATCGATAATTCACATAAATTTGAGTTAGTTTCTAAATTCAAACCAACTGGTGATCAACCCACCGCAATTGACCAACTTGTAAAGGGTATAGAATCTAGTAAAAAGTTCCAAGTGCTATTAGGTGCAACAGGTACTGGAAAAACCTTTACTATGGCCAACATTATCGAGCGTGTTCAACGTCCTGCTTTAATCATGGTTCATAACAAAACACTTGCAGGCCAGCTTTATTCTGAGTTTAAAGAATTATTTCCAAATAATCGTGTTGAGTATTTTGTCAGTAACTTCGATTTTTATCAACCAGAAGCTTACATTCCAAAAAGCGACACATATATTGATAAGAACGCGGTAATGAACGATGAGATTGAAATGCTCAGAACATCCGCTATTAATTCTGTCATTGAAAGAAGAGATACGATTATCGTTGCTTCTGTTGCTTCTATCTATGGCTTAATTGATCCAGATGAATACCGTGATCTCGTTTTTGAAATCCGTGTTGGAGAAGAAATAGATAGAAAAGAATTCTATAAGTCGTTAGTGGATGCTCAATATAAGAGAAATAATCTCGATACCCCGCCAGGAAGCTTTAGAGTAAGAGGAGATATCATTGAGATAGTTCCTGCTAATGCTGAAGATAATACAGTTATTAGAATTGATACTTTTGGTGATGAGATAGAAAAGATATATGAAGTTGATCTTTTGACAGGTGAAATTAAACACTCATATCATACGTATCCTATTTTTCCAGCCTATGACCATGCTTCCACAAGACAAAGAATCAAAGAAGCGTGTGAAACAATACGTGCTGAGTTAGAAGAAAGATTGGAATACTTTAGAAAAGAAGGAAAACTTCTTGAAGCCGAACGTCTTGAAATGAGAACAAATCAAGATATTGAAAACATGCAAGAATTTGGAATGTGCCCTGGCATTGAGAATTATTCAAGACATATCGATAAAAGAGAGCCAGGACAAAGACCATTTTGCTTAATCGATTATTTTCCTAAAGACTTTTTACTATTTGTTGATGAGTCGCACGTATCATTCCCACAGATTAGAGGTATGTACGCTGGTGATAGAAGTAGAAAAGAAACACTTGTGGAATACGGCTTTAGACTTCCAAGTGCTTTAGATAATAGACCACTTAACTTTAATGAGTTTGAAGAATTGATGCCACAAGTCATTTGTACATCTGCTACTCCAGGGGATTATGAGTTAAATAAAACCGATGCCCCTATCGCTGAACAGATTATTAGACCTACAGGTCTACTTGATCCTAAAGTGGAAATTAGACCTACAATGGGTCAAATTGATGACATTCTTTTTGAGATTAAGAAAAGAGTGGAGAAAAACGAACGCGTTATGCTTGTAACTTTGACCATCAAAATGGCGGAAGACCTTACAGAATACTTAAAACAAAGAGGTATTAAGGTTATATATCTTCATCATGAGACCAAAACTTTGGAAAGAAGTGAGATTATTTATCAACTAAGAAAAGGTAAATATGATGTTTTAGTGGGTATCAACTTATTAAGAGAAGGATTAGACATCCCTGAAGTATCTTTAATATCTATTTTAGATGCAGATAAAGAAGGATTCTTAAGAAGCACTAGAAGTTTAATTCAAGTCATCGGTAGAGCAGCTAGAAACGCGAACGGTTTAGTAATAATGTACGCAGATACAGTTACCGATTCAATGCGTAACGCAATTGATGAAACCAATAGAAGAAGGCATATTCAAGAACAATATAACTTCGAAAATGGCATTGTTCCTCAAACCATCATTAAAGAGATTAGGCCGCCAATCCATAATTCAGACGATGAAATTGCGGATATGGTTAAGATCACAAAGCATGGTTCTAGAAAAGAAATCGAGGCTCGAATTAAGGAATTAGAGAAACAAATGCGACAAGCCGCCAAAGAATTTGACTTCGAAAGAGCTATCGAATTAAGAGATATTATTATGGAAATGAAGGCTGAATTATAAAAAAGCCTTTTTTCTTTTATATATCTATATATTAAATAAATATTTATACGCATGCGCGTATATTAATAGTAGTAAAATAAGTACAAAAATATTTTTTAAAAAAATTAAAATTTTTATATCTCTAAAGAGATATACTTTATTATTTTGAAAAAAAGTAAAAAAAATTAAAAAAATGTATTGACGAAAAAAATAAAAAAGCGCATACTATACTAATCCACACGGGAAACCGAGTGGATGAGATAAAAATAACGATAGTTATTTGTATCTCAAGACCAGGTAAGACAACCTACGCGTTAACGAAGTTGACACAGTGGTTCCAAGGTTAAAAAGTCTTGGATTAAAGGTTGCACTGGCAGGTCGGCTCCTCGGAGCCTTCCAAGGGTCCCTCCTCCCTCCTAGAGTGGTTGCTGAGTTAGAACTTAACAGCGTAATACCACCGCCCGACACGAACGAAGAGGAGAATTGAAAAACGAATTCACGAGGCCAATAACCTAGTGAAGAGCCAAGTCGCGTTAAAGTCAACTCAAAGCGCGAAATAAGTGAAGCCAAACACTCCACGAAGATAGGCATTAAAGAGTTTGGCCCCTTAAAAGAGACGATCAGCCATTACACGACGTTGATAGTAAGGCCTCCAGAGTTAAATCCTCTGGTCAATGATCGCAAGGGACCTGTCCACAATTCAGTTGTGGCTAAACGGCAAGCCTCCCTGTTACAGTGGTCGCTGAGTTATAGCTTAACAGCGTAATACCACCGCCGGACATGATCGAAGAGGTAGAAATAGCCAACTTCCAATAGGAGAAGGCAAGCCTAATCCACATTCCTCAACCTAATGTGTGGAGATAGCGATAGAGCTGCAAACTCCTGGTATCTATCGCGAAGAAAAGGTCTAATGAGCTTAAGACTAGGTAAGCCAACCAAGTCCATGAAATTGATGGTGGACTTCTGAGGATTAAAGAGCCGCAGTTAAATGGTTGCACTAGCAAAGGGTTGAAGCGAAAGCCTCAATCATCGGTACGTCCCTCCCTGAGTGCTTGCACTCACTGGCATCCGCGTTAAAGTTTGACGGAGTAAATCCAGTACCGGTCATGACAAAAAGGGAAACAGCCTCAAAGCTAATAACTAGAGGAAGCTGGCCACCGACTTGCTAATCAGTTCAAAACAAGTCGACGACAAGAAGCACCACCAGCCTAATGGAACTTAACTTGAAACTGTCGCAGGGCTCGCCCCTGCTTCAGCGGGACGGTTTGTGGCAATCGGTTAGAAAAGCCACTTTTTTTTTCGCACTTTTTTCTGATTGTATGTAATAAATTATATGTTCATATTATCTCTTTATATATAAAGTGATAAAATCTATCATATGGTAATGGTGTTTTATTATTCGATGCTTGGATTATCACTAGCGTTAGTCATTATATACGCGTTTATTTTTCATAAGCATTTTGACGCTAACTTGACCATCATGACAGTGCTAGTCCCTGTTATTAACTTAGCGTTCGTTTTAATGGGAAATTCTACTACTGTTGAAGGAGCACTAAATGCTTTGAAATTCACTTATATTGGTGGTTGTTATGTTTTAGTAGCTGCCATGTTTTTGATATTTAATACCTGTGGTATTCCTCTAAAACCGTGGATACGTACTCTAATTATTGCTATTTCCACTGGTGTTTATGTTTGTGCAACTACTATTGGGCAAACTGATATCTTCTACCAAGGTATGCCCTCTATTGCTTATTATGGTGAAGCGGCCTATATCACTGATAAACACTATGGACCAATGCACACTGTGTTTTACGTCATGATTGGCCTATTCTATGCTGTTACAATAGGAGTTATCATTTATTCTTTCTTTAAAAAGAAACAAGTGTCTAAGACCATTTTGATCTTAATTGTTATAGCTATATCTACTTCCGTTATCGGTTTCTTTGGCAGCAGACTCATTACTAAAGAGATGGAACTATTACCAGCCACGTATAACATGGGCATGATAATTTATATGGTCATTGCTTCTCGATTAAGATTATATGATGCTTCTGACTCCGTTATTGATTCATTAGTGCAAAAAGGTGAAACAGGGTTTATTTCCTTTGATAATAAGATGAGATATCTAGGAAGCAACGAAACCGCAAAAGAGATGTTACCAGAGCTCAACGTTCTAGTAGTGGATCATCGCGTTGATAACAGCCAATGGTTAAAAGAGAATTTGCTCCCTTGGGTAGCAGAATTTGAAAACGATGAAACTAAAAATACAAGGCTATTTGAACGCGAAAACAAAACATATCTCGTCTATATTAACAGATTGTCAGTTGGAAGCATGCACCGCGGATATCAATTTTTAATGACGGATGATACCGCAAACCAGCAATATATCAAACTTATCAAGCAGTATAATAATCAACTTGAAGAAGAAGTTAATAAGAAAACTAAAAGCGTTATTGAAATGCAAGAAAAGCTGGTTGTTGGTATGGCTACTATGGTTGAAGGTAGAGATAACTCTACAGGCGGCCATATTAAAAGAACTAGTGATTGCATAAGAATCATAGTGGGTGAGATTAAGAAAGATAACACATTAAATCTTTCTGATACCTTCTGTAATAATCTAATTAAAGCCGCTCCTATGCATGATTTAGGGAAGATTGCAGTTGATGATGCAATATTAAGAAAACCAGGAAAGTTTACCCCAGAGGAATTTGAGATAATGAAAACACATGCTTCCGAAGGAGCAAGGATCGTTAAACAAATTCTAGAAGGCACTGATGATATTGATTTTATGAATATCGCAGTCAATGTAGCTCATTATCATCATGAAAGATGGGATGGTAGTGGATATCCAAATAAACTTAAAGGCGAAAGCATTCCTTTTGAAGCGCGTATTATGGCCATCGCAGATGTTTATGATGCGCTTGTCAGTAAACGTGTCTATAAAGAAAGCATGTCGTTTGAAGAGGCTAATAAGATAATTATGGAAGGCATGGGAAAACACTTCGATCCAAGTTTAAAAAAGTTCTATGTTGCCTCAAGAAAGAAACTAGAAGACTACTATAGTAATCTACAAAACGTATAAATATTAAAAAGAAAGATATATATTAATATTATGAAAATATTCAGCAAATCCCTATTAATTTTCCCGTTATTATTCGTTTTTTGCAGTTGTAATAACTCTTCTACTGAACCTAAACCAAAAGAAACTGATAATAGACAACTTGAAGTATATATTCCAAATACACAAGATGAACATTTCATATGCAATTATAGACTAGATCCCTTTTATAACGACTCAACAACTTATAGTAAGGACTTAGCGCTTTTATCTCTTGGTTTCTCTCTTGCTGCTTCACAAAACGCCACAATCGATAAATTTTATAGAGATCTAGAATATACTACTGTGTATAAAAGTGATAACTATGATTCTAATGAAAGTGAACAATATGATTCATTTGTAATTGGGAAGAAAGAATATAACGATTTTGTCATTTTGTCCTTATCCGCAAGAAGTTACTATTACTGTATGCAGTGGTCTGCAAACTTCCATATCGGTTTGGAAGGTAACGCAATCGGGTTTGAAAATAGTGCTGAAAAGATGTACGAAGAATTAAAGAGTGTAGTGTCTACCCAACAAAAGAAAGTCAAAATCTGGTTATCGGGATATTCACGTTCGGCGGCCCTTATGCAAAACCTTGCTGGTAAAGTCATGGAAGATAAAAGCATGAAGACCGATATGAAAGATTTATATGTCTATAATTTTGAAGCTCCTTCTACAATTGAGACTCAAAACGTAAAACAATATAAAAATGTTTTTAACCACGCTAATAGCAATGACTTCATTTCTAAATTTTATCCATCGTCATATGGCATGAGCCAAGACGGTGTATTCTTAGATATTTTCGATAAAGAAGTAACTGACAAGATAATCGAAGAGGGCGATTTTAAACCATTTATTTCAAGCGATAACTTCCAAAACGAAGCCGAGTATGTTGCGTATTTGATTTCTAGATTAACTACATACACAAGCGAAAAAGAAGATGAATTGATGAACTCTAGAGCGGCCTTCGCCAATAATTATCAAGACGGACTTGGCTATATAGCTGGTATTATGGGGACTCTATATACTTATCATCCAGATGCAGTTGAAGAAATGATAGAAACCATTAATTCATATTCGTTATTCCAAAAAATAGCATTATTTAAGAGCAATAAGTTATATAACTTTATTACTCCTTATCTAAACGAAAACCATGTAAATTATGATGAAACAAAATTAAGAGCGTCTTGTGATTCCGTAGAAAAATTTGCAACTGCATATTTGTCACTTGTCTTAGAAGTTGTTGTTCCATATGCAGATAACTTTACTAGATTACCAATATTCCATGAAGCTAAGACCACGTATTTGCTATTAAAGAAATATCACGAAACACACGATAACATAATTTTCAAATAAAGAGGCTATCGCTGGGTTACTCGCCATTTTATTAACTTCGGCAGTAACCACAATCCTTCCATATACCCTTGCCTTTGCGGCAGGCGTCATGATTTATGTCGTTGTTGAAGAATTGATTCCAGAAGCCAATGAAGGACCACACTCAAACCTCGCTACCATCGGTTTAGCGGTCGGATTTGTGGTCATGATGATACTTGATATCGCTTTAGGATAACGTGGGTCAGAAATGACCTTTTTATTTATATAAAAAGAAAAAGACCTTGCGGTCTATTCTTCTCCAGAGAATCTTCTAATTTTATTTTTGATGATATCTTTGGCTTCTTGCTCGTGATCTTCGGTTTTGAATTTACGAACCGCAATCACTTTTGGATTTTCGATTTCATAATCATCAACAAGGACATAGCCAACTTCACTTAATAAGCGATATGTGCCATTTCTAGCAACGACTTTGCTATCTTTCGCTAAAGTTTTAACTCTTGCTTGTTCGACAACAAAGTAAATTCTTTTACCTTCTTTTTCAACTTTTTCAACATAGTCACCATTGACTTGATAAACATCTTTATATAAGCCTGGTCTAATTTCTTTAACGAGTTTATCTTCGTTTACTGTAGAAATATCTCTATCATCGATATAACGATAACGTGGAGAACCATCTTTATTAGTGACTAATTTGCCTTCTTTATCGTGCATCTCTTCGATATATGCTTCATATACGGTATAAGAATTTGTGATTTTATATTCACCATATTCCTTATAGTAAGTTTCATCATGGGCTAATTCTTTTCCAAACATATTTTTATCTTCCTTTTCGCTCAAAAAATATAATACTTCTTTCCAACTATAAATGACAATTATATTTATATAGACATATAATATTTTCATGATGGAAAAAGCAACCTTTATTGAGATCAAAGAATTAGAAACGCGTTCCCCTAAAGAACAGGTTCAAATCAAGAAGAATATTATTAGGTCAAACGACTTATATTCAATACCAACAATATATCTTCCTGATATTATCACCAACGAGTATTATTTCGTTTCCTATTCACATAAAGATTATGTAGATGTGTACTGCGATATTTTTGATTTACAAATGGAGGGACTACCTATTTGGTATGATCGTGGAATACCTGTAGGAAAAAATTGGAAAGAAGTAGCAACAAGATTTATCGCTCCATATGCATGTAAGGGCACATTATTTTATGTCAGTGAAAATTCATTGACTAGTGACGCAGTGATGGAAGAAATTAAATCAGTTAAAGGATACAATAAACCATTCATGGCTATCTTAATTTCTAAAGAAAAAGAATCATTAAGAGAACTAATCGAAAGAATCTATAAAGAAAATAAAATTAGTGAAAAGAAATATAAGTTCCTTTTAAATATCTTCAAAGACGAAATCATTTATTTAGATATTGGAACACCTACATCCACTAAAGTGGAAAAGATTAAAAATTCTTTACCAGACCAGCCTCATTAAAGAAAATGGATAAATGGGCTACTAACTGCAACAAAATATCTATAAAATTCAATAAAAAAGTGTAAAGAAAATATAGAAATTATCTTTTGAATATGGTACCATAAAGTCATGAGTAAACTAGTGTCTATAGGTAAAGCTTCTAAAATGCTTGGAGTAACCATTCAAACATTAAGAAACTGGGATAAAGATGGCAAATTAAAGCCAGATGAAATTACTCCTGGCGGGGCGAGAAGATATAATATTGATTCTTTAAAAAAGATTGATAGAAGAATAATAACCAATCAAGATGATTTGAAAACTATCGCCTATGCTAGAGTTAGTTCTAACGACCAAAAGAAAGACCTAGAAAGACAGATTCAAGTTCTAGAATTATACTGTGCCCAAAAAGGATATAAATATGAAATTATATCCGATTTAGGTTCGGGGATGAATTACTATAAAAAAGGTCTTACTAATCTCATAAATCTTATTTTAGATGGTCAGGTCAAAAGGCTAGTTATCACTCATAAAGATAGACTTCTTCGTTTCGGTGCTGAACTAATATTCTCTATATGCGAAGCTAAAGAAGTAGAAGTTATTATCATTAACAAAGGGGAAGAAAACCCATCATTTGAAGAAGAGCTTGCAAAAGATGTTTTAGAAATAATAACAGTGCTATCTGCTAGATTATATGGCTCTAGAAGTAAAAAGAATAAAAAACTAATAGAAGGGATGAATAAAGTAGTAAATGATACTCTCTCAGAAGATCAGGATATATCCAAATAATAAACAAAGAACATTTATTGAAAAGTCTTTTGGGGTGGCAAGATTTACTTATAACTGGATATTAGAACAATATAACAAGAATTCTATTGATTTTGATATTTATAAATTAAAAAAGAAATTCAATGCTTTAAAGAAAGTTGAGTTCCCATTTGTTTATGAAATGAGTAAATATGTTTCTCAAGAACCTTTTATGGATTTTAAGGATTCATTAAGAAGTATTAAATCCTTTAAAATGAATGGGAATATGCTTCATTTCAAAAGCAAGAAAGATACCTTTCAATCCTTCTATATTGGTGGAGATCAAATGAAAATGATTAAAAAAGAAGGCGTTGATAAAGATTATATTAAACTTCCAAAAATGCTTCCTATTAAACTCAATGAACATATAAGGTTTGCCGGTCATATCACTGGCTGTAGAATAACAAGAAAATTTGATAAATATTATGTCTCTATCAATGTCGAAGTTGATGAAACAATCAAAAGTATAAACAATGATAATTACGATGCAATCGGTTTAGATTTAGGAATTAAGAACAATATCGCTTTATCTAATGGATTGATCGTTAATTATCCAGAAAGCATTAATAAGCAAATAAGCAAGATAATCAAAACTCAAAAGGTGTTATCTAGAAAAGTTCATCCGAGAACCAAAGATGATCCTAAAATCTTTTCGAAAAATTATTTCAAACAAAAAAGAAAACTTGATAATCAATTGGAAAGACTAGATAACATCAAAAGAGATTTTGAACATAAAGTTAGCTATATCTTAACTAATTCCTATCGTTACATTTGTATTGAAGACTTATCAATTCAAAAAATGAAAGGTGATAGGAATGTTGCGAGAAGATTACAAAAGCTTGGCTTATATCGTTTTAGAAAAGAGTTAGAATATAAAAGCCAATTATATGGCTGCCAAATTATTATCGCGGATAAATATTATCCATCATCTAAAACCTGTTCTTTTTGTGGTAATAAAGTCGAAATACTTAAATTAAACACAAGAACTTATAAGTGTTTTAAATGTGGACTTGTTATCGATAGAGACATTAATGCGGCGATTAATTTAAAAAATCTTGTAGGGCGAGTTACGTCCGAACTTACGCCTTTGGACTTTAATATATTGATTAAGAAGTTTAAAACTTCGAATATTGATGTGTTTAAGATTGAAGAAGGAAAACAACAAAAAGCATGTTTATAGGTATTCTTATTTATTTACATGTTTTTATAGGTTTGTTATAACGGCTTTCATGTTATGTGGCAAATTGACCTCCATCACCTATAATGGCACCAAAGTAAAATTCTTATCAATTGTGGATAAAGAATTCATTGGACCATTACATAAAAAAATAGAAATAATTTGTAGCGACGAAACATTTAAATTATAAAAATAGGCGGACTATGTTGAGTTTTTGAAACCTAACTTATAAAATCGAACAATTTGTTCATACCTATAGGCAAATCTTTTTGCTATGCTATAAGCATGGAAAATGAAATTGAACAACTTCAAAAACAAGGACACAAAGCTCTAAAAACTGTGTTCAAAGGGCAGATAAATGTCAACTTTATGATTAAAATGATGTATGACATTTTTAAGTTGTTCCCTGAATATGATAATTATTATCGAACACTAGATGGAAAGTTGGAGTCTGCGATTAAATTAGATTTAGATAACTTCGCTTTTTATGAAGTGTGTTTACATATTGTCTACGTTCATCGTTCTAACGTGATGTATTTAAATGATGAAGATAGAAAGAAATTAGAAGAAGATAAAGAATATCGTAAGAACTTAATAAACAAAGTCATCTATCAAATTAAACTAAGAAATCGTGTGCAAGGACTATTAATTAGAAGGCCATTAATTTTGGGCGATAGATTTATCTATATGCCAATCCTTTTCGATCTTGCGGTCATTCACTCTAAATGTCGTGAATATATCGCAGCATTGAAAGAAAGCAAGTACATACCTTTATACTTAAGTTTATTCACTGAATCTTTAACCACGATATCTCTCATGAGCGATAACTTATTCGCAAACGCCTATCCACACGCAAGAGCGATGCTAGAAGCAGCGATAAAGCTTAACGTTTTAAAGCTAAATCCAAATTCTATAACTATGTTTTCAAAATGTATCGAACTAGATTTACAAAAGAGTTTGGGCCAAGAAAATAAAAAAGACGTTCGAACATTCTTTGAAGATAGAAGTAATAAAACCGAACGTTCCTTAAGCAATTATCTTCACTTTGGCTGGGTAGACACGATTGAAGGATATCATGATATCGTCAAAGAAAGACCATATTCCATTGAAGGCTTGATAACATATTTAGACTCACGCTCTGGGCAGCATTTCTCTAATTTAACTGGATATTACAAATTGTGCCATGGATATGTTCATGGTTCTAACCTCGGACATGAATATCCGCTTTTTAACTTTTTAGAGTTGTCGGTCATTCTCACAAACGGAATAAGTGAGTTATATAAATTCACTTCTTCTGAAACAAACGATGTACTTCTTATCGATGGTATTGATGTCGCTGATAGTTGTTATAAAGAGTTCCTCAAAGTTATAGAACAATATAGACATGCAACTGAGGAAAACTTAAAAGAATATTACAAGAAATACTTTCCAATTTATAAATAGTTATATAAAATAAACACACTCATTCATCTGGTACTGGATTCGAATATTTGGAGGAAAGAGAAGATGAATGTGAAAAAGCACAACATCAACCGATTCAGTACAAATCTCTATCAGTTGATGAAAGAGAGGAAAGTGACAAAAGAATCACTCGCTGATGAATTAGATGTCTCAACTCGAGCGGTCTACTTCTGGCAAAGTGGTCAAAGATGTCCTAGTTATGATCAATTAATTAAGATAGCAAAAATCCTTTCCACCTCAATCGATGGCCTTCTAATTTAGAGGGTCATTTATTTTTGAACAATCTGTACATTGTATTGGAAATAAGGGGGATATATCATGTTTTCAGAAAATAAATCCGTCATACTCACCTCCTATGACGTCCCCTCTAGTTGCCTATAGAGGGTTTGCACATAAGATTTCCATGAGTGCAAGTGGGAATCGAGATTAGACGCATTTGGTCATAATACTCCTTTCGTGAAATTTTCTAACTAGGATTATGCGACGGCATGTCCGGATCCCCAATGGATGAGCGTTAAAACCTTTGGGGATTTTTTATAGAAAAATAAAAATGATGTCTCGGCGAGAGTCACTGGCACCATCATTACCTATACCTGTTAACACAATTTAAAAATACAACTAGAAAAGAAGACATCAGCATTACTAATCCAGATGATTTAAATAAACATTTGCAATCCTCTTCCCCAGTGACTTGGATTGTTTTGGGCGCTGTGATTGTTACAATGATCGCGTTTTTTGTTTGGTCATTTGTTTATATACATTACAAATCAAAATCAAAGGTAACCTTGTCCTTAGAGATTTAACATTTGGTTATTCTAGATTAGATAAACCAGTTATCACTAACTTCAACCTCAAGATTAAACAAGGACAAAAAGTGGCAATTGTCGGTGGCACTGGAAGTGGCAAATCCACAATATCTAAACTCATCTCAGGCTTATATTCCCCATGGTCAGGATAAATTTTATTTGATGGCAAACGTATCGAAGAAGGCACTTATGATTCCTTAATCGCTAAGAATGGTAAGTTTGCTGAACTTGTCGAAAGACAAAGATTAGATAATAATAAAAACTCCCATTAATGGGAGTTGTTTTTCTTTTCACAAAGCAAATATCGCTGTGTTATTTTTTTTCTAACAGTGCTTTTGCAACTGCGTTTCTATCAATTGTCGCTCTGACATCATTTAGAGGGATATCTGCAGTTACCCCATCTTCGATGTTAACAAGTTTTTCACCGTTTCTTTTTGATAGCATTTGGATACCAGAAATATTATATAAACTACCTAATGCAGTATAGGCTGGTCTCACTACACATGTACCTCCACCAGTGGTTTCACCAATCGCGGTAACTTGGCTTGGATAATTGAGCTTTGCAAATACTGGTAAAGCATTGCCACAGCTAAAAGTGAAGTGGGAATCAATGAAAACGATTTTCTTACCATATTCTCTTAAAGAGATATCACCTTCATCGACTTTGCCATCTCTATTAATATCAACCGCATATGTTGATTTTGCGTGAGCACCAGTACATGGATCTTGTATCTCGATTGAGTATCTACCAAGTAAAATACCAAGCATATACGCCATACCATCAGCGGCTCCACCATCATTAGTGGCTAAATCGACAGCGACATAATCAATGCTACCTAAATATTTGGTAGTGATTTCTTTATATGCATGTGCGAATAGAGTAGCGCTATTATCTAAGTCTTCTTCAGTCCAAGAACTCTTGCTTAATGCTTTTTCATCAACAGAAGAGAAGTTATTGAAAGCGATATAAGCAATCTTATTAGTGGTGTCTACTGAAAAACCAAGAGATGCTCCTGAGAACACTCTTGCTAAATTAAGAGTATCTTCTTCTTTCTCCTCTTTGACTTTTTCAGCATCATATTTATCAACATCGATATCATGTTTACCAAATTCATATAATGGAGAGTAATTGCTCGCTACGGTATGGAAATCTTTTAATGCTGATAAAGCGTATGCATAAGCGGCATCCATCTTTTTCACATTTCCACTTAATAAGTCAGTTTTATATCCTTTAGTGGATAAATAGTTATCAAATGTTGTATATTCTCTTCCCTTTAATCCTTTAACTCCATATAAGTAATCAAAGTTTAAACAGATATTTTGATAAAAATATTCAGCGTATTCTTTACTCACTGTTGGATCAGTGGCTTTCCTACTATAGTATGATTTACCTAATGTGGTTAAAACATCTTCTCCTTCATCATTTTTTGTGGAGAAGATTTCATTCCCTGAAAATAGATAAACCCTTTCAAAGTTATAGACAAGATTAGTCATTGTATTTGGGTTGATAAATAAATCGTTATATGTCGTTAGTGGCATATAAAAATCATTACCATGCTTATAGATATCAATCTGACTATAGTTTTTTAAACTAACCGTATAATTATTTCCTTTTTCATATTTGTTATCGATTAGATGAATTGATGAACCTTTAAAGGGTGTTAATAAAGAATATGTATCTTTATATGGCTGAACATGGTTTAGGAAACCAGTGAAATCATTATAGGTGATACTTTGTTCTTGCATGTCGATAACAACTTGAGCGTTATCAGTAGAAGTGTAAGTGGCTTTATTCTCTTCTTGTTTAAGTGAAATAGAAGAATCTTTACTCACTCTAGCGTGACGGATTAAGTTGATATATTCTAGTCCATCTTTTAAAGAGATATATGGGATATCTCCATTAGCCTTAAACAATAGGTTTAATGTTCCAACACTTTCTACTCTTTTTTGATCTTCACTAAGAGAAAAAACATTTCTAGTGACAATTCTTTCTTTGGTGGTGTCTTCGGTATTACTACCTCCACAGCTAGATAATACTAGTCCCCCTGTAATAGCGATGACACTGATGACTTTATTTTTCATATTAGTCCTCCTCCTTCAAAAAGATAATTATAATTTTATTATCGATAAAAGTATAATGATTTTGATTTTTTCTTTTTTTGTCTGATAATCAGAAATGGAAAAGTAGACTAAAAACACAACATCAGATTGAAAAGTATGATCCAAATGTTATGATTAAATCGCAAAAAACCGGAAATTGTCAGAAAATTGCGGAGAACAATATGATTAACAGAAACTATTATTTAAAATAACTTATTGAAAAAAGACATTCATCGAAAATTAAAATTATCACTGGCTTAAGAAGATCTGGCAAATCATATTTACTTGGCGTATTTTTCAAGCAATATCTTTTAGATAATGGAGTAAAAGAAGAACAAATTATCAACGTTGAGCTGGATGATGAGAAAAATGATAGTTTATTAGAAAAAGGAAAACTGAGAGAGTACATTGAAAAAATCGCCAACGATGAAAATAAGCAATATTACATAATTATTGACGAGATACAACTTGCCGATGATTTCGTTCGTTCGGCTAACTCATTAAATAAGCACAAAAATTATGATTTATATATCACTGGAAGCAATTCAAGATTTCTATCAAAAGACATAAATGATGAATTCAAAGATAGGGGAACAGAGATTAATGTAAGACCTCTTTCGTTTTCAGAATATTATCCCGCATTCGAGGGGGATAAAAGATTCGCATTACAGGAGTATTTAAGATTTGGTGGAATGCCTGGATTGTTCGAAGAAAATACTGAACAAGGCAAAATCAAATACTTAGATAATTTAATGAAAAAAGTTTACATAGATGATATTAGAAGAAATATCAACACATCTTTAATTGATGAATTAAGTGCGACTGTTGATGCCTTATGTTCTGTTACGGGCAATTTAACAAACCCACTTAATATGACAAATTACTTAAAGAGCGAAAGACAAATCAAAATTGATAATGAAACGGTTACAAAATTTATTGAAGGTATAAAAGACGCGTTTTTATTCGATAAAGTTAAACGATATAACATTAAAGGAATGGCTTATCTCAACACTCCAAGCAAGTTTTACTGTCAAGATATTGGCTTAAGGAACGTGAGAATAAATTTCAGAGAACCAAACGAAGGATTTCTTATTGAAAACGCTATATATAACGAATTGAAAACTCGAGAATATCTCGTTGATGTCGGCTTTGTTGAAACCAAAGTAAAGAATAAATTAGGTAAATGGGTTTATGCTCAACTCGAAGTAGATTTCATAGTGAGAAGAGGAAGCAAGGAGTACTACATTCAAGTTATGGATGAGGTGCCAGTTGGCAAGCATTTTAATAACGAATACGATGCTTTGCTAGCAGTTCCTGGGTCTTTTAAGAAAATAGTAGTCATCAACAAACCACTATTAAGTTATACAAATAAAGATGGCATCCTGATAATCTCATTAGAGGAATTTCTATTAAATCAAAATAGTCTAGATTTATAAATATTCGTCTAACCACCCGAAAAGGCATTATCAATATTTTGTGATTAATTTTCATGGAATTTGCCCCTTTTTAATGAAATATAGATAACACTAATGACGGGATATCTATTTACGACCATAGTAAAAAAGAGATTATTGATTTTCTAAGGACACCACATCAATTTTGCGGTCATTGTGATGTGAAATATTGAGACTCTCATCCAGTGAAATGGGAGATTAGCAAATTAGAAGCTAAAGAATGGTGAAAGTAATCACCATTCTTTTTATAAATAAAAGGAGCGGGTTAGTTAACTCGCTCTGCTTTTAATTCTTTCTTTCTTTGATACATCATCTCATCTGCTCGCTTGAATAAATCTTGTAAGCAGTGATCAACATTAGGGATGTAATCAGCATAGCCTATCGAGATACTGATGCCTCCTTGAGTGTGGTTAACATCAATCGTATCATTAATCTCTTTTAGTAATTCTTTACGGTTAGTGTAGTCATCACCACTAAGGACGACAACGAATTCATCTCCACCTACTCGATAGACTGGAGAGTGTTTGAATGTATGACAAATTAAGTAACAAGAATCTTTGATATATTGGTCACCAACGCTGTGTCCTAATGTATCATTTACCTTCTTTAAACCATTAACGTCACAAACTAAGATTGTGCATGAAAAATTGGAGTTTTGCTTAATTTCTTCATCAAAACTGGCTTCAAATTCTGAAAAAGCATGTTTACTTTTTACTCCAGTTAATGAATCTCGATAAGCGATTTCTCTTACTTCATTTAATGATTGATTGTAGACTTGTTCACGTTTCATTTGCTCATCAATATTTGATATACCAATAACAACATGATATTCATCTTCTAACATCATTTTTGAGATTTTGATACGAACATATATCGGATTACCTTCATACAACAATCTAACATTGATAGCAAAGCTAGTATCAATAGAGAGAACTCTTAAAATATTTTCTTTACTACAGGCTGCTTCAAATAGAGGAACGTCGTCTTCATAAACATGTTTAAATAAGCCTTCTTCACCCCAGAACACTCTTTTACCTTGTTGAGGAACACCGAGCTTTTTAAATTTCTCAGTTGAATAATATTCTTTATAAGAATCATCCTTAGTGTTGACGTAGACTAAAGAGACATAGTCGGCCGCTAAAGCGGTAGCGATACCGGCAAATGTGAGATTGTTCTTTCTCACTTTTTCATATTCTTCGATACGTTTCATATGAGCATCGATATTTCTTAAACCGACAACGATATGATCTTCATCATCAATCATCTTGGTGATTTTCATCTGCATATAGATAGGTTGATTGTTAATGACAACGCGGAATTCTAAAGACATACTTTTATCAATAGATAAAACTCGTGTGACATTTTTCTGGTTAAAAGCAGTGAGAAATAAGTCACGGTCTAAAGGATGAATGATATCTAAAAACCCATTTTTTTCAGCGGAGAAAAAATCATTTCCCAATGCGGGTAAGTTCAATGATTTATAAACATCACTTGATGAATTTTCAATATATCTTTTGGTTTTGATGTTCACGTAAAAACTACAAATAAAGTCTGACGCTAACGCTTTTGCAATTGCGGCTTGAGAAACCTTGAAACTCTTTTTAAGCCGCTTTGCCTCTTCTTCTTTTCTCATATTCTTTGATCTGTGCTTGCATTTTACACCAATACACTTTGTCTCACAACAAAACCTTTTGTTAGTTAAACAAAAAGATGAATATTTGAATCGATAATTTTTCTAAATGCTTAAATGGTTATATTTAACATAACTTGCAAGAAGCCCCCACTTTTATAAGTGGTGGGAGTATGTCACCCTCAAATTTTTATAAAAAAATCACTAATATATTTCACAAGTTATTTGTCACGCGTGCAAATAAGTTTTATACTAATTTAGTTAACTAAAATAGATATAATGCGTATATATCAAGTTAAATCGGTATTTTATCACCCTCACTATTAATCTAAAGGATATTATCATGAGCAAAAACAACAACATCATTAGACAAATCAGAAGAACGATTTTAATCGTTGAAGATGAATTTATTAATACAGAAATCTTATCTGAAATCTTATCTGATAGTTATGAATTGTTAACCGCAGAAAATGGTAAAGAAGCTTTAGATGTTGTTAAAACCGCATTAACCCCTATTTCATTAATTCTTTTAGATATCAATATGCCGGTGATGGGCGGTTTAGAATTCTTGAAGATTATTAAAGCTGATGAAAAATATAAAAGAATTCCAGTTATTGTTTTAACTAGTGAAAAACAAAGTGAATTAGATGCGCTTGAATTAGGTGCAGCAGACTTTATTACTAAACCATATGATTTACCAGAAGTAGTTATTGCCCGTGTTCGTCGTTCTATTGAATTAAGTGAAGATAGAATGATTATTCAAGCAGCAGAAAGAGATGAATTAACTGATACATATAATAAGCATGTCTTTATTGAATATGCTTCTAAGATTGACTTATATCACCCAGATGATGAGACTGATGTCGTTGTTGTCGGTGTAGATAAATTAAATCTATATAACGAATTATATGGTCGAGATGCTGGGGATTATGCTTTACGTTCTTTAGCGGATATCTTAAAAGAAATCGTGAGAAAACATAATGGTATCGTCGGTCGATTAAGATCTGAATACTTTGTTTTATATACGAATCGTATCTCTAATTACAGCGAATTGATGAGTGAAATTGATAAAGAATTAATCGAGAAATATAACGTCAACAATTTAAGATTCCATTTAGGTATCTATCAAGTTGATAGCAAAGAAGAATCTGTTGATAAACGAATCGATTTAGCTAAACAAGTTTGCGATGAAGTTAGAAATAGTAACAAAGAAAAATATCACATCTTTGACCAAGAAGCCCAAAAGAAACAATTATTCAAAGAGAGATTAGTTAGAGAAGTTAAACGAGCTATCGAAGAAAAACAATTCCAAGTTTATTACCAACCAAAGGTCAATATCTCCGGTAATAAATTCGTTCTTTCTAGCGCGGAAGCTTTAATCAGATGGATCCATCCAGAATTAGGGTTTATTTCCCCTGGCGTTTTCATTCCTATTTTCGAAGAAAATGGGGCGATTCGTTTAGTGGATAGATTCGTTTGGAAAGAAGCCGCGATGCAGGTGAAAAAATGGAAGGAGAAATATGGTTATACCATACCTATTTCCGTTAACATCTCTCGTATTGATATGTTTGATAAGAACTTAGTCAATCACATTCGTGAAATCATTGATGAAGTCGGTATCAGTGTAAAAGATTTATATTTAGAAATCACTGAATCCGCTTATAACAATGAAATCGATCAAGCTGTGGCGATTGTTGAGAAATTTAAAGAAGAAGGCTTCACTGTTGAGATTGATGACTTCGGTAGTGGGTATTCATCATTGAATACGATTTCAATTTTGCCATTTGACGTATTAAAACTCGATATGAAGTTCGTCAAAGAAATGTTTAAAAATGATAAGACATTTAAGATGGTAGGAATTGTTGCCGACATCGCTAAATATTTAAAGGTCAATCTTGTCGCTGAAGGTGTGGAGACTAGAGAACAAGTCGTGGCCTTACAAAGTATGGGCTACAATATTATCCAAGGATATTATTTTTCTAAACCAGTTCCCGCTAAAGAATTCGAATTATTGATCGAGAAAGGATTTGGTAAATAATATGTTAACTCTAGATAGCTTAGTGGCCTTTGGGGCTGATATTGAAACCGGATTAAAAAGATGCGTGAATAAAGAGTCACTTTATTTACGTTTAGTAAAGATGGTTCCAAGTAATGATGGTTTTGTTAAATTACCACAAGCAATCGCTAATAAAGATTATGAAGCGGGCTTTCAAGCCGCTCATGGATTAAAAGGCGTTGTCGCTAATTTAGCTTTAGAACCATTATATGAACCAATCTTTGAAATCACTGAATATTTAAGAGCTGGTAAAGAAATGGATTACCAACCCCTATTAGATATAATTGAACAAAAAAGATCCGAATTAGCGGAAATTTGTAAAGACTAAAGTATGGAAAAAAAGAGGAATCTAAACAAGATCATTGCAGCAATTTTGTCATCTTTTATTGTGGTGACAATCATCGCCATTGTTTTCACATTCCTTAATTATAATGGTGCCTTTGATAAGAAACCGACAGTCACAATTAAACCAAAAGACTTCGGTCCAGCAGCGGAAACCTTATATGTCGCTACTGACCATGATTATGAACCATTCTCCTATATTGAAGATGGTGAATATAAAGGACTAGATGTTGAATTAATCGCCGAAGTCGCTAATCGCATGGAGATGAATCTTGAATTAGAACTTTTAGATTGGGAAGATGTTCAATCTGGCTTAAAGAGTGGTAAATATCAAGTCATCTTAAATATGGAAGCTAACGCCATCTTAAGAGATGATGATATTATCGGCACTATCCCAACTGATGAAAAACAATATGTTGTGTATGGCAAAACTAAAGTCAAATACGTTGGTGAATTATACGGCAAGAGAGTTGCTGCCTATAACAAATTTGATGAACTAGGTATTGATGTTATTACTGGATATACTTATCAACAAATGTTTGAGATGTTACTCTCTAATGAATTAGATTATGTTATTTGTCCAATTCAAGTTGGTAATTCTTTCGTGGATAAACTTGGTGCTAGAGGAGAAATAGTGTCTAGTTATCAAGTGAGCTACATGTATGGCTGTATGGCTTTAAAAGCCACTGATGGAGAACTATGCAAAGAACTTAATGAAGTAATTAAACAATTACAAATTGAAGGATTCATTGAAAAACTCGATGAAAAGTGGGTCACTAATCGATATACATCTTTCTCTGTTCAAGATGTTTTAGAACGTCATCCATATATCATTGTTTTAATCATTGTCGCTGTTCAAATGATCATTTTAGCGGTTATCTTTGCCATTATTGCTTATAGTAATTCTAAAAAACAAAAAGCCTATTCTATTGAATTGCAAAAGAATATTGATATCATCAATAAACAAAACCAAGAACTAGTTATTGCCCATCAAGAGGCTAAGAAAGCTAGCGAAGCTAAGTCTAGCTTCTTATTTAACATGTCTCATGATATTCGCACACCGATGAATGCGATTATTGGTTTTACTAACTTAGCGAAGAAGCATATCGGTGAAGAAGCTTTATTAAAAGATTATCTAGCGAAGATATCCACTTCTAGTGAATTACTTTTAGGTCTGATTAATGACATCTTAGAAATGTCAAAGATTGAAAATGGTAAAGCTACATTAAGTGTCTTACCAGAAAGCATCATTGATATCATGAATCAAATCGATGCGATTTTACGTGGACAAGCTAGTGATAAGAAACAAGAACTCATTTTTGAAAATGATGTTCAACATGAATATATCCTCGTTGATAGATTGAAGTTTAATCAAGTGTTAATCAATTTGATTTCCAATGCGATTAAATATACAAATGAGGGAGGACGTATATCTGTTAACTTGAAAGAAGTGGAAAGTGAAGATAGCGAGAAAGCCAAGTTTATTATCAAGATTAAAGATAACGGTATTGGTATGTCAGAAGAATTCCAAGCCAAGATCTTTGAACCATTTGAAAGAGAAAAATCTACGACAGTTAGTAAGATTACTGGTACAGGCTTAGGTATGTCTATTACTAAGAGCCTTATCGAATTAATGGGAGGAACAATTTCATTAACTTCTAAATTAGGTGAAGGAAGTGAATTTGTTGTTACATTAGAATTCCCAATCACTGATAAACCAGTTGAAGAAACAAAGAATGAAGAAAAAGTAGAAAACAAGAAGAAAGACGATGTTAAATATCGCATTCTTGTTGTCGATGATAACGAAGTTAACCGTATCATCGCTACTGAAATCTTAAAAGATTTAGATTATGACACTGATGAAGCAGAAGATGGTTATAAAGCTTTAGAAAAAATAAAGAACGCAAAAGTTGGAGACTTTGACCTCATCTTAATGGATGTGCAAATGCCAGGTATAGATGGTTACCAAACCACTAGAGAAATTAGAAGCTTAGATAGCCCGTTAAAAGATATTCCAATTATCGCTTTAACCGCTAATGCGTTTAGTGATGATAAAGTGAATGCAAAAGAAGCGGGTATGAATTCTCATATTGCTAAGCCAATTAACATTGAAGAACTAGTCGCAGTATTAGATAAATACTTAGGATAGATAGGGAAAGTGAATTAGGCTTTCC